>JBLMWU010000254.1:0-16937 GCA_050257395.1 Gemmatimonadota bacterium | reverse complement strand
GGGCACAATCGTGTCGGCGAACGCCTCCAGCGTGTCCCGGGTGACCGGGTCGAGGCTGGCCGCGGCCGCGGCGGGCGGCGCCGCGGCCCCGGCCTGCAGCAGCACCAGCGCCGCGCTCAGCCCGACCAGCAGCTGCCGCCGGCTCACGGTCAGCTCTGGCACGCAAGCCCTCCCGGCAGGGCGGCCGTCATCCCGGACTCGCCCGGCCGGGTGCCGTAGGCGGCGAGGGCGGCGGCCAGGCCAGGGGACAGCGGGCGCAGCGCGGCGACGGCGTCGCCGATGCCCGCGGGCCGGCCGGCGACGGTGAAGCTGGCCAGCCGCGCCCCGGCCTCGCCGCGGCGCTTGTCGAACCAGTAGCTGCCGTCCCAGGTGACGTAGGGCCGCTCGCCCGGGCTGATGCGGAACCGCCAGTGGTCCCGCTGCCAGTACTCGCAGGCCGGGACGGCGATCACGAACCGGGCCGGCTCGGCCAGCGCGAACCGGATGGCACCGCCGTTGGTGGCCGTGATGTCACGCTTGCTGTACTCGACGCACAGCGGCTCCTGGCCGATCAGGCTGAGCGGCGGTGCCACCCCGTCGCCGTACCGGTGCCAGTGGCACTGCGCCGCGAACGGCGGGGCCGAGTAGGGGCGGGGACCGGGTACCGGGCTGGCCGCGGGGCCAGGCAGGAGGATGCCCGGGACAATCCAGGCGAGGGCTAGGGCAAAGACGCTCGGCACACGATCACCTTCATCCGGCGGCGGCTGCGGGCGGCGCCCTGGCATGCACAAAGCCGTCGCCGTTCACTGTGATCGGCGCGCGGCCAGGCGTTCTTGTCACGCGGGCCCGCGCGGGCGGGCTCCTCAGCTACCGGCCGTGCCAGATTCCCTCACGCGGCCTTGCGGCGCGGGCCCTGGCGGGCGAGCTGCCGCCAGGCGAGGACGGCGAACACCACCCCGAGCGCGGTCAGTGCGCCCATGTCCAGCAGCCAGGTGTGCGCGCTGTGCTGCCACAGTGCGTCGCCCGTGCTGCCCGGCGCCGCGGGGATGAGCTTGTTCAGCGAGGCGGTGGATGCCGTGCCGGCGAACCCCCACCGCGACGGCGACAGCCAGGAGATCTCCTCCACCCCCGCCTTGCCGCCGATCGGGAACAGCCCCCCGCAGAAGACCACCTCCACCACCGCGAAGACCATCAGCAGCGGCATGGTCCGCTCGGACGTGCTGACCGACGCGGACACCAGCAGGCCCAGCACCATGGACACCACCGCCAGCACGGCGATGGCCGCGACCATCTCCGCCAGGGGGAACGAGGTGAGCAGCGATCCGGTCGCGGGCAGCTTGCGGCCGAGCAGGCCCAGGACCACGATCACGGCCGCCTGGAAACCGCTGAACAGGGCGAGCACCACCAGCTTGGAGAACAGGTAGGAGGCGGGTGAGAGACCGGTGGCCCGTTCCCGGCTGTAGATGGCCCGCTCCTTGACCAGCTCCCGGATGGAGATGAACGCGCCTGCGAAGCAGGCACCGAATGCCAGCAGCAGGAGCACCGAGGCGGCCGGGGCCATGGAGCCCGCGTGCTGCCCCGGCGTCGCCGGGCCGGGGGCCAGCCCGTTCCTGGCGGGTATGGCGCGCGCGAACGCACCCAGCACGAACGGGGCGCCGATCAGCATCGCCAGGTAGACCCGGTCCGAGGCGATCACCGACAGGTAGCGCCGGGACAGGGTGCTGAACTGCGCCAGCCGGTTCCTGGACGGCGGCGCGGGCGGGGCCTGCCGCTGCCCGGCCGATGGCGCCTGGCCGTCCAGGCCCGCGGCCACGTACTGAGCCTGCCAGGGGGAGCGCTGGAAGTCCCCGGCCCAGTCCCGGCCCGGCTCGTCGTTGATCGCCTGGAACACCTCGGCCCAGGAGGCTTTGCCGAAGTGCCTCAGGCCGTCGGCGGGCGGGCCGAAGTACGCCACCCGGCCGCCGGGCGCCAGCACCAGCAGCCGGTCGCAGATGCCCAGGTTGTCGACGCTGTGGGTGACCACGACGACCGTGCGCCCGTCGTGCGCGAGCCCCGACAGCATCTGCATCAGCGACTTGTCCAGCCCGGGATCCAGGCCGGAGGTGGGCTCGTCCAGGAACAGCAGCGACGGCTTGGTCATCAGCTCCAGGGCCACGTTGACCCGCTTGCGCTGGCCGCCCGACAGCTTGCTGGTCCGGGTGTCGGCGTGCGCGGTGAGGGAGAGCTCGCCGAGCACCTCGTCCACCCGGCGCTCACGCTCCGCCTTGCTGGTGTCGTCGGGGAAGCGCAGCTCCGCCGCGTACCTGAGGGCGCGGCGCGGAGTCAGCTCGGCATGCAGGATGTCTTCCTGCGGGACCAGCCCGATCCGGTGCCGCAGCTCCGCGTAGTCCGCATACAGGTCGCGGTTGTCGTAGAGCACGCTGCCCTCGCCCGCGGGCCGCATGCCCGTCAGCGCACCCAGCAGTGTTGACTTGCCCGCGCCGCTGGGGCCGATGATCCCCAGCAGGCAGCGCTCACCCAGCGGGAAGCTCACCCGGTCCAGCAGCACCTTCCCGCCCGGCACCCGGACCGTCAGGTCCCGCGCCACCAGCGAGACGTCGCCGGTGGCGGCGAACTCCTGGAGTTCCCGGCCGGTCAGCCGGAAGGTCGTGGACCCGATGCCGACGAGGTCGCCCTCGGCCAGCGGCGCCAGGATCACGCGCTGGCCGTTGACGAACGTGCCGTTGAAGCTGCCCAGGTCGGCTATCTGGTAGCCGCCGTCCGCATGGCGCAGCTCGGCGTGGTGGCGGGACACGGACAGGTCGTCGACGACGATGTCGCTGCCCGCTGCCCGGCCGATCCGCAGCACGGTGGCGGGCAGGTCCCGCACCGCGCTCGGCTCCCGGGGCGGCGGGAGGGGCGTGCGGCCCTGCGTGGACTGACCTACGGCGGATGGCTTGACCGCCACCGGGGCAGCCGGCTGCCCGGCCGCCGCCTGCCGGGCTCCCGGAAGCACCGAGCAGGCCAGCAGCGGCCCGTCTGCCGGGTGGCCGAGCCGGACCAGGCAGTCCCCGTCGATCTCGATGCGGTCCACCCGCTGGCCGCCGGTGTAGATGCCGTTGGTGCTGCCGTTGTCGGCCAGCACCCAGCGGCTGCCCTCCAGCCTGAGCACGGCGTGATGCCAGGACACCCGGGTGTCCTCGGCCACAACGGCAGCCTGGGGGTCGCGGCCAACCAGGTAAGCCGGCCCGGCCGGCAGGCTCCGGTCAGAGCCCTGGAATCGCACCACCAAAGGTGGTACAGAGCCCATCAAAAGGGGCTTATCGGTCTCCACTCGCCAACTGTAGAGTCAGGCGGCGGCGCGCACAGGAAATCACGCAGGGACCGGGCACCCGAGCGGCGCCCGCCGGGCGCCAGGCCGTTCCTTTACCGCCACCACGGCGTGCGCCGCAGCCGGGCGATCTCGGTCACCGGCCCGATCAGCGCCTGCAGGCTCGGCTGCAGGTGCTGCAGGTGCTGCTCGACCCACAGCGTGCACGGCAGGGTCTGGGCCGTGGCGCTGGCGGCCACGGCCGACAGGGCGGGCACGGCGAGGGCGGGCGCGGCCGGCGTCCCGGCCCGGGCCTGGTCCGGCGGCAGCCGGCTGGGGCGGGCCAGCTGGTCGGCCACGTCGTCGAACCAGCCCGCCAGCCGGGCGGCCTGGCCGCTGAGCGTCTCGCTGGCCAGGTCCGGCTCGGCATCCGGGGACGGCAGGCCAGCCAGGGACTGCGCGGTGAGCCGCAGCCGGACGGTGCCGCCGAGCAGCCGCCACAGATCCTGCGTGGCCAGGTGCTTGGTGCCCTGCTCGGTGAGCAGGCCGCGCAGCCCGTCGTCCAGCCGCAGCTCGGTGGTGACCGCCCGGGACGGGTCGGGCGTGGCGGTGCGCAGCCCGAGCGCCCAGTTCACCGACTGCGCGAAGTAGCGCCCGGTCTCCCGGAAGGTGTCGGCCAGGCTGTCGGCGACGACCGCGCTCGCGCCGCGGGGCCAGAACAGCACGCCGACCGCGACGCTGACCGCGCAGCCGATCGCCACATCCTCGATCCGCACCACGCCGATCTGCCAGCCGATGGGCACCAGCAGGTTGTACAGGACCGAGACGACCACCGTGAACGCCGCCTGCCCGACCGCGAACGGCAGCGTGCCGGGTGCGTAGGCCGCGAAGAGCACCGCCATCGGCAGCGCGACCCACAGCCCGATCGGGCCGGTGCCGATGGCCAGCATGAGCGCGGCACCGATGACGAAACCGGCGACCGTGCCGGCCAGCGCGCGCAGCGCGGTGGCACCCGTGGCCGACGCGCTGGTGCGCAGGACCGACAAGGTGCCGAGGACCACCCAGAACCCGTGCTGCACGCCGCCGAGGTCCGCCACCAGGACCGCGGCCGCCAGCGCCGCCGCGCCGCGCACGCTGTTCACGAACCAGGCCGAGCGCAGGCTGGCATGCCGCCAGGCAGCCCCGCTGGCGGCGGCGAGCAGGCCCAGCTGCCGCTGCGGGCCTGCCGCGTCCGCGGGCATCCCGTACCAGCGCCGGGCGCTCTCGGCGATCGTGTCCGGGTCGGCCCTCCTGGCCGCGATCAGCGCGTCGGCGACCGCGGTGCGCGCCGCCAGCCCCACGGTGCGGGCGTGGAACGACAGGTGCACCGCGTCGGCGAACTGGCCGTCACCGGCGGGCATCCGCCGCAGTGCCAGCATGCTCGCGTCCAGCGCCGCCTGCAGCCGCGCGGCGTCAGGCTGGGCCTGGCCGCCCTCGAGCAGGGCCGCCACCCCGCCCAGCGCGTCCCTGGTCGCCGCGAACAGGTCCCGCTCCACGGCGGGCACCGGGCGCAGATCCTCGTACTCACTCAGGCTCTCGCAGATGACCGTGGTGGCCCACTCCAGCAGCTCGACCAGGCTGGCGAGCGCCTGATCGGCGACGGTCAGGCCGGTCGGGCGGTAGGGCGTCTCGGCGAACGCCGACATCAGCCGGTGCTTGGCGGCGATCGACGCCTCCCGGCTGCCGGCGGTGCCCTCCCCGCGCAGGCCCGCGTCCAGCTGCGCGGCCAGGGCGCTGGCGCTCGCCGCGACAGCGGCGCGCAGCCGGTCGCCGGGCGGGCGCGGCGACAGCAGCAGCACCGCACCGGTGCCCACCACGCTCGCCAGCCACCACCCGGCCAGCCGGGACGGGACCATCGCCAGGGTGCCGGGCGAGGCGGCCGGGAGCACGTAGGCGAGCAGGGCCGCCGTGCCCCCGGCGGCGACGTTCGGCCCGGCGATGCCGGCGAACAGGACGGCGAACACCACCGGCAGGGTCACGATCGTGGCCACGGCGACCGAGGCGTTCACAGCGGTGCCGATCACGATCAGCACGCTCCCGGCCAGGGCCAGGCCGAGGTGGGCCAGTGCCTTGTCGCGGCGGCGGCCGCCGAACGCCGCCAGCACCAGCGTGGCGAACCCGCCGAACGCCGCGAACGTGGCCATCTGCAGATCGCCGATGACCTCGTAGGCCAGGGCGAACATGCCGGGCACGACGATCGTGGCCCGCACCGCGCGCAGCGCCGCCGGGGTGGACCAGGCTGGCCGCAGGCTGGCCAGCGCCCGCCGCAGCCGTCCCCGCGTGCCTTCCGGGCCGGTTGCCCCGCTGCCGGCAAGCTCCGCCTCACTGGAGCTCACGGCGACCATCCCATCAGCGCTCCCCGTCCCGTGGCCGCGTCCTGTGGCCGGGCGTCCCGGCTGTCCCGCCACAGTAAGCATGCCCGGCCGGGCAGACCCCGGACCAAGGGCCGCGGATCCAGCTTCTGATCACGCCGGGCGGCGGGTCAGCGGACCGGCGTGGTGTCTGCCAGTTCCAGGCCGATGGTCGCCGCGCCCTCGCAGGTCTCGATGTCCAGTAGCCCCGCAGGATGCTGGCTACACTCCGGCGACATGGGCGGTGCGTTCTTCGACGCCGCGGAGCGGGCACAGCTGTGCGACCTGCTCGGCGAACTCGGTCCTGACGCACCGACTCTCCTGGCGCCGTGGACGGCCCGCGATCTGGCCGCGCACCTCATCCTCCGCGAACGCGACCCCCTCGCCGGTCCCGGGCTGGTCCTGCCCGGTGCGTGGGGCCGCCTGGCGGAACGGCGGCAGAGAGCGCTGGCGCTGCGGGACTTCGGGTGGCTCATCGCGACCCTCCGGTCGGGGCCGCCGCCGGGCTTCTTCCGCATCGGCTGGGTGCGCGAGCTCGCGAGCCTCAACGAGTTCTTCGTTCACCACGAGGACGTCCGCCGGGCCAACGGCCGTGCTCCGCGGGCGAACGAACAGGCACTGGACGAGGCCCTGTGGCGCAACGTCCGCCGCGCGCCCTGGTTCCTCGCGCGGCGGCTGCGCGGCGCGGGCCTTGAGCTCCAGTGGGCGGGGACCGCCAGGACCGTCCAGGCCCGGCGCGGCGAACCGGCCGCCCGCATCGCCGGGCCCCCGGGGGAGCTCCTGCTCTACCTGTTCGGCCGGCAGGACGCGGCACAGGTCGAGGTGAGCGGGCCCGCTGCGGCGGCCGAAGCCGTGCGGCACGCCCGGTTCGGCCTGTAGCCACCCAGGTATTCAGCTGCCGAGGGCCGCTGGCGCCCGTGAGTTCCGGCCGAAAACGAGTGTGGTGCCAGACCGGCCGTGTCGTAGCCTCGCCGGGTGACAGATTCTGCGATCCTCGACGGTCTCGCGCGCGCTTCGGCAGCCGTGGGCGACCTGATAGGCCGGATAGATGACAGCCAGTGGCCGGCGCCGACTCCGTGCACGGAGTGGAACGTGCGGGAGGTGGTCAGTCATCTGGTCGGGATGAACCTCGTGTTCGTGGCCATGTTCGAGGACGGCCCGATGCCCGAGCGCGGCACCGACCGCCTCGGCGCGGATCCAGCCGGGGCCTTCCGGCAATCCGCCGCGGCGCTGCAGGCCGCCGCTGCCCGCCCGGGGGTGCTGGAGCGGAGCCAGGCGACGCCGCTCGGCTCTGCCACCGGCGCGGAGCGGCTGCAGTGGCGCATCGCGGACCTGCTCACGCACGGGTGGGACCTCGTCCAGGCGACCGGCGTTGGGGCCGAACTGCCCGCCGATCTCGCCGAGCAGGCGCTCACGTTCGTCCAGGCCCAGCTGCCCGGCCAGCCGCGCGCGGGGCGATTCGCCGACGCGCAGCCGATCCGGGATGACGCACCCGCCATCGACCGGCTGGCGGCGATCACCGGCCGGCCCGTTCCGTGGCCGCCGTGACAGCCGGCCGGGCTCACGCCGCGAGCCACTCCCGGTAGGTGGTCTTGGCGATGACGGCGCCGTCCCGGGGGAGGAGCGCTTCGCCTGAGGCGGCGGCGAACACGCCCGCGCTGTTGTCGGTGACGACGGTGCGATGGTCATCGTGGGCGGCGAGGGTGATCTTGCCCAGCTCGTCGAGCTTGAAGACCTCGGGGCCGGCGGTGCTGCGGGTGCCCTGCAGCGGCGCGCCGGGAATGACACCGGCAACAGCCTGGGCGACGTCAGCGGAGGCGATGGGCTGGACGAGCGTGGCGGGCAGCCGGACGGTGTTCTCGTCGGCGGTCTCGAACACCGTCGTGTCCATGAACTCGAAGAACTGGGTGGCGCGGACGATGGAGTACGGCACGGGGCCGGCCTTGAGAATGTCTTCCTGCAGCACCTTGGCGCGGTAGTAGACCAGGCCGGGCACCCGGTCGGCGCCCACGATCGAGAGGATGACGGCGTGGCCGACGCCGGCGGCGCTGGCGGCGGCGAGCAGGTTGTCCATCGTCTGCTGGAAGAACGCGGGTGAGGCGTCGTCGAAGGTCGGCGAGTTCGTCAGGTTGACGACGACGCCGGCCCCGTCCAGCGCCTCGGCCAGGCCCTGGCCGCTGAGCAGGTCCAGGCCGGTGGACGGCGAATGCGGCACCGCCTCGTGCCCGCTCGCGTTGAGGATCTTGACTACCTGTGACCCGATGAGCCCGGTCCCGCCGATGACAGCGATCTTCATTCCTGGACCCTCCTCACCCCAGACCGGCCGTCTGCCCGCTTATGGCATCTCACCTGCGACTTTACGCCGCGCCGCCGGGCGTGACGGTCCGCCCCCCAGGCTCGGGGAGGGGACGGCGGGCGTCCTACGGTGGAACGAAAAGACGCATGTGCGGAAGTCAGCGATGGGGGGACTGCCATGACCGAAGCCAGCCTGGAGCAGCGCATGGCAGCGGCTCGCGACGAGCACCTGGTCCCCGGCCGGGAGCTCCACCTGCCGGGCATGCGCGGCTACCGGTTCTGCGAAGTGGGCCTGATCACCGGCACCAGCCAGGACAACGCCATCGCGAACATCTGGAACACCACCGGCGCGTGCGACCCGGAACCCGGGCAGGTCGAGGCACTCGACGCCGCCACCGTCGCGCGCGAAAACGGGGCGCTGAGCGCCTGGCTCAACCCGGTCAGGCACTGGATGTTCGACCGGCTCGATGTCTGGGAAGCCGGAGACGACAGGACCTTCGGCAGCATCACCGGTACCTGGATGGGCGTGGCAGGCGCGGCAGCCATGAAGCAGGCCACGGTCCGGGACAGCTACTCGCCCGGCTACATCTACCGCAACAGCACCTTCACCTTCAGCGAGGGCAGCGAGGTCTACCTGCTCGACGAGCCTGACGGCGAGGTGTTCATCATGGAGTCCTCCGCCCGGCACCAGGACCCGGTCCCGGGCGAGGACGCCCTCGCCCAGCTCGGCAGCCGGCTCGACCTCCCCGAGGGCTGGCGCTTCCGCGCCGTGACGCTCGACCGGGACCTGACGGTCTCGACCGGCGAGCACGACCACCTCGCGCACGTCCTGCAGGACGACCTGCACAACCTCTACCAGGGTTCGGATGTCGGCAGGGCGTTCACCTACCTGTGCCCGGAGGACGCGCGGTGGTAGGCCCTTCCTGCGGATGCCCGCCCGCCCGGCGGCCTACGCGGCCAGGACGGTCTCGGCGGCGTTCTCGATGAGCTGCACCACCTCCTCGGGGTGGGAGACCATCGCCACGTGGTTGGAGGCGACTTCGACGGTGGTGGCGTTCATGCGGGCGGCGAACTGGCGCTCGGCATCGGGCGGGATGGTCTGATCGCCGTCGGCGACCATGAACCAGGACGGCTGTGACTTCCAGGCCGGCACGCCCATCACCTCCTGCACGGCGGACCACGACAGCGGCTGCTGCGCCGCGTGCATGACCCGGGCCTTGACCGGGTCGACGTCCGCCGCGAAGTGGTTCACGAAGTCGTCCTCGGGCAGCCAGGCGAAGCCCTGGTCGTCGACGTCCAGGTGCTCCAGCGCCGGCGTCGGGGGACCCTGCTCCAGCAGCTGGCCGATCGACTCGCCCTCATCCAGGCCGAAGCCCGCGATGTAGACCAGGCCGACGACGTTCGGCGCGTCCGTGCCCAGGGCAGTGACGATCTGGCCGCCATAGGAGTGACCGGCGACCACGGTCGGGCCGTCCTGGCGCGCCAGCACCTGGCGCAGCCGGCCAACGTCACCCGCCAGCGAGGACTCCCCGAACTGGGGCGCGGTGACCTTGTAGCCGTCGGCCTGCAGGCGCTCGATGACCGCGCTCCAGCTGGAGCCGTCGGCCCAGGCGCCGTGGACGAGGACGATATTCGGCCGAGTAGTCATCAGTAATCCCCTCCCGGTTAGCCGCTTTCAGGGCCAGACCCCACCGTCCGGTTGATCCCCGTTTTCCGGTTGACGGCAGATACGCACGGCCGCGGCTGACCTCATCGCCGTTCAGTTGCGTTCGCCTGCGGGGACCGCCAGTGCGGGAATCCCCTGTGCGCCCCAGGTGCTGGCGCCGCCATCGGTGCCGCACTACCGCCGCGCTTGGCGTCAAAGGTCTGGGACGCACTCCTACCTGGTATTTGTCCTACCCCGGTGCCGCAGTAACCAGTCGCCGCCGATCCCGGCCCGCGGGTTGCGGCGAGCCTCACCCGGGTGCGTGCCGGCAGGCCCAGCGGGTAGGTCCCCGGGTGCAGCCCCCCGGCTGGCCAGGTGCCGACCAGGGAGAGAACATGGGCACAGGACACACACCCCGCGCCGTCCTGCTGAGGGCTGCCGGCCCGCTGCGGGCCGCTCACGCCGGTAACCGGGGAACGAGCCGATGGTGACGGGCGGCACACCACGGCTGCCCGGGCTGTTCGGTGTCTACCTGCAGGTTGCCGACCTCGACCGCTCGCTGGCGTTCTACCGGGACGTGCTGGCGCTGGAGGTCGTCTGGAACGACGGCGCGCTGGCGGTGCTGCACGGCCACCGGGCCCCCGCCGACTCGCTGGTGATCCGGGAGATCGGCGAGGCGCCCGGCACGGTGTCGGCGAGGCCGGGATAACGCGCGTCCTGTGGCGTGCGATGGACCCCGCTGAACTGGACAGCGCCGAGGAACTCCTGACCCGGCAGCAGGTGCCGCACCAGCGGCACCGCGACGCGGAAGTCGAAGGCATCACCACGCGTGATCCCGACGGGCTCGCCATCGTGTTCCTGTGGATCGGTGGCAAGGTCCCCGCCGCCGGGCCACCGGCATGGCTCTACTGGTACCACTGAACGGCCGGCCAGCGGATTGCGCTCCCGCGTAGTAACCCGTTGATGGCCCTTGCGCGTCTGTTAATTCAAGGGGAGCGCGGTGAAGCAATTTGCTGCACCAGCGCGCGGACCGGCGGCATACGGCGGGTTCGGGTCACGATGTCATCTGCCTGCTGTTGCCCGGTGCTGGAAGAGAGAACACCGTGCGGTGTGCAGACCGAACCTGACCGTGAAGAGGGAGGCCGGTTGGTGGCCAGAAACGACGGAAGCGGGAATGGCTATCCCTGGGCGCTTTTCATCGTCCTCCTCCTTGCAGGATGGGTTCTCTCCCTTCTGCTTCCCCGGCTCACAGTGGATTTGCCCGCAGGTCCACGCTGGATCGGTGAGGACGCCGGGGCCGGAATTCCGGTCCTGATTGCGATGCTCCTCTTCGCGGCGTTCATAATGCGCAGGTGGCTGACCCGGGACCAGCGGAAACTGGAGTGGCTCTATGACGAGCGCCTCCGGGCCGAGGGGAAGCACCCGGCGGATCTGCGCATCCAGCAGCAGAACGAACTGAAGGAGGAGACTGCTGACCTGAAAAAGCAGATTGCTGCACACCAGGAGCAGATTGCTGCACTCCGGAAGCAGGCTGCTGAGCTCCCGAAGCAGAAGCTGCGGGACGCCATCAAACGAGAAGAAGAACTTAGGGAAGCGCGCCAGCACCCGGCGGACTCTGCGTGAGTCTGGCCGCCAGGCCTGGTGCTGTGACCAGGCCTGGCCGGTCAGCCCGCAAGCTGCGCGGCCAGGCTGGCTGACGGCTGCCGACTGGGGAGCCGTCAGCATGGTGGCAGCGATGCTGGCCGGGTCCATGTGACCTTCTGGTGCCCGGGCCGTTTCTGAACTGCGACCTGTGATGTCCAGATATGTCTGGCCTTCTGGGAGCCGCCGCGGTAACTGGGAGAAGTGAGCTACGTCTACGTAACGCCCGGCTATGGCCTCTACTGCCGCCCTGGCTGCGGCCCGAACAATGCCACTGAGGAACGGCACCCGGTGGCCGCCTCGGCTGAGGCAGCCGGACTGCGGCCATGCCTGGAGTGCCGCCCCTACCGGCTTCCTCAGTCTGCCCCGCAAACCGCACCAGAGCTTGTCTGCCGTGGAGTCCGGCTGATCGTGGACGGGGCACTCGACCAGAAAACCGAGGCCGGACTCGCCGGCCGTCTCGGGCTGTCGGGCCGTCACCTGCGCCGGCTGTTTGTGAGGCACATTGGAGTCACTCCGGACGAACTCGCCCGGTCAAGCCGCGCGCACTTCGCGCGGCGGCTGCTGGATGACACGGATCTGTCAATAACGGAAGTAGCGTTCACCTCTGGTTACGGCAGCGCCCGGCAGTTCAACCGGGAGTTCAGGCGGGCCTTCGGCTGCACGCCGAGCGAGGTTCGGCTCCGCAGGCTTCCCACCCGGCTGGCAGATGATGACAGGCTCACGCTCCGGCTGTGGTTCACCGGCCCGCTCGACTGGGATGCGATGATCAGGTTCCTCGCCGCCCGGGCGGTTCCTGGTGTCGAGCACGTCGACGGGCGGACGTATCGGCGGACCATCGCCGTGAACGGGGGCGCAGGCCTCATTGAGCTCTCTCCGGGCGGACCCGATTACCTGAATCTCCGTGCTCGCCTGCCGCGCTGGGAAGCGCTGATGCACGTGGCAGCCCAGGCCCGCAAGATCGCGTGCCTCGATGCCGACCTGGCTGAACCGGTCCGGTCGCTGGCGGCCGACCGCCTGCTCGCGCCTCTCATTGAGTCCCGCCCCGGAGTCCGCGTACCCGGCGCCTGGGACGCCTTCGAGGCCGGTATTGCCGCCATCATCGGCCAGTGGCTGCATGCCGAGGCTGCCAGCGCCGTTTTGGCGCTGATCGTGTGCCGGCTCGGCCATCCAGCCCCTGCGTTCGCGGCGTCCCACCTGACGCACGTGTTCCCCGCCCCCGCGACCCTCGCTCAGTCCGGACCCAGCCTGCTGGCGGCTGGCCTGACCAGCGACCAGGCTCAATCCGTCGTGTCCTTCGCCGCTGCCAACGATCAGGGCACCCTCCGCCTCGACGGCAGCATGACACGCGAGCAGTTGGCCGAGTCTCTCCAGGCGGTACCTGGCGTCACCGCGAGCACCGCCGACTACATCGCGTTGAGGGCAGGCGAGCCTGACGCCTTCCCGGCCGAAGACCCAGCTCTGCGGCAGGCGCTCGGCCAGCTCAAAGCAGAACCCAGCCGTCCCCTAGCTCGTGATTGGCGGCCATGGCGGTCTTACGCCGCCGCTCACCTATGGGCTGCTGCGTGATGAGCTACCGCCACTGCTAGCCCTGGAACAGGCCGTGTAGCAGCTGCGGGGCTGCTCGGCAAGACACATCCGGTCAGGCCAGGTTGCGTTCCTGGCTCGCGGTGATCGCGGTCCGGCGACAAAACGGCACATGTCCGGATCTGACGAGCCTGCGGGCGATGGCTGTCGCACGCTCGCCCCATGTATCGCGAGGGCTGGCGGGGCCTGACTAGGTAGGCCGCCAGCTTCTTGTTCACCTGCGATACGACAGGAGGCGCGATATCTATGAGACGCAAGACCATTGGCCTTGCCTCGTTCGCCGGCGCCGCCGCGCTCGTGCTCGCCGCGTGCGGCGGGGGCGGTGGCGGTGGCGGGACCACCGGTTCCGCGGGCTTCGACGTGGCGACCAACGGCGTGGTCAATCCGTCCAGCCACAAGGGCGGGACGATCGTCTACGGCAACAGCAGCGGCCCGGACTCCACCGACGGTGGGAACACCTACTATGCGTTCAACCTGAACTTCAGCAGGCTGTACGCGACTCCGCTGACCACGTACGCGTCCTGCGCCCGGGCCTGCGGGAGCGGGATCGTCCCGGCCCTGGCGACCTCGCTGGGCACGCCGAGCGCGAATAACACGGTCTGGACGTACCACCTCAAGCCCGGGGTGAAGTTCGAGGATGGCACGCCCGTCACCTCGCAGGATGTGAAGTATGCGGTCGAGCGCACCTTCGACCGGACCGTGCTCCCGAACGGCCCGAGCTACTTCACCTCGCTGCTGGCCGGCAACGCGTCCACCTACCCTGGGCCATACAAGGACCGGTCCAAGAACCTGATGGGCCTGACCGCGATCGACACGCCGGACCCGGCGACGATCGTGTTCCACCTCAACCAGCCGTTCGCGGACTTCAACTACGTGGTCGCGTTCCCGCAGACCGCCCCGGTGCCGCCAGCCAAGGACACCGGCTCGAACTACCAGCAGCACCCGATGTCCACCGGGCCGTACAAGTTCGCCAGCTACCAGCTCGACAAGCAGTACACGCTGGTGCCCAACCCGCAGTGGAACCCCTCCTGGGACCCCCAGGTAAAGCAGCTGGCCAGCAAGATCATCGTCAACCTGAACGTCAATGCCAACGACATCGACAACCGGCTGCTGAACGGTGACATCCAGGTGGACCAGGCCGGCAGCGGCGTCCAGGCGGCGGCCCGCGCCCGGATTTTGTCCTCCCCGGCGCTCAAGGCGAGCTCGGATGACCCGGTCAATGGCTTCATGTGGTTCTACTACCTCAACACCAAGGTGAAGCCGCTGGACAACCTGCACTGCCGGATGGCCATCGAGTACGCGGCGAACAAGACCAACCTGCAGACCGCCTACGGCGGTCCCTACGGCGGCAACATCGCCTCCACCGCGATGCCGCCGACGGTGATCGGGTACTCGAAGTTCGACCTCTACAACGCGCTTTCCAAGCCGGGTGGTGACATCGCGGCGGCTAAGCAGCAACTCCAGCTGTGCGGCCAGCCCAACGGGTTCAGCACCACCATCGCCTACCGCAGCGACCGGCCGCGCGAGGTGGCCTCGGCGCAGGCGCTGCAGGCGTCCCTGTCGGCAGTGGGCATCAAGACCAACCTGAAGGGCTTCCCGGCCTCCAGCTACTTCGGCAACTTCGCCGGCGTGCCGAACTACGTGCACTCGCACGACCTGGGCCTGCTAGCGGGCGGCTGGGGTCCCGACTGGCCGGACGCCTACGGCTGGGGCTGGGCCCTGTTCGACGGCAAGTCGATCGTGCCGGCCGGCAACGCCAACATTGCCGAGGAGAACGACCCGGCCGTCAACAAGCTGTTCCTGCAGCTGGAGGCGGCTACCACCGCTTCCGCCCGGGCCAGCATCTCTCAGCAGATCGACATGCAGGTAATGAAGGACGCGGTGATGCTGCCGGCGGTCTACTCCAAGGCTCTCCTGTACCGCAGTCCGGACCTCACCAACGTCAACGTCAACGCCTACTACGGGATGTACAACTACGGCGTCCTCGGGACGAAACAGAAGTAGCAGTCCATCCGGGCAGCGGGTGGGTGATGGTGCTGGCGCGTGGCCGGGTGGCTGCGCGCCAGCACCGTCCGGCCGTGCGCCAGATGGACAAGCCAGCCGCCCTGGCCGAACGCCGAGCCCTGGCCCATCGCTACCTGGGCCAGGAACTCGGGGACTTCTACATTCAGGCCACCGAGGCTGACGCCGCACGCAACGTCGTGTTCCGCATGTCGCCGGAGTACTGGCTGACGACGGATTTCGCCAGGCAGTTTGGGCAGTTATGCAGGTCACAGGCCCCGGGGGACCCTCGCCGCGGACCCGGGCGGCCTGATTGTGCCTGCGGGAATCGCAGGTTAGGCTGCTGCGGATGATACGTACGCGGTGCTGCGGCCTGGTGGGGGTCATGATCCCCTGCCGCTACATGTGTTGCCGCAGCGCGCGATGCGCGCCGCCCCCGGCCTAGTGCCGTCTGCTGCGACCGCTGATCTCTCTCGCTCTCTCCCTGTAGCTGTCTCCCCAACGTGACGGCGGACTTCCGCTGCTCAGCGTGGCCTGCATCGTGCCCGCTGGGGTTGCTCTCCCGCCCGCTGGAGGACCTGTGACCATCACGCCTGCCCGGCCCCGCCGTGCCGACCGGCCCCCGCCCGACTGGGATCTCGTCCTGCGGCGCAACTCCATCGAGCGCCTCAAGCAGGAACGGCCCCCGATGCACGTCATTGATGAGCTCCCCGAGCTCATCGAGCGGGGATACGAGGACATCCCCGAAGAGGAGATGGTCAGGTTCCACTGGTGGGGCCTGGCCCATGACAAGCCGAAGATCGGCACCTTCATGGTGCGGGTCAAGATCGCGGGCGGCCTGGTCCAGCCCGCGCAGCTGAAGGCGCTCGGGGCGATCTCCCGGGAGTACGGCAGGGACGAGGCGGAGCTGACCACCCGCCAGGGCATCCAGCTGCACTGGGTGCATATGTCGATGCTGCCGGAGGTGCTCGCCGCCATCGAGGCCGCCGGCCTGACCACCTGCGGCGCCGAAGGCGACACCGTGCGCAACATCACCGGCTGCCCGGTCGCCGGGCTGACCGCCGCGGAGCCGTTCGACGTCATGCCGGTCATCCAGGAGGCGGCGCAGCACTTCTGGGGCAAGCCCGAGTTCTCCAAACCTCCCGCGCAAGCACAAGTACACGATCTCGGCGTGCCCGGCCCAGTGCAACGCACCAGAGATCCACGACGTGGCCCTGGTCGGCACGGTCAAGGACGGCCAGCCCGGATTCGGGCTGCGGGTGGGCGGCGGGATGGCGAACACCCCGCGGATCTCCCGCGACGTCGGCGTGTTCGTCCCGGTCGGCGAGGCGGTCGAGGTGCTGCAGGCGGTCACCAACGCCTGGCAGCGGGACCTGCGCTACCGGGTGTCGCGGGCCAAGGCGCGGATCAAGTTCATGATGGACGACTACGGCCCCGAGGGCGTGCGGGCCAAGATCGAGGAGCAGCTCGGCCGCCCGCTCGCGGACGGCTCGGTACCCGGGCCAACGGCCGAGGCCGACCACATGGGCGTCCACGCCCAGCGGCAGCCGGGCCTGTCCACCATCGGGGTGCCCGTCCCGGCCGGCCGGGTCACCGGCAGCATGCTGGAGCAGCTCGGTGAGCTGCTCGGCGAGCTGGGCGCCGACCTGAGGTTCACCCGCCAGCAGAACTTCATCCTCGGCAACGTGCCCACCGAGCGGGCGGGCGAGGTGCAGGACCGGTTGGCCGGCCTGGGCCTGCCGCCCGGCAAGGGCCGCGCCTACGCGCGCTCGATCGCCTGCACCAGCCACCGATTCTGCAACTACTCGGTGGCCGAGACCAAGGGCAAGCTCGACGACATCCTCGGGCGGCTCACCACCCGGTTCGGGAGCGAGCAGATCGGGGACCTGTCCATCCACCTGGACGGCTGCCCGCACGCCTGCGCCCAGCACTGGGTCGGTGAGATCGGCCTGCAGGGCACCACCGCCACGGTCGAGGGTGCGGAGGAGCGGATCGAGGCCTACGACCTGACCGTGGGCGGCGGCCTCGGCAAGCGCACCGCCATCGGGCGGCGGCTGCTGCGCCGGATCCCGGAAGACCAGGTCGACACCGTGCTCGAGCGCCTGGTCGC
>JBLMWU010000253.1:0-20210 GCA_050257395.1 Gemmatimonadota bacterium | reverse complement strand
TGCCGGGGCTCGCGTGCCCCCGCATCCCGGCTGGCGGCGTTGTCGTCGTCGCCGATAGCTCCGCTATCGGCTCCTCCTCCGCCTTGCCATCCGGGCGCGGATGGCCCGCTCCCTATCCCGGCGCCCTATTGCCAGGCACTCTTGAGGGCAACTGCTCGACGCTAGCCGGGCGCGCGGCCGCCCGGCAAACGAATTTCCCAGCCCAGGGCCGCCGGTCAGGCGGTGCTGCCGTCCAGCCAGAGCGTGAAGAAGGTGTTGTCGGGGGTCCGCTGGTAGCTGCCGAACGGCCCGCAGGGCACGAAGCCGGCGCTGGTGTACAGCGCCCGGGCCGGGGCGAATGCGGCCGTCGTCCCGGTCTCCAGGCTCACCTGCCGCACGCCGCGGGCGCGGGCGACGCCGAGCAGATGGGTGACCATCGCGCGGCCGATGCCGCGGCCGCGGGCGGCCTGGGCGGTGTGCATGGACTTGATCTCCGCGTGCCTCGCGTCGAGCTGCTTGAGCGCGCCCACGGCCAGCAGCTGCCCGCCTGCCCGGTAGCTGAAGAAGGAGATGGCCGGGTCCAGCAGGGCCTCGATGTCCAGCGCGTGGATGTTCTCCAGCGGGGTCTGCTCGTGGGCGAAGGCGAGGTGCGCCGCCAGCAGGCCCTGCACGTCCGCGGCCCGCGGGTCGTCGGCCGCGATCTGCCCGTCGGTCACGGGAGGAAAGCTACGCGATGGGCCGCCGGGAGCTGCCGCCGGGGGCGCCGGAAAAAGGGCGAAACCATTACGGCCGCCCGGTCCGTCTCACCGGGGCAGCCGCCCGGCGCCACACTGTGGGCAGCCCGCGATCCCCGCCCGCAAGGACCGGATGATGACCCTTCCCCGCCCGCCGGGCCCGGACGAGATCCTGCTGTCCGCGCCGGGCAGCCGTGCCCTGTGCGCGGACCGGCAGCACCGCGGCAGCGGCCGCCAGGCCGCCGTCATCGTCACGTTCGGGCAGCTCGCCGGCCCGGGCGGGCACGCCCACGGCCCTGGCACGCTGTGGCCGGAATGCTGGGGCCGGTCGTTCGCCATGTGCGCGGAGTGCTGGGAGCGGACCCGGCGGCTGGCGGTGGCGGCCCGGCCCGGGCTGGCCATCCGGGACGCGCGGCCGGGGCCGGGGTAGCCGCGCCCGGCTCAGGGCTCGCAGAGCGCCCAGACCACCTTGCCCTTGCGGTCCGGGTCCGGGTACCAGTCCCACCGCGAGCACACGGCGTCCACCAGCATCAGCCCGCGGCCGCTCTCGGAGTCCTCACCGGCGGCGCTGCGCAGCGGGGGGAGCTGGTTGGTGTCCCAGACCAGCACCAGCAGCCGGGCGGCGTCGGACAGCAGCCACAGCCGGACCGGGAGGATGCAGTCCCCCCAGGAGGCCGCCACCGCGTTGGTCAGCAGTTCGGAGACCGCCAGCTCAACGCTGTCGGCCAGGCCGGTCAGCCGCCACTCCCACAGGATGTGGCGGGTGTGCAGGCGGCCGCACGGGACCGCGCCCGGCAGGGCGCCGAACTCGAGGTAGTCCAGCAGCGGCCAGCCGGCCGCGAGGTCGATGTCCGGGTGCGGAGGCGGCTGCGGCCGCGGCGGCGCACTCTCCCGCACCTCCCGCAGCTCGGTGACGGTGGCGTAGTGCTGCCCGTCAGCCCGGGCTGCGGCGTGCCGCCGCTGCCGGGGCAGCGCCTCCAGAGCGGCCATTCAGCAGCCCGCCGCCCGCCCGTGCGCGGTGAGCCGGGCCCGGCCGGCGGCCACCGGTGCCGGGGCGCCCGCAGGACGCACCCGGTGGACTCCGGCCACGGTCACCCTCCCGCCGCTGGGGGCGTCAACCGGCCCATTTGCCAGGTTGCGCCGTCTGCTGCGATCCCTCGTTACCCGCGAGTATAATCCTGGTGCAACTTCCCCCGCAAACGCAAGCCATTGAGGGGCATTTGCACAAAAAAGGATCGGAGACTGCCGCCGTCATGCCGGCCTCACCAAGCCTGCGCCGCCGCCGTCTCGCCGCTGAACTGCGCCGTTTGCGCGACCAGTCGGGGCTGTCGATCAGCGAGGTCGCCGAGAAACTCAGCTGGCAGCCGTCGCGAATTTCCCGCATCGAGACCCGCCAGCTCGGGATCGGCGCGGCCGACCTGCGCAAGCTGCTCGACGTGTACGGCGCCGACGACGAGGGGTACCGGGACCGCCTGGCCGAGCTGGCCCGCTACGCGAACGAGCGCGGCTGGTGGCAGTCCTACCCGCGGCACGTCATCCCGAGCGAGTACGGGGACCTGATCGCGGTCGAGGCCGAGGCCGCCACTATCCGCTCCTACCAGCCTGAAGTCGTCCCGGGGTTACTCCAGACCCCGGGCTATGCGCGGGCGGTGATCCGGGCCGGGCGCAAGAGCGACACCGCCGCCGAGATCGACCGCCGGGTGGAGGTCCGGCTGGAGCGCCAGTCGGTGCTGGCCCGCCAGGAGCCGCCCCCGCCCCGGGTCAGGGTCGTGCTCAACGAGGCGGTGCTGCGCCGCCGGGTGGGCGGCCCGGACGTCATGCGTGAGCAGCTTGAATACCTGATGGCCGAGCGCGACCGGGCGAACGTGGCCATTCAGGTGCTGCCGTTTGACAGCGGCGCCCACCCGTCCATGGTCGGGCCTTTCACCATGATCACTTTCCTCGACCCGGGCGACCTTGGCGTGGTCTACCTGGAGCATCCCACCAGCTCGCTCTTCCTGGAAACCCCGGAGGAGATCCGGGCATATGAGGACTTCTGGGACTCGATACAGAGCGACGCCTATTCCCCCGACGACACCCGGGCGTTCCTGAAGACCTACTGGCTGCGGTACGGGTGACCGAAATGAGAGAAATGATCCGAAAGGAAGGGCCAAGAATGGCACTACACCGGGCAGGTGCCGAATGGCGCACCAGCAGCTACAGCGGCGCCAATGGCGACTGCGTCGAGGTCGCCACCACGATGGCAGGCGCGGTCGCGGTCCGTGACTCCAAGGACCGCGGCGGGCCGGCGCTGCACTTCTCCCCCGCCGACTGGCACGCCTTCGTCGAAGGCGTGCGGGAGGGCGGGCCCGGCCCCAGGTGAGGACGGGCGCGGCCGCGGGCCCCGCAGCGCGGGCCCGCGGTCCGCTGCGCGCGGGGCAGCGGTACCACGGCCCAGCCTGACCCGTCCCCGCGCTCCGCCAGCGACCGGCCAGGGCCAGGGCCCTACCGCACCCCGTACAGGTGCTCGAGCGCGAGCTGGTCGAGCCGCTCGAACGCCATGCCCCGGACGGCCAGCGCCTCGATGTCCGGGGTGAAGCCCGTGACGTCGCGCCAGCTCTCCCCCTCGGCCAGGGTCGGCTCGGCCAGCGCGGCGACCCTGGAGTCGGCCAGCGCCTTGATGACCTCCGGGTCGGAACGGAACGCGCGCACCTTCTCCCGCAGG
The DNA here is from genome assembly GCA_050257395.1 of Gemmatimonadota bacterium. Taxonomy (GTDB): domain Bacteria; phylum Actinomycetota; class Actinomycetes; order Streptosporangiales; family Streptosporangiaceae; genus JAIRTY01. Next base: position 16,793 of record JBLMWU010000253.1, on the reverse strand, counting down.
ATGAGGAAGTTGCGCATGCAGGCGCGGGCCGACTCCCACACGCCGTCGTCGTCCTCGGTGCGCGGCGGCTTGTAGTCGAAGTGGACCGGCCCGTCGTAGCCGCCCGCCTCCAGCGCGTCCACCACCCAGAACGCCCCCCGCGCGTTGCCCGCCCCGAACCGCAGGTCCTGGTCGTAGCGCGGGCCGTGCTGGCCGTTCAGGTCGATGTGGAACAGCTTGCCGTGCCACAGCGCCTGGCTGATCGCGTGCGCGTAGTTGAGGCTGGCCATCTCCTCGTGCCCCACCTCGGGGTTGATGCCGACGATCTCGGGGTGGGCCAGCTCGCCGATGAACGCCAGCGCGTGCCCGGCGGTGGGCAGCAGGATGTCGCCGCGCGGCTCGTTGGGCTTCGGCTCGATCGCGAACCTGATGCCGTACCCCTGGTCCAGGACGTACTGGCACAGCACGTCCATGGCCTCTTTGTAGCGGTCCAGCGCGGCCCGCACGTCCTTGCTGGCGCCAGACTCGGCGCCTTCCCGGCCGCCCCAGCACACGTACACCTTCGCGCCGAGCTCGGCCGCCAGGTCCAGGTTGCGCATGACCTTGGCGATGGCGAACCGGCGCACGTTTCGCTCGTTCGCTGTGAACGCGCCTTCCTTGAACATCGGGTGGGCGAACAGGTTGGTGGTGGCGGTGGTCACCACCAGCCCGGTCTCGGCCAGCGCCTGCCGGAAGGCCGCGATCCGCTCGTCCCGCTCGGACTCGCTGGCGCCGAAGTCGAACACGTCGTTGTCGTGGAAGTTCACGCCGTAGGCGCCGAGTTCGGCGAGCTTGCGGACGGCCCGCTCGGCGGGCATCGGCGGGCGGACCGCGGGGCCGAAGACCTCCGCTCCCTGCCAGCCAACGGTCCATATCCCGAACGAGAATCGGTCGGCCGGGGTCGGCACGTAGGCGTCTGTGTTCACGGCTCGGTCCTTTCGTCCCAGGTCACGGCTTGTCCCAGGGCACGGTGCTGTCCCACGGCACCGTGGCGTCCCGGAGTTCGGCGAAGCGCTGCAGCAGGCCGGGCTGGGGCGGCCCGGTGTACTGCTTGGCGGGCGGGCGCGGCCAGTCCGGCGGCGCGGGGGTCCCGGCGAGCGCCCAGGCGGCCTGCCGGGCGGCGCCCAGCGCGACGTACTCCCCGGGCTCGGGGACCTCGACCGGCACGCCGAACACGCTCGGGGCGATCACCCGGATCGCCTCGGAGCGGGTCGCCCCGCCGATCAGCAGCACCCGCTGGCAGTCGACGCCGCAGGCGCCGAGCAGCCCGGCCACCGAGGCGAGGGAGGCGAGCACCCCCTCCACCGCGGCCCTGGCCAGGTTCTCCGGCGTGAGGTTGCGGGTGCTCGCCCCGCGCAGCGCGCCGGTGGCCAGCGGCCGGTCCGGGGTCCGCTCGCCGTCGAAGTACGGCAGCAGGGTGAGGCCGCCCGCGCCGGGACCGGCGGCGAGCGCGCGCTCCGCCAGCCCGGCGCCGTCGGTGCCGATGAGCCTGGCCACCGCGTCGAGCACCAGCCCGGCGTTGACGGTGCACACCAGCGGCAGGAACCGGCCGGTGGCGTCCGCGAACCCGGCCACCGCGCCGGTGGCGTCGGCGGCGGGCACCGCCGCGACGGCGAACGCGGTGCCGGAGGTGCCGACCGAGACGGCCACCTCACCGGGCTGCAGGCCCAGGCCCAGCGCGGCGGCCATGTTGTCGCCGGTGCCGGCCGACACGGCCGCGCCCCAGCCGGTCTCCCCGGTCACCTCGGCGGGCTGGGCGACCCGCGGCAGCCGGGCGGGGTGGCCGAGCGCCGCGGTCACCAGCTCCGGCAGCCACTGCCCGCTGGCCGGTGAGAAGTAGCCGGTGCCGGACGCCTCGCCCCGGTCGGTCACCGGCTCCCCCCGCCCGCCGCGCAGCCGCCAGCTCACCCAGTCGTGCGGCAGCAGGACCGCGGCGGCCCGGGCGGCGTGCTGCGGCTCGCTGGCGGCCAGCCAGCGCAGCTTGGTGACGGTGAACGAGGCGTTCGGCACGCTGCCGGTCTCGCGCGCCCACCACTGCGGGCCGCGCTCGGCGACCAGGGCGGCGGCCGCGTCCGCGGACCGCAGGTCGTTCCACAGCAGCGCGGGCCGCACGACCTCGCCGCGGTCATCCAGCGCGACCATGCCGTGCTGCTGGCCCGCGACCCCTACCGCGGCGGCCTGCTCCAGCAGGCCCCCGCCCGCCTGCTGCAGCGCCGCCCACCAGGCGGCCGGGTCGCATTCGGTCCCGCCGGGATGCGGCGCGCTGCCGCGGCCGGTCACCGCGCCGTCCTCGGCCCGGCACAGCAGCACCTTGGTGGACTGGGTCGAGGAGTCAATCCCGGCGACGAGCATGCGGCACCCCCCAGCGGTGACGGTACGAACCTATCCCGCGCGGTGCGGCCGCGGCCGCACCCGGCCTGCTGCCGGGAAAGGTCAGCCCAGCAGGCTGCGGGCGATCAGGACGATGGCGGAGGCCGAGGCGAGCACCAGGACCGCTGCCCGGATCCGGCCGCCGTCCAGGAAGCGGCGCAGCCGGGCCGCCGCGGCAAACCCGGCGGCGGCGAAGACCAGGAAGATCGCGCCCATGGCGACGTCGCGGCCGGGCAGGTGGCCCGTCAGCGCGAGCGCGCCGACGGCCAGCGTGTTCCCGGCGAAGAGGAACGCGGACAGTGACGCCCGCACCAGCGGCCCGCTGCCGCCGGCGTACAGCAGCGCCACCGGCGGCCCGCCGATCGAGGTCGCGGTGCCCGACGCGCCGGAGATCACCCCGGCGGTGAGCAGGGTCCACCACTTCCGCGGCAGGGCCCGGCCGGCCACGGTGACCGCCGCGACCGCCAGCACCACCGAGCCGACGATCGCCCCGAGCACCCGCGGCGGCAGCGACGCGATCACCCACACCCCGGCGAAGGTGCCGGCCAGCCGGCCGGCCAGCGCCCAGGACACCCCGGGCCAGTCCGTGTGCCTGGCCTCCCGCGCGAGGATCACCAGCGGCAGCACCGCCCCGGCGACCAGCATGGATCCCGGCATCAGGCCCGGGTCGAGGAGGGTGACCAGCGGCGAGCCGACCAGCCCCAGGCCCAGCCCGGCCCCGCTCTGCACCAGGGCACCGAGCGCGACCGCCAGCCCGGCGGCGGCGATCACGATCAGGGAAGGCATGGCGGGTGCTGAGGCTACCTCCGGCCACCGGGCCGTGCCCACCGCATTTCCTCACCGTGCCGGTGCCCCGCCCCGCGGCGCAGGGGTGGTGCCATGGGTCATCCAGGGCCGTCTCCGGAGTCCGCATTCCGAAATGTTTCGAACAAACAACCGAACGTGCCGAGTATAGGAACGCCCAGATTTGCCCGGCAAGGGCCGGCCCCCGCCGCGCCGCTCCCGCGGTCAGCTTCGGGCGGCGAGGTCCTGGGTGCCGATGACTTCCAGCAGCCGCAGGGCCTCGCCGGACGGGGAGCCGGGCGGCGCCGTGTAGAAGATGATCCACTGGTCGCGGTGCGGGTCGTGCAGGGCCTCGCAGTCGAGCTCGAGCCAGCCTGCCACCGGTGGCGCAGGCGCTTGCTGCCCGACTCCGGTGCCTGGACGTCGTGCCGCGCCCACAGCTCGCGGAACTCGGCGCTGGCGGCCAGCAGCCGCGACACCAGGTCGCGGACACCCCGGTCGCGGGGATAGCGGGCGGCCGCCGCCCGCAGCTGGGCCACGGACGCGGCGGCGAACTCCCGGGCACCCTCCGCGTCGTGCCGCCCGCGGGCCGCCGGGTCGGTGAAGAACCGCAAAGTGAGGTTGCGCTCCGCGGGCGGCAGCCGGGAGAAGTCCCCGGGACGTCCTGGTGAACAACGCCGGCATCACCCGGGACCGGCCGTACCCGCCGGACGAGCTGCCGGTGGCGCTGCTGCGGGAGATCTACGAGACCAACGTGTTCGGCGTGGTGGCCGTCACCAACGCCATGCTGCCGCTGAACGCCGTCACCCTCATCTACGCCGCCGCGCTGCGCGGCTCCGGCATCAAGGTGAACGCGCTGTCGCCCGGATTCTGCGCCACCGACCTGAACAGCCACACCGGGCACGACAGCGCGGCCGAAGGCGGTGCCCGCATCGCCCGCCAGGTCCTGCTGCCGCCGGACGGCCCGACCGGGGTGCTCCTCAGCGAGGACGGCGGCACCTGCGGCTGGTGACGGCCGGGCGGGTCCGGCGCCGCAGAAACTTTCAGCCTGGACAGCAGATAATTCCGGAAACTATCGTCGGCAGCAGCCAGGCCTGGCTGCCCGCGGGCGGCCAGGTGCCACCAGCCGGCAGCGCCCGGGCACGCCAGCCCGCCCGGGCGGGGAGGTTCCGCAGTGGAGGCACGCCGCAGGCCGTGACGAGGCCGGCCAGCCCTACCGGGCCACCGCCGACGACGCCGCGTACGCCGTCTTCGAGCTGGACGGCGGCGTGATCGCGCAGGTGAACTCCTCCTGGGCGGTCCGGGTGCACCGGGACGAGCTGGTGGAGTTCCAGGTAGACGGCACCGACGGCAGCGCCGTGGCCGGCCTGCAGGAGTGCCGGGTCCAGCACCGCGCGACCACCCCGCGCCCCGTCTGGGACCCGGACCGGCCGGCCGGCGCGGGCTACCGCGGCCAGTGGCAGCCCGTCCCGGCGGACGGCCCGCCGGTGAGCTGCTTCCGCGCGCAGTGGGAACTGTTCCTGGCGCACGTGGTGACGGGCGCCCCCTACCAGCAGGACCTGCTGGCCGGCGCCCGCGGGGTGCAGCTCGCCGAGCTCGGCCTGCGCTCCGCCCGCGAGGGCCGGCGGCTCGCCGTGCCCGGCCTGCCCGCGCAGGAGGGATGAGGGTGACCGCGCCGGCGCACAGGATGGCTCCGGCATGACCGTAAGCTGCGGCGGGGGTGATCGCATGACAGCGGAGTCACGCTTCCCGGAGCTGCGGCAGGTGGTGCTGGACTGCCCGGGCGCGCGGGAGCTGGCCGAGTTCTACCGGGAGCTGCTCGGCCTGCGGTACCGGCCGGGCGACGAGCCGCCCGCCGCTGGCCAGCCGGACCCGCGCGGCCGGGACTACCTGGCGCTGCGCGACCGGCACGGCCGGCCCTGCCTGGCGGTCCAGCAGGTGCCGGGCTTCACCGGCGTGACCTGGCCGGGCGGGCCGCACCCGCAGCAGCTGCACCTGGACCTGACGGTGACCAGCGCCGCGGACCTGGACGCCCAGCACGAGCGGGCGCTGTCGCTCGGCGCCCGGCTGCTGGCGGACCGGTCAGCGGACCCGCAGGAGGCGCTGCGGGTCTACGCCGACCCCGCCGGGCACCCGTTCTGCATCTTCGTGGTGACGCCGGCGCACGGCTGAGCCGGCTGGCGGGTCAGCCCCGCGAGGACGATCCGCCCCGGTTGACCAGCCACGCCCCGCCCAGGCACAGCACCCCGATAACCAGGGCGCCCGCCCCGCGCAGCGGCCTGCTGGTGTTGGCCCGCGAGGGCGGCGAGGTGATGGGGCCGAGCAGCCCGGGCAGTGATTTGGCCGGCTCGATCAGGTAGATGACGCCGGCGATGATCGCCAGCAGCGCGATGATCACCAGGACCACCATGGCGATGGTCTTGCCGGGCGAGCGTGCGCCCGCGGCACGTGCCGAACTCATGTGATCCTCCTGGCGTGCCCGGGCCCGGGCCCGCCGCGGCGGCCCCGGGCCTATGGTCACTGGCCCTCCGCAGCCTAGTCCTGCCCGCCCGCGCAGCCCAGCACCGGGCACACTCCCGGCGTTACGCTCCGTGCTGGCGGCCCGCTACCCCTCCGTGGCGCGGCGCTGCACGAACTCGAAGCCGAAGCGCCCCTTGACGCACAGGTGGCCGTAGGTCACGTCGTGGTCGAGCGGCGAGGTCACCTTGACGATCCGGTTGTCCTGCACGTGCAGTTCCAGGTTGCAGCCCACGCCGCAGTACGTGCAGACGGTCGTGGTCACCGTCTGCCGGTCCTCGTCCCACGTGCCGGCCTGGCGCATGTCGTACTCGCTCCTGGGCATCAGCGCCCCGGTGGGGCACACGCCGATGCAGTTGCCGCAGTAGACGCAGGCGGAGTCCGGGAGCGTCACGTCGAACTCGGTGGAAATGCGGGCATCGAACCCGCGGCCGGCGACCGCGATCGCGAACGTGTTCTGGGCGTCCGGCCCGCACGCCTCGACGCACTTGTAGCACAGGATGCAGCGGGAGTAGTCGCGGACGTAGCTCTCGTTGTCCAGCTTGGCGGGCTGATCGACGGTGTCGGCCGCGGTGCCGTCCGGCACGTGGTGCTCGCCGGCCCGGGCGCGGTCCCGCTCCCCGGCCTCGTGCTGAGCGGCGGCCGGGCCGTACCGGCCGGGATCGGCGCCGTACTCCTCTACCCAGCGCCGCACCTCGGGGGCGGCCAGCGACAGGTCGACCGACGAGGCGAGGAACTCCAGCACCATCCGGCGGCTGGTGCGCACCCGCTCGGAGTCGGTGTGCACGGTCATGCCCGGCTCGGCCTTGCGGGAGCAGGCGGGCACCAGCACCCGCGAGCCCTCCACCTCGACCACGCATACCCGGCACACGTTCACCGGGGTCAGGTTCTCCAGGTAGCACAGGGTGGGGGTGTCCACGCCCTGCTGGCGGCAGGCCTCCAGCAGGGTGGTGCCCTCCGGCACCCGCACCGGCTGCCCGTCGACCGTGATCTCGATGACCCGCCTGGGCGCGTCCACGAACACCGCCGTCACGACCGGCCTCCTCCACTGCCGTTTGCGGCACTGCGGTTTGCAGCACTGCGGTTTGCGGCACTGCGGTTCCCGTTGCCGCCCGCGCTGATCAGGCCCAGCCGCACGGCCGAGGTGACCGCGTTCGCGGCGGTCTGGCCCAGGCCGCAGATGGACGCGTCGCGCATCACCGTCCCGATGTCATCCAGCAGCGCCAGCTCCTGCTCCAGCGAGCCGAGCGGCCGGGCGCCGGTGAGCCGGGCCAGCAGCTCCTCCTGCCGGACCGTGCCGACCCGGCAGGGCACGCACTGGCCGCAGGACTCGTCGCGGAAGAACCGGGCGATCCGCTGGCACACGTCCGTCATGGGCACGGTGTCGTCGAGCACCAGGATCACGCCGGAGCCGAGGGTGGCGCCGATGGCCCGCAGGTCCTCGAAGGTCAGCGGCACGTCCAGCGCGTCCTCGCCGACGAACGACCCGGCCGCGCCGCCGAGCAGGATCGCCTGCAGGGACCGGCCGCCGCGCACCCCGCCCGCCAGCGCCAGCACGTCCCGCAGGGTGGCGCCGGACGGCAGCTCGTACAGGCCGGGCCGCTCCACGCAGCCGGACACGCACAGCAGCCGGGTCCCGGTGGAGCCGGCCGTGCCGATCTGCGCGAACTCCGGCCCGCCGATCCGCAGCAGTTCCGGCACGTTCAGCAGCGTCTCCACGTTGTTGATCGCAGTCGGCTTGCCGAACAGGCCGGACTGCGCCGGGAAGGGCGGCTTGTTCCGCGGCTCGGCCCGCTTGCCCTCGATCGAGTTGAACAGCGCGGTTTCCTCGCCGGCGATGTAGGCGCCCGCGCCGCGGCGGACCTCGATGTCGAAGGCGAAGCCCGCGCCCATCACGTCCGCGCCCAGGAAACCGCGCGCCCTGGCCTCGGCGGCCGCGTGCGCCAGCCGCGCCTCCGCCAGCGGGTACTCGCCGCGGATGTAGAGGTAGCCCTGCTCGGCGCCGCACGCGTACCCCATGATCGTCAGGGCCTCGATCAGCGCGAACGGGTCGGACTCCATCAGCACCCGGTCCTTGAAGGTGCCGGTCTCGGACTCGTCGGCGTTGCAGACCACGTAGTGCGGGCGGACCGGGTTGGCCGCCACGGCCTCCCACTTCACCCCGGCGGGGAAGGCCGCGCCGCCGCGGCCGAGCAGCTTGGCGTCCTTGACCTCGCGGATGACCCCGCCCGGGCCGAGGCTGATCGCGCGGCGCAGCGCCTGGTAGCCGCCTTCGGCGCGGTAGGAGCCGAGCGAGGCGGGATCGACCACGCCGACCCGGCGCAGCAGCCGCAGGCCGGACCGGTCCCCGTCCGCCTGCGGCACCCGCAGCTCGCCGCCGGGCACGCCGGTGCCGTCCAATGCCGCCGCGATCGCGTCCACGCTGGCGGGGGTCACCGCGGCGCGCTGCGGCGCGGGGCCGGCCCGCTGGATGAGCGCGGCCGGGCCGCGCTCGCACTGCCCCAGGCACGGGCTGCGCACCCAGGTCACCCCGGAGCCGTTGGCGCCCGCCGGGGTGGTGCCTTCCGGGCCGTACCGCTGCTCCATGCCCGCGCACAGCGCCTCCGCGCCGCTGACCTGGCAGGCCACGTCGTCGCAGACATGCACCACGGTGGGCGCGGCCGGCTCGGTGCGCAGCAGCGCGTAGAAGCTGGCCACCCCGTACGCCTCGGCGGGCGGCACGGTCAGCCGGGTGCAGACGTAGTCCAGCGCGCCGGGGGTGACGTACCCGAACCGGTCCTGCACCGCGTGCAGCGCGGGCAGCAGCAGGTGGCGCCGCTCGCGGGCGGCGTGCCCGCCGAGGGCCACGTGCCCGTCCAGCAGCGTGCGCTCACCCCCGTGCCAGCCGGATTCGGGGGGCCCGAGGACCGCGTCGACGGCCGCCCGCTCGTCGCCGGTCGCGGTGCCGCCGGCGCCGAGCCGGAGGTCCATCAGGCCGTCACCTCCGCCCGCTCGTCCCCGGCCGCCGCTGCCGCCGGGAGCTTGTCCACGCGTATCGCCGTGGCCTTGAACTCGGCCGTGCCGGACTTCGGGTCCCAGGCGTCCAGGGTGAGCCGGTTCACCTCGGCCTGCTCCGGGAAGTGCAGCGTCATGAACGCCAGCCCCGGGCGCAGCTCGGTGTCGAGGTGCACCGGCGCCTCGATGCCCGCCCGGCGGGAGGACACGAGCACCCGCTCACCCTCGGCCACGCCGAGGCGGTCCGCGTCCTCCGGGGACAGGTTCAGCGTCTCCGGCCGCCGGATCGGCGTGGCGTACCCGCCGGTCTGCACCCCGGTGTTGAACGAGTCCAGCCGCCGCCCCGTGGTCAGCCGGATCGGGTACTGCTCGTCCAGCTCGTCGACCGGGGGCTCGAACTCCACCGCGATGAATGGCGCCGGGTTCCCGCGCCTGGCCGGGTCCTCCTCCCACAGCCGCCCGTGCAGGAACGGTGAGCCCGGGTGGTCGTCGGCCGGGCAGGGCCACTGGATGCCGCCGAGATCCGCCAGCCGCTGGTAGCTCATGCCCGCGTGCATCGGGGACAGCGTGCGCAGCTCGTTCCACGCCTCCTCGGGGGTCACGGTGCCCCAGTCGGTGCCCATGCGCCGGGCGATCTCGCAGATGATCTCGATGTCGTCCCGGGCGCCGGGCGGCGGATCGAGCGCCTTGCGGACCCGCTGTACCCGCCGCTCGCTGGAGGTCACGGTGCCTTCCGCCTCGCACCAGGTGGCGGTGGCCGGCAGCACCACGGTGGCCAGCTTCGCGGTGTCGGTCAGGAAGATGTCCTGCACGACCAGGTGCTCGAGCCCGCCCAGCAGCTTTTTCGTCCGCTCGGTGTCGGCCTCGGAGCGCACCGGGTTCTCGCCCACGATGTAGGCGGCGGTCAGCTCGCCGCGCTCCATCGCCTCGAACATCAGCGACAGGTGCCAGCCCGGCTCGGGCGGGATGGTGACGCCGTAGGCGGCGCCGAACCGCTCCCGCGCGACGGTGTTGGTGGCGATGTCCTGGAAGCCGGTGAGCTTGTTCGGGATGGCGCCCATGTCGCCGCCGCCCTGCACGTTGTTCTGGCCGCGCAGCGGCACCAGCCCGCTGCCCCAGCGGCCCACATGCCCGGTGAGCAGCGACAGGTTGATCAGGGCCAGCACGTTGTCGGTGGCGTTGTGGTGCTCGGTGATGCCCAGGGTCCAGCACAGCTGCGCCCGGTCGGCGCGGGCGTAGTCGTGCGCGAGGGTGCGGATGACCTCCGCGGGCACGCCGGTGTCGTGCTCGGCACGGGCCAGCGTGTAGGGCTCGACCGCGGCCGCATAGGCCTCGTAGCCGGTGGTGGCCCGGCGCACGAACTCCTCGTTGACCAGCCCGGCGTGGATGATCTCCCGGCCGATCGCGTTGGCCAGGGAGATGTCGGAGCCGACGTCGATGCCGAGCCACACGTCGGCCCATTGCGCCGACGTGGTCCGCCGGGGGTCGACGGCGTACATCCTGGCGCCGTTGCGCACGCCCTTGAGGACGTGGTGGAAGAAGATCGGATGTGCCTCGCGCGCGTTCGAGCCCCACAGGATGATGAGGTCGGTTTCCTCCGCCTCACGGTAGGAGCTGGTGCCGCCGCCGGCACCGAAGACAGCCGCCAGACCGGCGACGCTAGGAGCGTGTCAAGTGCGGTTGCAGCTGTCGATGTTGTTGCTGCCCATGACGGCCCGGGTGAACTTCTGGGCCATGTAGTTCATCTCGTTCGTCGCCTTGGAGCAGCTGAACATGCCGAACGAGGAAGTAGCGCCCTGCTCCCGGGCGGCGGCGAAGCCGGCGGCCGCCCGGTCCAGCGCCTCGTCCCAGGAGGCGGGGCGAAGCTCGCCGTTCTCCCGGACAAGCGGCTCGGTCAGTCGCACGTGCTTGCTCATGAGCAGCACCTTTCAGCGCGCAGGGGGACCAGCAGCGTCAGCATACAAACGTGTGCACTTGGTAGCCAAGGGCGGAAACCACTATTAGGTCGCGTTGCGATTTGTGCCCTGGCCCAGGGCAGCAGCGCCCGCGCTGCTCCCGCGCAGCGCGTTCGCGGGAGCAGCGCGGCGCGGCTCCGTAGGATGCGTGCCATGACGGACGCCGCGCCCAGTCCCGAGCCGTTCGCGCCGCAGGCCGGACCCGCGGCGCTCGGGGACCTGCGCGCGCGGCTGCGCGCGACCCACTGGCCGGACACGCCCGCCGATGCCGGCTGGTCGCTCGGGACCGATTCCGGCTACCTCCGCGAGCTCGCCGCCTACTGGGCGGACGGGTTCGACTGGCCGGCGCAGGAGGCGGCGCTCGCCCGGCTCCCCCGCTTCCGGGTCCGGCTCGGGGACCTGCGGATCCACTTCGTGCACGCGCGGGCCGCCGGGCCGGCCGGGCCCGTCCTGCCGCTGGTGCTGTGCCACGGCTGGCCGGACTCGTTCTGGCGCTACACCAAGGTCATCCCGCTCCTCACCGACCCCGGCGGGCACGGCGCCGACCCGGCCGACGCGTTCGACGTGGTCGTGCCCGACATGCCGGGCTACGGGTACTCCAGCCGGCCCGCTGGCCCGGCCCTGGACTCCATCGCCGTCGCCGGCCTGTGGGCCCGGCTCATGGACGTCCTCGGCTACCCGCGGTTCGGCGCGGCCGGCGGCGACATCGGCAGCCACGTGAGCCGCTACCTCGCGCTCGGCCATCCCGGCCGGGTGGTGGCCGTCCACCGCACCGACGGTGGCCTGCCCGTGTACAGCGGGGACCCGGCGGACCTCACGCCGGAGGAGCGCGCCTGGTTCGCCGCCGCCGCGGCCTGGGCCGCGGCCGAGGGCGCCTACTCCGCCATGCACCGCACGAAGCCGCAGACCGCCGCCGTCGGGCTCACCGACTCGCCGGCCGGGCTGGCGGCGTGGATCGTCGAGAAGCTCCGGGCGTGGAGCGACTGCGGCGGCGACGTGGAGCAGAGCTTCACCAGGGACGAGATCCTCACGAACATCACGCTCTACTGGCTCACCGGCACGATCGGCTCGTCGATGCGCATGTACCACGCGAACGCCGCGATCCCGCCCGCGCAGCTCGCGCGCCGGGTCGAGGTACCGTCCGGGTTCTCGCTCTTCCCGGCCGACATCCTCCCCCCGCCGCGGGCGTGGCTCGAGCGCACCGCGAACGTCGTGCGCGTGACCGGGCCCGCGCGCGGCGGGCACTTCGCGGCGTTCGAGGAGCCGGAGTTGTACGCGGAGGAGCTGCGCGCGTTCTTCCGCCCCTACCGCGCCGCGGCCGGCTGAGCCGGTCTCTCCCGGCCGGCCCGGCCCGCGGGGCCGCGGGCGGGGTCAGGCGGGCGTGATCCTGGTCTTGCGCACGTGCTCGTAGACGACGCTGGTGCGCACGTCGGCGACTTCGGGGCGCTGGGTGAGCCGGTCGATGACGAACGCGTACAGCGCCTGGTTGTCCGGCACCGCGACGTGCACGAGGAAGTCCTCGCTGCCGGAGACCACGAACAGGCCGATCGTCTCCGGCAGGGCGCTGACCCAGTTGCGGAATCCCTCGATGTTGCGCCGCGACGGGGGGCGGATCCGGATCGCGATCAGCGCCTGCACCCCCCGGCCGACCGCGGCGAGGTCGAGGTCGAGCACCGCGCCGCGGATGACGCCGCGCTCGCGCAGGCCGCGGGTCCGTTCCAGGGCGGTGGACGGCGAGACGCCGACCGCGGCTGCGATGTCGCGGTTGGTGCGCCGTGCATCTGCCTGCAGTTCCCGCAGGATCGCCTTATCTAGTTCGTCGAGACCGGCCACCGCGCTCCTCGTTCCGAATTAAATTCAATATTCTTGTGAACGAACTGCTCTTCTGGCTAGCGTCTCCGGTAATCATTCTCCATACATAAGGAAGAACGTGCCGGAAGACGTCAATGCTCCACCCGGTTTCGCGCCCGGCGAGATCATCACCAGTGAGCCGACCCGGTCCGCGCGGCTGAAGTGGGTGATCATCACCGACGGGTCCGTCCCGCCCGGGGCTGCCGCGAACGCGGTCGCGTGCGTCGCGGCCAGCACCGGCGCGGCCGTGACCGGGCTGGCCGGGCCCGGCGGCCCGGACGCGTCCGGCCAGTGGCACCCGGGCCTGCCGTGGGCGGGCTGCACCGTGCTGACCGCCGCCCCCGAGGTGCTGGCCGGCGTGCGCGCCAGGGCGGTCGCGAGCGACGGGGTGTTCGTGGTGGACATGCCGGCCGGCGCCCACCGGACCCGCGTCTACGACGAGTACCTCGCCGAGCTCGCCGGCACCAAGCCCGGCGACCTGGCGGTCAGCGCCGTCAGCATCGTCGGGCCGCGCAACCGCGTCGCCAAGCTGGTGAAGGGCCTCGCCCTGCTGGGCTGACCGGCGCCCGGGCAGCGGCCGGCGGTCAGGCCGGCGCGGGCCGGAAGGTGGCCGCGAACACCCGGAAGAAGCTGCGGCTGGAGGCCCACTGGCCAGCCGGGGTGGACCAGTACAGGGCGTAGGCCTGATGGGCGTTCGCGAGCACGTTGCGGTTCAGCACGTGGGTGGGCCCGCCGGATGCGTTGTAGGTGAACTCCCAGTCCGCCGCCCGCTCGGCCTGCGGATAGCTGACCGCCTGCAGCCGGATCCGGTGGTAGCCGGGATAGGTGCCGGCCCGGTTCGCCTCCTGCTGCCGCCAGTCCGCGAGCGGGTCGGGCCTGGGGTGGGTGGTCTGGTCGATGAGCAGGAACCGGCCCCCGGCCGGGTCCCGGATGTAGACCAGGTGGCCCTGGTGCGACACCTGCCAGCCGTCCGGCACCCCGATCGAGAACCCGGTCGGGTCGCCGTACCGGTGCCAGCCAGCTGGCACCGTGCCCGCGGGCTGCCCGGATGGCTGGCCGGACGGCTGCGGGGACGGCGGTGACGACGAGCGGGCGGGCTGACCCGCCGGTGTGCCGCCCGCCCGGGGCTGCGGCGCGCGGGCGGAAGTGAGCAGGCCGGGGAGGGTCAGCGCGAGCACGACCGCGACCACGGCCACGGCTCCCGCGGCCAGCAGCCAGCGGCGCCGGTGCTGCCCCGGTAGCGGCGCGGTCACCGGCGCCGTCCCGGGTGCGGCCGGGACCGGCGGGCCGGCCCCGGCGGCGCCATGGGCCAGCGGCCCGGCTGCCAGCGCGCCCGCTGGCAGCGGCGATGCTTCCGGAACCCGGCCTGCCGTCCGTTCCGGGGTGCCCGCGGCCGGCCCGGGCCCGGCCGCCCCGGCACGCGGCTCCACTGCCGGCTGCGCAGGCGTCTCCGCTTGTGGCTGCGCGGCTGCCTCGGCTTCCGGCTCCGCAACGTCCGCTGCGGCCGACTGCGCAGGCGTCTCCGCTTGCGGCTGCGCGGCTGCCTCGGCTTCCGGCTCCGCAACGTCCGCTGCGGCCGGCTCCGCGGCCGGTCCGGCGGGTGCCTCCGCGGCCGGCTCTGCAGCCGGTCCGGCGGGTGCCTCCGTGGCCGGCTCTGCGGCTGCCCCTGCGGCCGGGCCGGCGGCTGCCTCCGCGGCTGCCCCTGCGGCCGGGCCGGCAGGTGACTCCGCGGCCGGCCCGGCCGGAGGTTCCGCGGCCGGTTCTGCCGGGGATTCCGCCGGTGGCTCCGCAGCCGGGGCGGCGGGTGGCTCCGCTGAGACCGGCCCGGCGGCCGGTGCGTCCTGGATGGTCGCGCCCGGGTGGAAGGTGAGGGTGCGCTCCGCCCGGCCGAGCGCGCCGCCACCGGCCCCGTCCCCGGCACCGGCCCCGTCCCCGCCGCCAGCCCTGTCCCCGCCGCGGGCCCGGTCCCCGTTGGGCGGCAGCGGAAGCGGGGCGGTGGTCCGCGGGTCCCCGGCCTGGGTCAGGCGGGCCAGCATCGACTCCACCGCATCCGGGCTGAGCCGCTGCCGCTCGTCGTGGCGCAGCAGCCCGCTGATGACCGGCCACAGGGCCCCGGCTCGGCGCGGCGGGTCGGGGGGCTGCGTGACCACCGCGGTCAGCGTGGGCAGGGCGCCGTCACGTTCGTATGGCGGCCGCCCCTCCACCGCCGCGTACAGGGTCGCCCCCAGCGACCACAGATCCGAGGCGGGACCGCCGCGCTGGCCGCGGGCCCGTTCGGGGGCGATGTACGACGGCGACCCGACCAGCATCCCGGTGGTGGTCAGCGTCGGGCTGTCCAGGCCGCGGGCGATGCCGAAGTCGGCCAGCACCGCCCGGCCGTCGCCGCCGATCAGCACGTTGCCGGGCTTGACGTCACGGTGCACGATCCCCAGCCGGTGGGCGGCCCGCAGCGCGGCGAGCACCTGCAGGCCGATCCGCGCGGCCTCCGGCACCGGCAGCGGGCCGTCCTCCTGCACGATGTCCCGCAGCGACCGCGCCTGCAGCAGCTCCATGACGATCCAGGGCCGGCCGCCGTCCTCCACCACGTCATAGACGGCCACCACGTTCGGGTGACCCAGCCGGGCCGCGGTGCGGGCTTCCCGCAGCGTCCGCTCACGCAGGTTCTGGCTCTCCTCAGCGGTGACGCCCGGCGGCGGGATGATCTCCTTCACCGCCACCGGCCGGCCGAGCAGCTCGTCCTCGGCCCGCCAGACGGTGCCCATCCCCCCGGAGCCGAGGGACGTCAGCAGCCGGTAGCGTCCAGCGACGACCCGGGTGCCGTTCCCGGGCTCGGGGGTGGGGGGCACACCGTTGGCTTACCCGGCCGGCGCCGGGTCATCCGGCCCGATCGTGACCCCGGTGGAAAGCACCCGGTCGGCGCCCACGGACCGCTGCGGCCCGGTGAGCGTGAGCGAGCCCCGCAGCCGCAGGTCAGCGGAGGACGCGCCGATCTCCACCTCGATGACGCCCGGCTCCACGATCCGGTCCCCGGCCCGCCCGCAGAACGCGGTGCGGTCGGCGTGCACCCGGAACGTCACCCGGCGGGCCTCCCCCGGCGCCAGCGGCACCCGGGCGAACCCGGCCAGGAACCGGACCGGGCGGACCACCTGCGCCACCGGGTCGCCGAGGTAGAGCTGGACCACCTCGTCCCCGGACCGGCTGCCGGTGTTGCGCACCGTGCAGCTGATCTCAGCGGTGCCGTCGGTCGCGATGCTGGGGGCCGCACCGTCCCCCGCATCCGCGCCGCCGCCGGCCGCCCGGATCGTCAGGCCGGTGTACTCGAACGAGGTGTAGGACAGGCCGTGGCCGAACGGGAACAGCGGTGTCGGATCCGCCGCGCTGACGTCGGTGCGGCCGCCGAGCGGGGCGCGCAGGTAGCCGGTGGGCTGGCCGCCCGCGGATCCGGGCAGCTCCACCGGCAGCCGCCCGCCCGGCGTCACCCGGCCTGACAGCACCGCCGCGAGCGCGCCGCCGCCCTCTTCCCCGGGAAAGAAGACCTGCACGGCCGCGGCGAGCTGCCCGGCGGCCGGGCCCAGCGCGTACGGGCGGCCGGTGACCAGCGCCAGCACCACCGGTGTGCCGGTGGCGGCCAGCTCGGCAAGCAGGTCCGCCTGCACTCCCGGCAGGGTCAGGTCGCCGACGTCGCAGCCCTCGCCCGAGCTGCCCCGGCCGAAGAGCCCGGCCTCGTCGCCGAGCACCGCCACCACCACGTCCGCGGACCGGGCCCCGGCCACCGCGGCCGCGAACCCGGAGCGGTCGGCGGACCTGGTTCCGCAGCCGGGCGTGTGACTGATCCGCGCCTGCGGCAGCTCCCCGCGCAGCGCATCCAGCAGGGTGGCCGCGGCGACCCCGATGCCGGAGCTGGGATGCCGGTAGCCCACGTGCCGGGGGAAGGTGTAGCAGCCGAAGAACGCCAGCGGGTCGTCGGCGAGCGGGCCGGTCACCGCGATCCGGGCCGAGGGGCGCAGCGGCAGCACGCCGCCCGGGTTGGCCAGCAGCACCACCGACTCCTCGGCCAGCCGCCGGGCCAGCGCCCGGTGCGCGGGCGGGTCCAGATCCAGGCCGGGGCCGGGGCCGTCCTGGCCGTCCGGGGTGCCCGCCCCGTCGGGATGCGGGTGGCCGGCGCAGGCCGCGGGGGCGGGGTCGAGCAGCCCGAGCTCGCATTTCTGCCGCAGCACCCGGCCCGCGGCCCGGTCGACCAGGTCCTCGGGCACCTGCCCGGCGCGGACCGCGGCCGCCAGCGGCTCGCCGTAACAGCGGACGTTC
>JBLMWU010000252.1:0-9464 GCA_050257395.1 Gemmatimonadota bacterium | reverse complement strand
CGCCGCATACACGCCGTTCCAAAATGGTTACGATCCGGCTGACCACGTGGACCGGTCGATCATGGCCACCCGGGTGGCGGTCTTTCCCGACCACGGGCTCGACCCGCGGCCGTGACCAGCGCGTGACCGATGCGCAGATCCGGCGGGCAGGTGTTCCCAGGGCCGGCGCCGTCACGCAAGATGGCCGGTTGGCCTCCGGTGCCGGGCGCCATGCCACAAGGCGCGGCGTGATGGCGAGACTGCCCATCGTCCACCACACACCCTCGCGACGCAGGAGATGTTCGAGGCCGTGCTGGCGGGCGCGATGACCGGCGAGATCACGGGGTGTCGAAGTCGTAACGCGCCCGGCGCTCATCGGCTCCGCGGCGGAGGCTCTTAACGCTTGACGGCTGCCTGCTCTGGACGCCCGCGAATATCGGCTACATGCCGGGTGCGCTGAAGTATTTCTTCGACGGGATCTACTACCGCTGTCTAAACGCGACGGCCGGCCGCCCATACGGGCTGTACATACACGGGAAACAGCGACACCACCGGCGCCGTCAGGGCGGTGGAGGCCATCGCCACCAGGCTCAGCTGGGCCAGCGCCGCGGCGTCGCCGCGGTCGGCGGCCCGGGCCAGGCAGGGCTGCGCCGATGCGTTGCGGGGCGGTTCGGGATCATGAATGTCACCCTGAATTCGAATGCGAACCGAAGTACAAGGTTGATGTATCGCATACCCGGGTCCCTTCCAGCGATGAGAAGCGGGCGCCGCAGCGGAGGTGACCGCCCGCGAGCGCGGCGTCCATGGCGCGGCACTTCGCGACTGCCGCGCCAAAGGAGTCGCGCGGGTGGCGCACCGGCTGCTCCGGGTTGGCCCGCCTTGCACCACGTCGGTGGCTCGGCTGGCCGCGGCGAGATAGCTGGGTGTTTCCGGTCACTGATCGGGCGGCGCCGTCGGCCGGGCGGGCGCATCAGGCGGCGGTTGCGGGTTTGCGCCGTGTGCTGGCGAGGTGGTGCCGCCGGGCGGCCCAGGCACGGACGGCAATGGCCCAGGGCGGGTGCCGTGGGCTGCGTGGCGGCCCACGTGGCCCTCGTAGTGGTGGCGGCGGCGCTCTCTGAGCGTGGGGCCAGCGAGGCGGGCGAAGAGATAGATGGCGAAGCTCAGGCTGGTGATGAACACGCTGGCTTTGACGTGGCTGACCTCGAAGCTGATCAGCAGCCCGCCGTCGGCCGCCACGACGGCGAACAAGACCGACAGGCCGCCGATGACCAGCGGGCTGGCCGATAGCCGCTGGGCCGCGGCGCCGGGAGTGATGGCCAGGCTGAGCACGAGCAGGGTGCCGACGACCTGGGCGGCGCCGGTCACGGTGAGGGCGAGCACGAGCAGGAACATCAGCCCGAGGCGGCGGACCGGGACGCCGCGTGCCTCGGCGGTCTCCGGGTCGATCGACGCAAACAGCAGCGGCCGGTACCAGATCCCCATCACCACCACGACGATCAGCCCGATCGCGACCAGGACGAACAGCTGGCTGCCGGAAACCCCGAAGATGTTGCCGAACAAGATGTTGGTTGCCGCGGTCGCAAAACCCTGGTAGAAGCCCAGCAGCAAGACCCCTATCCCCATTCCGAAGGCCAGGATGGCCCCGATCGCCGAGTCACGCTCCCGCGGGCGCGCACCGAGCGTGGCGATCAGCGCGGCCACCACCAGCGACCCCGCCAGGGCGCCGACAACCGGGTTGCCCGCCACCAGCAGCCCAGCGGCCGCCCCGGTGAAGGCGAGTTCGGCGGTGCCGTGCACGGCGAAGGCCATCCCCCGGGTGACCACGAACGGGCTGATGAGGCCACCGGCGACGGCGACAAGCGCGGCAGCTAGCAGCGCGCGCTGGGCGAACGGCTGGGCGAGCAGGAAACCAATACCCATCAGTCATGCCCCCCGGTGGCGGCTGCCGGGCGGGCGGGCCGCCGGGTCGCTGGGGAGATGGTGGACGCCGCCGGCCGCGGCGTCCCCGCCGGCGACAACGATGCGGTCGTGGACCTTGATCACGTCGATATGGCTGCCATATAGGGCGCTGAGGGTCTCGGTGGTCATCACCGTCTCGGGGCTGCCCGCCGCCCACCGGCCACCCGCCACGTAAAGAACCCGGTCAACCAGGCCCGCGACCGGAGTGATCTCGTGGGTGACGAACACCACTGTGGTGCCGTGCTCGCGGTGGTAGCGGCTGAGCAGGGCAACGACCGCGTGCTGGGACGCGGGGTCGAGCGACAGCAGCGGCTCGTCGCACAGCAGCAGCCGCGGCCTGCCCGCCAGTGCCTGGGCGATCCGCAGCCGCTGCTGCTGCCCCCCGGACAGCAGCCCGATCGGCGCACCCGCATACGAGGTGGCGCCCACCGCGGCGATCGCGGCATCCACCCGGCGGGCGCGGGTCCACGGCAGGCCGCGCCGGTGCCCGTCAATACCGAACTGGACCAGGTCCCGGCCGCGGATCGGCAGGTCAGGGTCGAAAACTCGCTGCTGAGCGACATAGCCCACCTGGGCACTGCCCCGTCTGGGCGGCCGCCCGTCGATGGTGACCGTGCCAGCCGACAGCGGCAGCAGGCCAAGCAGCACCTTCAGCAGCGTGGTCTTGCCCGCCCCGTTCGGGCCCAGGACGGCCAGGCACTCCCCCGGCGCCACGTCCAGGTCAAGGTTGTCCCAGATGACGTGGTGGCCGAACCGCAGGCAGGCCCCCCGGGCCGCGATCGCCACCCCACCGCCGGTGGTCTCCTCCCGCATGCGCATATGGGTCAGCTCCCGATCGCCTGCAACAGGGCGCTGGCCTGGGCGAGCTGCCACGACTGGAAGCTGTGATAGGAGGGCGGCATGGTCTCGGTGACCGCCACCACCGGGACCCCTGCCTGGCGGGCAACCGACCGGACATGCTGAGTTACCGGGCTCACCGCTTGGGCGTTATACAGCAGCACCATCACCTTGTGCCCCGCGATCAGGCTGTTCATCACCGCCGTATCCCCCGGGCCCGGATCGACCCCGTCCTCGATCGCGGCGGCGAACCCGGGCGGGGTCAGCACCCGCAGCCCGGCGGCCTGAAGCAGATAGCCGGGCACCCTCTCGGTGTAGGCGACCGGCGCCCGGGGGTAGCGGCGGCGGATCTGGCCGATCACCGCCTCCACCGGCCGCAGCGAGCGGTCAAAGGCTGCCAGGTTGGCGGCGAACACGCCCGCATCGGGCGGGTCGAGCCGGGCCAGCGCCGCCTCGATCGCCTGGGCCACCTGGGGCACCCGGGGGATGTCATACCAAAAATGCGGGTTCACATCCGGGCCAGCCGCCCCCAGGACCCGCTGGGCCGAGACCACGCTCCGGCCCGGATGGCGGGTGGCGGAAAGCAATTGCGGCACAAAGGTGTCATAGCCCGCGCCGTTTTCGATGACCAGCTCCGCCTGCGCCACCGCGATCGCGGTGGCGACATCAGACTCATACAAGTGAGGGTCCGCGGACGGGCTGCTGATGATCGAGGTCACCTGGGCGTGGCGGCCGCCGATCTGAGCGGCGATATTCCCCCAGAAGTTCTCCCCCGCCACCACCTTCACCACCCCCGGCGTCACCGGAGGCTGCGGACTCCCGCAGCCCGCCAGCACAGCACCCAAGCTGAGAACGGCAATCCCGAAGACCAGGGGCATCACGCCCCGAGCCGCAGACACCACCGGGCACGTGGCCAGCCGCGGCTTCACGAATCTGTGGGATGTCACCCGCGCCCCTGCCCGGAACCGGGTGGCGGGTCGGCGGCGAGCACCGATTCGAAGCGGTCACGCAGGCTCTGCAGCTGGGCCAGCCTGGAGGGACCAAGCAGGCTCGCAATGCGGCGGTCCTGCGCCGCCGCGCGCCGAGCTAGCTCCCCGGCGACCGCGCCGCCGTTGGCGGTCGGCCGCAGTACCCGCCGCTGGCGGTGCCCGGGATCGGAGGCAGACGACATCAGGCCCGCGCGCTCCAGCTGATCAGCCAGCCGCTTGGCGTCCGTAGCGCCGGTGTGCACCTGCCGGGCCAGCTCACCCAGCCGCTGCCCGGCTTCTCGGCCACCGCCCGCAACAAGGCTGCCTGCGGCGGGCTCACCCTCAGATCGGCGATGACCGCCTGCCACGTCCCACTGTTCCAGGGTGGTCTCGGCGAGCGGCGCGATGACGTAGATTCCGGCGTTGCCGGCCAGCATATGGGCCCCGGCCAAAACGGTCCCTGGCGGCGCCAAAGGACACGATGCCACTTGCTCCTCCTAGAGCACATCGTGGGCGAGGAACGCGGCTTCACCCCCGTCAGCCACGATCGCGCCGGCCGTCTCCTGGCCTTCCGCTTCCTTGATGCCGGGTGACCCCCATCTTGGCGCCGTTCTTCGCGAACAGCACAGCCATTGCCCCGCCATTCCCACGCCCGCGCCGATGATCACCGTGACTTTCCGGCAACGTTTGCCATCGCCTCCTCCTGCTCTTCCTCCTTTGCCCGAAAGCGCTCACCCAGCCGCCATGACCGTGTGCCGTCTGGGTGCCTCCTGGCACGGAACGTAGTCCAGGGCATCGCCTGCGCCGTAGGGCCTAATGGCATTCAAACCCTGATGGAAGAATGGAACGGTCATGATCCTAAACGGCTGACGCGAGTGGCACGCCACCGCCGCCAGCCGGCACCGCGGGAGGTCGCTCCGCGTGCTCGGTCCGCCAGGTTCACTGGCCTGCGATGAGGTAGGACAGCAGCAGGTACACGGCCAGGCTCAGCAGGACGCCGGCCACGGCCGGCCGGGGTGATCCCGGTCCGTGCCAGCAGCGGGACCAGTTCGGCGGCAGCGACGAAGATCATGGCCCCGGCAGCTACGGCGAGGAAGAGGGGCTGCGGGCCCTGCTTACTGCGCCGCCGGTACCGGTGTGCGCGCCGCCAGCGGCCGGGCCTGGTGGACAACCACCACCGGGCACGGCGCGTGGTGGGTACAGTAGGACGCCACCGAGCCCAGGTGCACGCCCGGCAGCTCACCGCGGCCGTGGCCGCCGACCACCAGCAGGTCCGCGTGCGCCACCTCCTCTGTCAGGGCGATGGCGGGGCGCTGCTGAACCAGCCGGGTCACCACCGGGACGCCGGGGTCGGGGCCCAGGGCCTCACGCACCGCCTCGTTCAGCGTGTTCGCGGCGTCGTGTTCGTAGTCAGCCTCGGTATAGCTGGGCACCAGATAAATCGTGAACGGGACGGTCCAGGCCAGCACCACATGCAGCTCCGCGCCGGTGAACCGGGCCTCGCTGGCCACCCACCGCAGCGCTTCGATGCTGTCACCCGACCCGTCCACGCCGGCCACGATCACCCGGCGCTTCGTTGTAGCGGGCATCTGGCATCACCCCTCGGGGGCGGCGCGGGAACGGCGCATCTCTTCCAGTTCCCGGCGCACCCGGCCGATCGCGCAAGTACCCGGCCAGGTCGTCATCGCCGACTGGCCACGCCCGCCCCGGGCGCTCGCGCCGCCGCGGCCCATACCCCGGCCAATACACAGGTTCGTAAACTGCCGGGCGGCATGGCCGAACGGCCCTCCCAACGGCTGCCGCGGATACGCCACGGCCTGCCGGTGCGGGGAGTGCGCTGCTGCCAGAGCCCAGTCCTGCGGCGGGGCGAGACAAAGCGGGCCTGCCCGCTGCCCGCGTTTTCGGCTACGAACAGGCCGACGCACTGTGGGGGATGGTGCGCCAGCAGACGAAGCCAGCCGCCGGGGTTTCGCCATCACGGGCGGGCTCTGGTTCGGGCTGGTCGCTCGGCGGCTGGTAAAGGGTGGACCGCGCCGCCTGCAACCGCAGGCCGGCCCCCGCCAGAAGGCCGAGGGTTTCCTCGCGGGTGAGGAAGCGGGCCGCGGAGTAGAACGGGTGACCACAGGCCGCCTTGTGCCGGTAGAACCGGCCCCACGGCGATTCGGCGAACACCATCCCCAGCACGACCGCGCCGTCATCGCGGGTCACCCGCCGCGCCTCGGCGAGCAGCGCGGCCGGGGCATCGGCGAAGCAAATCGTGACCACGATCAGCACCGCGCCGAACACGCCGGCCCGCAGCGGCAGCCGCTCACCCACGCCGCGGACCACCTGGATGCCACGCGACCGGGCGATCGCCAGCGGCGCGGCCGCCGGGTCCAATCCCACCTCCACCCCCAAAGCGGCCGCGAACCGGCCGCTGCCGGCGCCGATCTCAGCCCACGGCCGCCGCAGCCCAGCCAGCAGCGGTGCCAGGCACGCCACCTCCGAGGGAAAAACCACCGCCCCGGCAGGACCCTCATACCACGCGTCGTAGCGGGCGGCGAGCCGCTCAAACAGCCCCGCCGTGCTCATCGCCGGCCTGCCCGGCCACTGCAGGACGAGTACATCTGCGGCCTTCCTGCCTACGCGCGGCCGGCCAGGTGGCGAGCGCCGCGCGGGCCGCCACCAGGTTCCTGCGACCGGGCGTAGATGCGCACGATGTCCTCATCGCCTGGGATGCTGTCCAGCGGCGGATCGGTGACCACCATGCCGTCAACCAGCACGCGATAGGTTGTCACGCCGTCATCGTCGGCGCGCTGCAGAACATCGACCCGGTGCGCGCCGAAGCGGAGAGTCTGCAAGATCGTGTCCACCTGCCTCCTCCTGTCCAGCCCACCCGCTACTGCCAGGCCCCTCACCTCACAGCCTGCCGCGCACTTACCGGCGGGCACCAGAGCTGATGGTCCCCACCCGCAGGGGAAGACCGGGCTGTACCGCCCGGTGCTGCACCCTGCCCACGAGAACACTGCCGGACAGCGCGGCAGCGCGCCGCTTGCGGGCCGTCCGGCCCTGCCGCCCAGGACAGCCAGCGGGCGAACCTAAGGGCATGAGTTCACCGAGGCCATCGCGGCCGCCCGCCCGAGCGGGCGGCGCGCATGACCGCGGCCGCGCTGTCCTGCCCGGGTGCCGCTGCACGCGGCAGCGGGCAGCCGTGGCCGCGATCCTGGCGAAGTCTCCGGCCTTCCGCAGCGCCCAGGCCCGCCACCAGCTGCTCCGCGCACAGGGCGAACAGATCGGCCTGGCCACGGTGTACCGCACCCTGCACGCGCTCGCCGTGGCCGGTGAGTGCGACGTCATCCGCGGCTGGCGCGGCGAGACCCTCTACCGGCGATGCGCCACCCGCCGTCACCACCATCACCTGGTCTGCCGGCACTGCGGCCGCACCGCCGAAATCACCAGCCCGGCCGTGGCACGGTGGATCGCCCAAGCCGCCGCCGCGCACGGCTACCGCGACATCGAGCACGCGGTGGATTGTTCCGCCACCCAGCGGCGATAACGGGAGGCACGACATGGCGCACTGCTGGTGTGGCCACGGACCGTGGCACCACTGGGGCTACGGGTACGGGCTACCCCCCTATGAGCGAGAATACGGCCCGGAATACTGGCCGCCGCGGCGCAGGCGCCGCCGACCCGACGAAGAAGACCTGGCCGACTAGCTGGGCGAGCTTGAGGACGAACTGCGGCGGGTCCGCGAAGAACTCCAGCGGCTGCGCCAGTCCCGCCGCACCGAAAGCCAGTAAGCCCGGAGTCCCGGGCCCCAGGATCGACCGCGCGGGCGCGCTCACCCGGCGCGCGAAAGCGCTGCGGCGGGTAGCGATGCGCCGACTGGGCGGTCAAGGTCGCCTCGCCGCGCACCGGCACCATATATACGCGCACCGGCACCATATATACGTACGAGATTCCGCCCGGCATCACCCCGGCAGCGTACGCGCTGCGGTGTTCCGAGCGCGCCAGGGTCACCGGGTGCCTGGCCGCCATCCACGACCACAGCCATGAGCGGACCTGAGCCGCACACCCGCCGCGCCCGCATGCCTGATCAACTGCTACGGCGCTGGCGGGCCCGGCCGTGAGCCCTGCCACATTTCACCTGGAGCGTCAGCCTCGCACGACCCGGTAGACGGTGAAGAACACCCCGAAGGCGACCAGGAACCATCCAAACGCCGTCCGCAGCACCGGCCCCTGGACACGATGCGCCAGCCGGCTCCCCGCCACACCCCCCGGCAGCAGCCCGGCGGCGAACTCGCCCGCCAGCACCCAGTTGATGTGCCCCAGCGCCCAGTGCACCGCCAGCGTCGGCATGGCCAGCACGGCGATGACGACCAGGCTGGTCCCGACCGCCTGGCGCATCTGCAGGCCGAAGACCAGCAGGTACACCGGGACTAGCAGGAACCCGCCGCCGTTGGCCAGCAAACCGGTGAACACGCCGACGCCCGCGGTCGCCGCGACAAGCAGCAGCCGGTTCTTGCGCCGGCGGGTGCCAGCCTCGCGGGTCTCGGCCTCGATCGGCCGCAGCACGCGCACGCCCACCACGACCAGCACGACGCCGGACACGATGAGCAGGGCCGGGCCCCCGGCCAGCCGGGACAGCAGCGCCCCGGCGATCGTCCCCGGAACACCGCCGAGCACCGACCACGCGGCGGCGCGTGGCCGCACCTCCCCCGCCCGGACATAGGGCACCGCGTCCACCGCCGCCGCGGGAATGGTCGCAGGCAGCGGCGAGGCGACCGCGACCAGTCCCGGCGCCCCCAGCAGCGCCAGCACCGGCGTAGCCACCGACGAGCCCCCCACACCGAACAAGCCCATGCACAACCCGACCGCAACACCAGCCACCACGATGAACGGCCACGGCGCCATGGCCTCATCATCACACCCGGCCCCGCAAGCCGCCGTCAGCGGTAGTCACGCACCCTCTGGGGAGGAACTTCCGCAAGCGCCAGTTGCTGTCCTGGCAACCGGCGATCCAGACGTGGCCCGGGCTGCAAGCAGAGTGCTGGCCAGGCCAGCACGTCACTGACGCTGCGCCCCGCCGTCGTGCTGGCCCTGGGCCGGAGCATCGCCCGGCGGCGGGGAAACGTCACAGGCCTGCGGAAGCCGGGATCAGGTAGAGGGCGAAGCCGATCACGGCAAGGCACATGGCCCAGGTTGTGCCGCGGCGCCAGCCGCGTGTCCGCTGGTCGTGCGGCAGCGCGGTGGCTTCCAGCGCGAGCAGGAACCCCAGCACGATGGGCAGCAGGAGCGCGTTCACGATCTCGACGTCGACGGCGAGGCTGATCATGTTGACGCTGGCCAGGACGAGGGCCGCGCTGGCTGCGAGGGTGAGCGTATAGGTGAGGTAGAACCCGGCGGTTGCGCGGTTGCGCAGCTGCGAAACGGTATAACCACGCAGCGTGAAGCCGGGTCAATGGCGTTCTGCGGCTCGGCCGTGCTGGTGTGCTCAGCTGGAGGAGAGTTGGGTGAGTTGGTCGTTCAGGGATCGGCGTTCGGCGTCGGTCTGGGCGAGTTCGAGTGCGCGTCGGTATGCGTGGCGCGCCTCGTCGTCTCGCCCCGCGCGACGAAGCAGTTCGGCGCGGGCTGAGTGGAAGTAGCGGTAGTGGCCGAGCTCGAGGCCGTCGAGTATCGCCAGGCCAGCCTCGGGACCGTCGAGTTCGGCCACAGCGATGGCCCGGTTGAGTTCGACGACGG
>JBLMWU010000251.1:0-15101 GCA_050257395.1 Gemmatimonadota bacterium | reverse complement strand
GCACCGGGCCGGGCTCGCTGTCCCGCTGGCGGGCGGCGGGCCGGCCGCCGGCCCGGGCGGCGGCGCGCCGGTCGGCGGCGTCCCGGGCAGCAGCGTCCCGGGCAGCAGCGTCCCGGGCGGCCCGGCCGGGGCCGCCACCGGCACGGACCCGGAGTTCCCGGGCGAGCCGGTCGTGTCCACCTACCACGCCTACGCCGCCAGGCTGGTCACCGACCACGCGCTGCGGGAGGCGCTGGAGCCGTCGCTCCAGCTCATCACCCCCGCGGTGGCCTGGCAGCTGGCAGCCCGGGTGGTGTCCGGCTACAGCGGGCCGATGGACGCCATCACCTGGGGCCCGCAGGAGGTCACCGCAGCCGTGCTGGCGCTGGCCGGTGAGCTGGCCGAGCACCTGCGGGACCCCGGCGACGTCCGGGCCGCCGGGGAGTGGCTCACCGCGGCGCACCAGGCACTTACCGGGAAGGCGCCGGCCCAGGTCGCGAAGATCCTCGCCTGCCAGCGCGCCCGCGAGCAGCTGCTGCCCATGGTCACCGGCTACACCCGGGCCAAGCAGGCCCGGGAGGTCATCGACCACGGCGACCAGGTCGCGCTGGCCGCCCGGATCGCGGCCCGGCACCCGGAGGTGGGCGCGGCGGAGCGGGCCCGCTACCAGGTGGTCCTCCTCGACGAGTACCAGGACACCAGCCACGCCCAGCTGGTCCTGCTGCGGGCGCTGTTCGGCGGCGGGCATCCGGTCACCGCGGTCGGCGACCCGTGCCAGTCCATCTACGGCTGGCGGGGCGCGAGCGCGGGCAACCTGCGCCGGTTCGTGACCGACTTCCCGGACCGGACCGGCCGCCCGGCCGCGGTCAGGCTGCTGTCCACCAGCTTCCGCAACACCGGGCGGGTGCTGGACGCGGCCGCGGCCGTGCAGGAAGGGCTGCGGGCACAGGCCCCGGACGTGCCGCGGCTGCAGGCGCCGGCCGGCCGAGCGGGCCGGGGCGCGGCGGTGTGCGCGCTGCTGGAGACCGCGGCGGAGGAAGCCGGCTGGGTGGCTGACCAGATCGCGGCCCTGCTGCGGCTGCCGGCCGGGACGGCGCCCGACGGCGGGCCGTGGCCCGGCAGCGGGGACGCCAGCATCCGGCCCGCGGACATCGCGGTGCTGTGCCGCAAGCGGGCGCAGTTCCCCGCGCTGCGGGCCGCGATCGAGGCCCGCGGCATCCCGGTGGAAGTGGTCGGCCTCGGCGGGCTGCTCGCCGTCCCCGAGGTCGCCGACGTCGTCGCCACCCTGCGCGTCCTGCACGACCCCACGGCGTCCGGGCCGCTGGCGCGGCTGCTGACCGGGCCGCGCTGGCGGATCGGCCCGCGCGACCTGGTGGCGCTCGGCCGCCGCGCGCGCGAGCTGGGCCGCGAGCACCACCAGGGCCGGCCCGGGCCGGCGGCTCCGGCTGCTGACGCGCTCACCCAGGTCGTCGACGACCTCACAGCAGAGCCCGGCAGCCTGGTGGAGGCCCTGGACGACCCCGGCCCGCCCGGCTCGTACTCGGCCGCGGGCCACGCCCGGCTGACGGCGCTCGGCGCGGAGCTGCGCACCCTGCGCGGTCACGTCGGCCGGCCGCTGCCGGACCTGGCTGGCGAGGTGGAGCGGGTGCTCGGGCTCGACATCGAGGTGGCGGCGCAGCCGTGGCGGGACCCGGCGGCGGCCCGGGCCGACCTGGACGCGTTCACCGATGCGGCCGCCTCGTTCGCGGACGGCGAGGAAGAACCCACCCTCGGCGCGTTCCTCGCGTACCTGACCGCGGCGGAGGCGGAGGAGTTCGGCCTGGAGTCCGGCCGGCCCAGCGGTGCCGACGCGGTCACCCTCACCACCGTGCACGCGGCCAAGGGCCTGCAGTGGCCGGCGGTGGTGGTGCCGGGGCTGGCGGCCGGCCCCAAGTCGCAGGTGTTCCCGGCCCGGCCGCGGGTGACCACCCGCTGGACGGAGAACCCCCGGCTGCTCCCGTTCAGCCTGCGCGGCGATGCCGGTGATCTGCCGGCGCTGCGTGACCTGAGCCCGGAAGCGCTGGCTGCCTTCCAGGACGGCTGCGCAGGCCGGGACTTCGCGGAGGAGCGCCGGCTGGCGTATGTCGCCGTGACCCGGGCCGCCTTCTGGGTCGCCTGCAGCGGCTACTGGTGGGGGGAGGGAACCTCCCCGCTCGGGCCGTCCCCGTTCCTGGCGGAGGTGCGTGCCGCGTGCGCGGCAGGCGCGGGCACGGTCGCGCACTGGACGCCGCCGCCAGCCGACGGCGAGGTCAACCCGGCCCTGGCCGAGCCGCCGTCCGCCCGCTGGCCGGCTCAGCCGGGCGGCGACCGGCTGGCGGCCGTGCGGGAAGCGGCCGCCATGGTCACTCAGGCACTGGCCGCGCTGGCCCGGCGGGAACGGGCGCAACCCGGGGCGCCGGTGCCGGACCCGGGTGCCGGACCGCAGCGGCCCGCGCGTGCCGCCCGTGCCCAGCCAGGCACGCCGGCCAGGGACGCGGGGCCGGTGACGGCTGGCGGGGCCGCCGCGCCGCCGGTGCCACCGCAGGCCCGGCCGGGACGGCCGCTGACCGCGGCCGAACGGGCCCGGATCGCGGCCTGGGAGCGGGACACCGACCTGCTGCTCGCCGAGCGGCGCGAGCTGCGCGGGGACGGGGCGCTGGCTGTCCGGCTGCCGGGGCGGCTGACCGTCTCCTCGCTGGTGGCCATGGCCGCTGACCCGGACGCGCTGGCCCGGCAGATCCGCCGGCCGATGCCCCGGCCGCCCGCGCCGCAGGCCCGCCGGGGGACCGCGTTCCACCGCTGGCTGGAGCAGCGGTTCGGGCAGCAGCGGCTCATCGACCCGGCCGACCTGCTCGGCGCGGCCGACGACCCGGCCGACGATCCGGACGCCGCCGACCTCGCGGTCCTGCGGGAACGGTTCGAGGCGGGGGAGTGGGCCGACCGGTGGCCGCTGGAGGTGGAGGTCCCGTTCGAGACGCTGGTCGCCGGCTGGCCGGTGCGCGGCCGGATCGACGCGGTGTTCGGCGACGCGCCGGAGGGCGGGTACGACGTCGTGGACTGGAAGACCGGCAGCCCGCCCGCCACGCCGGAGGAGCAGCAGTCCGCCGCGGTGCAGCTGGCCGCCTACCGGCTGGCCTGGTCCCGGCTGGCCGGGGTGCCGGCCGCACAGGTCCGGGCGGCCTTCTACTACGTCCGGCACAACCTGACCCTGCGGCCCGCCGACCTGCCCGGTGAGGAGGGCCTGGCCGGCCTGATCGAAGACATCCCGGCGCGCACCTGACCCCCGGTCAGCGGCTGGATCGCGCCGCGGGCGGGGGTGCCGCGCCGGTTCTGCCCCGGCGTCGCTGCCTGCCGCCCGGCAGGAGCTCTCGTGGCGGGCAGTCACCCGGCTGAGCGGCGGCACCGGAATGTGCCGGGACCCCCTCTCCCTCATCCTCTCGTCACGGGAGGTTGATCGGTCCTCTGGTTCAGCGGTACAGTACTTGAGTAATGAACCTATGAAGTGGGGGCGGGACGATGCCGGAGATGGCTGGTCTGGCCGAGGGAGCCCCGCTGTTCGTCCAGGTTGCCGGCAGGCTCGCGGGGGAGATCGCGGACGGCGGCCTGGCCGAGGGCGCGCGGGTGCCGTCCAGCAACGAGCTGGCCGCGTTCTACCGGATCAACCCGGCGACCGCGGCCAAGGGGATCAACATGCTGGCCGATGACGGGCTGCTGGAGAAGCGGCGGGGCATCGGGATGTTCGTCACGACCGGGGCGCGGCAGCGGCTGCTGGCCCGGCGCCGGGCGGAATTCACGCAGCGGTACGTCGAGCCGCTGCTGACCGAGGCGGCCCGCCTCGGGATCGGCGCCGGCGAGCTGTTCGCCCTGATCAAGGAAGCCGGCAGCGACCGGGAAGGCGTCTCGCTATGACACCGGCGATCTCCGTCACCGGCCTGACCCGGAGATACCGCGATCACACAGCTCTCGGCGACATCAACGTCGCGATCAGCCGCGGGACCATCACCGGCCTGCTCGGCCGCAACGGCGCCGGCAAGACCACGCTGCTGCGGATCCTGGCCGGCCAGGAGTTCCCGTCATCCGGATCGGTGCGGGTCCTCGGCGCGCCGCCGGCCGAGAACGAGGACGTGCTGCGCCGCCTGGTGCTCGTCCGCGAGGACCAGGCCTACCCGGACATCAAGGTCGGTCAGGCGCTGCGCGCCGCGTCCTGGTTCTGCCCGAACTGGGACTCCGCGCTGGCGTCCTCACTGCTGGACGACTTCGCCCTGCGGGCCAGCAAGGCGGTCAAGAGGCTGTCGCGGGGGCAGCGTTCGGCGCTCGGGATCACGATCGGGCTGGCCGCCCGCGCCGAGGTGACGCTGTTCGACGAGCCCTACGCGGGCCTGGACGCGGTGGCGCGGCAGGTTTTCTGCGACCGGCTGCTCGCGGACTTCGCCGAGTTCCCCCGCACGGTGCTGCTGTCCACCCATCTCATCGACGAGGCCGCCGCGCTGTTCGAGGGCGTCATCGTCATTGACAGGGGCCGGGTCGTCCTGGACGCGGCGGCCGACGTGCTGCGCGGCGCCGCCATCCGGGTGAGCGGTCCCAGCCTCGCCGTGGACGCGCTCGCCGCGGGCCGGCCGGTGTGGGAGCGGCGGCGGCTCGGCTCCCAGGCGTCCGTCGTCATGGCCGGGCCGCTGTCTCCGGACGAACGTGAGCAGGCCCGGTCATCCGGACTGGACCTGACCCCGCTGTCCCTGCAGCAGCTCGTGGTGCAGGCGGCCGCCGGCGCTCTCGCCGCCGCCCCCGAAACCGGCTTCGAGACCGAAAGGTCCAGCGCATGAACACCTGGGTCAAGGTGGCCCGCTACAACCTGGTGACGCCGGCCAGCTATCTCGTGCTGCCGTGGATCCTCCCGTTCGCCTTCGCCGTGGGCGCCGTTACCGCCGGCCGCGTCCGCGGCCATGACGCAGCCGGATACCTGGCCAGCTTCTTCATCTACTTCGCCGTGCTGGGCATGCAGACCATCGGCCGGTCGCTGCCGTTCGGCCTCATGCTCGGCGCCAGCCGCCGGTCTTTCTACTCGGGCACGGCGCTGCTCGGGATGGCGCTGGCCCTGATGTCCGGCCTGGTGCTGGCCGCGCTGCAGGCGATCGAGCGGGCCACCGGCGGCTGGGGGCTGTCCATGCACTTCTTCCGGGTGCCGTACCTGCTGAACGGCCCGTGGTACGCCACCTGGCTGACCTCGGCCGTGGGCCTGTTTGCGCTGTTCGCCTACGGGATGTGGTACGGAATCCTGTACAACCGGTGGGGCCTGCTCGGCACGCTGGCGTTCATCGCGGGGCAGGCGCTCGTGGTGGCCGCCGGGGCCGTCGCCGTCACCTTCGGGCACTGGCACGTCTGGCCCGCTGCCCGCGGGTCCTTCGCCGGCCTGACCGCCCTGGGCCTGACCGGCGTCATCGCCGCGCTGGCGGTCCTGCTGCTGGCCGGCGGCCACGCCACCATCCGCCGCGCCACGGTCTGAGGCCGGCCTTTCTCACCAGGGTCGCTGCCCGGGCCCGTTGTCCCGCCCGCCGGGGCAGCGGCCCGGCGGGCGGTCCTCCGCTCCCTGCCGGAACCCGCCTGACGCCCGGCGCGTCACGGCGGGTATCTCATATAGTGAGAAGCATTTCTCGTTATGTGAGAACAGCGCTACGCTTGCCGGGCGGGAGGGAGATCTGATGACGGTGTATACCCATGGGCACCACGACTCGGTGCTGCGCTCACATCGCACCCGCACTGTGGCCAACTCAGCGGCGTACCTGCTCGCCGAGCTGCGGCCCGGCCGGTCCGTGCTGGACGCCGGCTGCGGCCCGGGCACCATCACCGCGGACCTGGCGGCCCGGGTCACCCCCGGCCGGGTGACCGCGATCGACACCTCGGCGGAGGTGCTCGCCGAGGCCGCCGCGTTCGCGGCCGGGCAGGGCGTGACCGGCATCGAGTTCGCCGTCGCCGACCTGTACTCCCTGCCGTACCCGGACGGCAGCTTCGACATTGTGCACGCCCACCAGGTGCTGCAGCATCTGGCGGACCCGGTGGCCGCGCTGCGCGAGCTGGGCCGGGTCTGCCGGCCCGGCGGCGTGGTGGCGGCCCGGGACGGTGACTACGCCGGGATGATCTGGTACCCGGAGGACCCGGCGCTGGACGAGTGGCTGTCCGTCTACCGCGCGGTCGCCCGCGCGAACGGCGGTGAGCCGGACGCGGGCCGCAGGCTGCTGTCGTGGGCCCGCCAGGCCGGCTTCACCGACATCAACGCCAGCGCGTCGGTCTGGTGCTATGCCACGCCCGAGCAGCGAGACTGGTGGGGCGGCCTGTGGAGCGAACGGATCCGCGCCTCCGCCATCGCCCGGCAGGCGGTCGCCGGCGGCCACGCCACCGAGGCTGACCTGGACCGGATCTCCCGGGCCTGGCGGGACTGGGCCGCCGCCCCGGACGGCTGGTTCGCTGTCCCGCACGGCGAGATCCTCTGCCGCAAGCCCTGACACCGGCCCCCGGCGGCGCTGGCCCCCGGCGTCACGGCTGCACCGCGACCGGGACGGTGGCGCTGGGGACCGGCGCGCCGACCGGGGTGTGGCCGGGCAGCTGCACGACCGTCACGTCGATGGCGGTGGTGCCGGGCTTCAGCGTCTCCCGCTGCTGCCGGGTGAACGACACCCGGAACGTGAAGCTCGCCGACCCGCCCGCGGGCAGGCTGATCCCCGGTTGCTGGACCACCAGCAGGAAGTCGGTGCCGCCGCCCTCCGGGTTGTAGCGGACCCTGCGCCAGTTCCCGGTCGCCGGGTCGCGCTCGGCCAGCGTGCCCTCGGGCGCCAGCGCGATCGGGGTCCCGGTGCAGGTGCAGTGGCCCATGGACACGACCGGCGTCACGTCGTGGTAGGCGGTGCCGCTGTGGTTCTGCAAGGTCACCATGAACGTCAGCGCCGGGCCGCCGGGGGTCAGCGCGGGCTGGCCCGGCAGGCCGGAGATGACGACCGCGACCGGCTTGCCGCCGGAGGGGGTGCCGGCGACGGAAGGGGAGATGGGGCCGCCCGGGTTGACCGAGGGCGAGACCGGCGCCGCCTTCGAGGCGGGGGCGGCAGGGGCGGAGCTGGTGCTGCTGCCCCCGCCGTGTACGGATCCGCACCCGGCCACTGCCAGGGCAGCGGCGGGGACGGCCAGGGCGGCGGTGCGGGCCAGCGAGCGGCGGCGGTGCATGACGGCTCCTGGGACAGGCAGCCCGGGCTGCGGCCGCGGCTGCGGAACGGTGCCGTCAGCGGGGCCGCGGGCGGCGTGGACCACAACTCAGACGCACGAGCCGGCCCGCCGGTTGCCGCGCCCGGGTCAGCCGCTGGCGAGGTGTTCCTCCACCCGCTCGACCTTCGCGGTGAGGCCGCCGCTCACGCCGGGCCGCAGGTCCGCTTTGATGACCACGCTCACCCGCGGCGCCCTGGCCGCCACCGCGTCCACCGCCTGCCCGATCACCGCCATGACCTCGTCCCACTCACCCTCGATGGTGGTGAACATGGCGTCGGTCCGGTTGGGCAGCCCGCTGTCACGGACCACCCGGACCGCGTCCGCGACGTACTCCGAAACCCCTTCGCCGACCCCGAGCGGCGTGACCGAGAACGCTGCCAGCATCCGAGCCTCCTGCCTGCCATGAGCGGACCGCTTCACTCTGGCACATGCGCGGCCCGCTGCCCCCAGCCGGCCAGGCGGTCAGCGGTGGAGCGCGAAAAGGCCGGTGAAGCGGTCCAGGTGGGCCGGGTCGCCGGTGACCCGGACCCGCCCGCTGGCCAGCGCGGCCGCGGCCGGCAGGCCGGCCAGCAGCAGCTCGTGCAGGGTGCCCACGTCCATCGTGAACACGGCGTCCGGGCCGGCCGCCGCGCCCTCCCGGGTGGTGCAGCGGCCGTCGTGCACCCGCACCTCGAACACCAGCCCGCCGACCCGGAACTCGTAGCTGGCGGCCAGCCCGGCGGCCCGGTCCGCCCGGAACGCCGGCCGGATCGCCACGAAGTACGCCCGCGGCAGCAGCACCTCGCCGTCGCGCGGGCTGCCCAGGAACCGCGCCCCCCATCGCCCGATCGCGGTGATCACCGGCTCCAGGTCGCGGCCCGCGCCGGTCAGCTGGTACACGGACGACCCGGCGGGCGGCGGCAGCACGGCCCGCTCCACCAGCCCGGCGGCTGCCATCTCCCGCAGCCGGGCGGCGAGGAGGTTCGTGCCGATCCCGGGCAGCCCGTCCAGCAGGTCCTTGTACCGCTTCGGGCCCAGCAGCAGGTCCCGGGCGATGAGCAGCGTCCACCTGTCGCCGATGAGGTCCAGCCCGCGCGCCACCGCGCAGTACTGCCCGTAGCTCCGCTTAGTCATGACCCCGGCCCGATTCTGCTTGCGATTGCTATCCTTAGGACTATATCTTTTTAAAGTAGAGAACGGGCTGCCGCCGGTGCCTGACCGCGCGGGCCCGCCGCCCGCCGCACCCGGGAGTGATGCCGATGGACCCGGTCAGCCACCTCTCAGCGGCCCTGGACACCACCGGGCAGGTGCTCGACGGGGTCGGCGACCAGCAATGGGACGGCCCCACGCCGTGCCCAGACTGGGACGTCCGCGCCCTCGCCAGCCACGTCGTCACCGGCAACCTGCGGTTCGCGGGCGCGCTGGCCGGCCGGCCAGCCGATGCGGACCCCGCGCCTGCGGGCGCGTCGCTGCCGCAGGCCTACCGGGAGTCGGCGGCGGCGCTGCTCGCCGCGTTCCGTGAGCCCGGCGCGCTTGGGCGCACCGTCACCGTCCCGTTCGGCACCGTGCCCGGGATGGTCGCCCTGCATCTGCGGGTGACCGAGCTGCTGGTGCACGGCTGGGACCTCGCGCGGGCGACCGGGCAGGCGGTGGCGTTCCCCGAGGAGGCCGCGGCCGCGGAGCTGGACTTCACCGCGCGCATGCTGCCCCAGGTGCCGCCGGACCGCTCACCGTTCGGGCCGCCGCAGCCGGCCGCCCCGGACGCGCCCGCGATCGACCGGCTGGCCGCCCTGCTGGGCCGCCGGGTGGACGGCCCCGCCCCGGCGGCCGGGAGCGGGTCATGACGGCGCTCGGCAGCAACGCGCACCTGTTCGCCCGGCCGCACCGCCGCGACGCCCTGCGCTGGTGCTTCGAGACGGCGCTCGGTTGCGGGCCGGTGGCCACCGTGGACTTCCCCGGGATGCCCGAGCCGATGCTGGTGGTCCGCTTCCCGGGCGGCGGCAGCCTCAGCATCGAGTTCGTCCCGGACGCCCCCGACAGCGACCAGCCGCGGTTCGGCGCCTGGCTGGAGCTGCGGGACGCCGACCCGGCGGCCCTGCAGCGGCGCGCGCTGGCGGCCGGGCTGGCCGAGGTGAAGCACCCGGGGCACCCGCACTACTTCATGATTCCGGGCGGCCAGGTCTTCACCATCGCGCCCGGAC
Organism: Gemmatimonadota bacterium; assembly: GCA_050257395.1. Lineage (GTDB taxonomy): Bacteria > Actinomycetota > Actinomycetes > Streptosporangiales > Streptosporangiaceae > JAIRTY01. Next base: position 5,676 of record JBLMWU010000251.1, on the reverse strand, counting down.
CGGCGGCGCAGGCGTAAGCTCCGCCGCGCCGTGGCCGCGGGTGGCCGGGGCACGGACGCGAACAGCGACAGGGTGAACCACCCGGGCAGGGCCCGGCGCAGCGCCTCGGCGCCGCGCAGCTCGACCGCGCCGGAACGCAGGGCGGCGGCCCAGCTCAGGTCGCCGCGCCAGACCTCGGTCAGCCCGCGCAGGGCCGCGGTCACGGTGACGGCCACCGGGTAGCCGGGGTCGTGGTCGCACACGTCGGCGTCGTCCGGCGTGATCACCAGCCACCAGTGCCGGCCGGCCGCCGGGACGTCCGGGAAGGTGAACCCGACCACGGTGCGCCCGGCCGGGACGGCGCCGTGGTCGATGTTGCGGTGCATGTCCCACAGCAGCAGCTTCGGGTCGAGGTCTTCGTCGCCGAGCTCGCCGATCCAGCGGACCCCCCAGGCGCCGAGCGCCTCCACCACCGGCCGCAGCTCCTGGCCGGCCGGGGTCAGCAGGTAGCGCACCTCGCCGCCGTCAGCGTGCCGGTCCACGATCCCGGCCCGGGTCAGCTGCTGCAGCCGCTTGGACAGCAGGGCCGGGGACATCCGCGGCAGGCCGCGGCGCAGCGCGTTGAAGTGCTGGCTGCCGCTCACCAGCTCGCGGACGATCAGCAGCGTCCACCGCTCGTCGAGCAGCTCCATCGCTTTGGCCACCGGGCAGAACTGGCGGTACGAAGTCCCCATGAACCGCAGGCTAGGGGCTCCGCACCGCAACCTGCCAGTACAGATCCTGTACTAGGAACGGCGCCCCGCGGTTCCTACCGTCGGTCCCGGTAGCACGACCGGAAACAGACGGAGGGGTGACGGGGATGACTGCGGCAACCGACCTGGCCACGGCCGACCGCGAGCTCAAGGCGAGGCACCGCGCGATGTGGGCGCTCGGCGACTATCCCACGCTGGCTGATGAGGTGATCCCGGATCTCGGCGCGGTCCTGGCCGGGGCGTGCGGCGCCGGCCCGGGCGACCGGGTGCTGGACGTGGCGGCCGGGACCGGGAACGCCGCCATCCCGGCCGCGCTGGCCGGCGCGGACGTGACCGCCTGCGACCTCACGCCGGAGCTGCTGGCGGCCGGGCGGGTGCGGGCGGCCCGGCGGGGCGCCGTGCTGGACTGGCGGGAGGCGGACGCGGAGGCGCTGCCCTTCGCCGACGGCGAGTTCGGCAAAGTGCTGTCCTGCCTGGGGGTCATGTTCGCCCCGCACCATGAGGCCAGCGCCCGGGAACTGCTGCGGGTCTGCCGCCCCGGCGGCACCATCGGCCTGATCAGCTGGACGCCGGAGGGGTTCATCGGGCAGATGTTCGCGGCGATGAAGCCGTACGTGCCGCCGCCGCCGCCCGGCGCGCAGCCGCCGCCCCTGTGGGGCCGGGAAGAGCACGTCCGGGCGCTGCTCGGGGACCAGGTCACCGGCGTCACCGCCACCCGGCGGACGGTCACCGTCACCCGGTTCGCCCAGCCGGAGGAGTTCACCGCCTATTTCAGGCGCAGCTACGGGCCCACCGTCGCCGCCTACCGCGCGATCGGCGCGGACGCCGCCCGGTCGGCTGAGCTCGACGCGGTCCTGACCGGCCTGGCCCGCCGCCACGGCCTGGGCTCCGGCGCCACGGTGATGGAGTGGGAGTATCTGCTGCTCACCGCCTGCAAGCGCGGCTGAGCGGGCGGCCCGGTCCGGGCCCGCGCGGGTGCCCGCACCGGGGCGGCGGCCGGTCTCCTGCCGCCGCCCCGCCGTGGGTGGCGGGCCCCGCGCGCCTGGCATCGCCGGGGCGGGTGCGGGACGATGGTGGTCCCCATGACCGGAGAAGGAAGCCAGATGATTTTCATCACCGCCAAGTTCCGCATCCGCCCCGAGGACGCCGGCCGCTGGCCGCAGATCGCGGCCGAGTTCACCGCGGCGACCCGCGCCGAGCCGGGGTGCCTGTGGTTCGACTGGTCCCGCAGCGTCGAGGACCCGGCGGAGTACGTGCTGGTGGAGGCCTTCCGCGACGGTGACGCGGGCGCGGCCCACGTGCAGTCGGAGCACTTCCGGAAGGCGCAGCAGACGCTGCCGCCGCACCTGGCGGAGACGCCGAAGATCGTCAACTTCGAGATCCCGCAGGACGACTGGTCGCTGCTGGGCGAGATGGCGGTGCCGGAGAGCTGACCGCCGGCGCCGGGAACTGCCCCCACGGATGCGGAACGGCTGGGACTAGAGTGCCGGGGGGAGTACGCCCGCCGCCGTGAGGAGGTGCCCGGACGCATGGACGTCCGCAGCTATATCGAGGAGCACGAGCGGGAATTCGTCGGCCAGCTCAAGGAATGGCTTGCCATCCCTTCGGTGTCGGCGGACCCGGCCCTCCACCCCAGCGTGCGGGCCTCCGCGGAGTGGCTGGCCGGCCAGCTGCGCGGGGCCGGTTTCCCGGAGGTGGAGATCTGGGAGACCCCCGGCCAGCCCGCGGTCTTCGCCCGCTGGCCCGCGGCCGACCCGGCCGCCCCGTCCGTGCTGGTCTACGGGCACCACGACGTGCAGCCCGCCGAGCCGCTGAGCGAGTGGCACAGCCCGCCGTTCGAGCCGGCGGAGCGGGACGGGCGGCTGCTGGGCCGGGGCGCCTCGGATGACAAGGGCCAGGTCCTGCTGCACCTGCTCGGGCTGCGGGCCTGCCTGGCCGCGGCGGGCCGGCAGGCCCCGCCGGTGTCGCTGACGCTGCTCATCGAAGGCGAGGAGGAGTCCGGCTCGCCGCACTTCGCCGAGCTGCTGCGCGCCCGCGCGGACCGGCTCGCCTGCGACGTGATCGTGGTGTCCGACACCACCATGTGGTCCGCGGACGTGCCGTCCATGTGCACCGGCATGCGCGGGCTGGCCGACGCCGAGATCGGGCTGCGCGGCGCGGACACCGACCTGCACTCCGGCTCGTTCGGCGGGGCGGTGCCCAACCCGCTGCACGCCCTCGCGGACCTGCTGGCGGGGCTGCACGACACGGGCGGCCGGGTCACCCTGCCGGGCTTCTACGACCAGGTGGTGCCGCTGACCGCGGCCGAGCGGGAGCTGTTCGCGCAGCTCCCGTTCAAGGAAGAAGAATGGCTGGCCGAGGCGGGCAACAGCCGCGCGGCGGCGGGCGAGGCCGGGTACACCACCCTGGAGCGCGTGTGGGCGCGCCCGACCGCCGAGGTCAACGGCATGTGGGGCGGGCACACCGGCCCGGGCAGCAAGACCATCATCCCGCGCGAGGCGCACGCCAAGGTCACCTTCCGGCTGGTCGCCGGGCAGGAGCCAGCGGACGTCATCGAGTCGCTGCGCGGGTACGTGGCCGCCCGCACGCCGCCCGGGATCGAGGCCACCGTGACCTCCGGCGGGCCCGGGGTGCAGGCCTGCTTCTCCCCGATCGACTCGCCCGCGGTGCAGGCGGGCAGGCGGGCGATGGAGCGCGCGTTCGGGCGCCAGGTGCTGTTCACCCGGGAAGGCGGCAGCGGGCCTGAGGCCGACCTGGCCGGGATCCTGGGCGCACCGCTGGTGTTCGTCGCGGTCGGGCTGGACAGCGACCGCATCCACGCGCCCAACGAGAAGGCAGACATCGCGCTGCTGCTCAAGGGCGCCGAGGCAGTTGCCTACCTGTGGGAGGAACTGGCGGCCACGCCGTGAGCGCGGCAGCGGGCGGGCCGGTGGGCACCGAGGCGGAGGGCGGCTGGGCGCTGACCGGGCTGGCGCTCGCCCGCGGGGACGTGGACCGGGCCACGGTCCGCCGCGGTGACGACGAATGGCTGGCGGCCGCCTGGGCGGACCCCGGCACCCGGGTGCTGGTGGTGACCGGCGGCAAGGCGCTGGCCCGGTTCGGCCGGGCCGGGGCGGAGCTGGTGCTGACCCCGCCCGCCGAAGCGCCGGACGGCACCCGGCTGCTGCTGGGTGTGGACGGGGCCGGGACCGCGTACTTCGCGGTGGTGGCGCAGCCGCCCGCCGCGGGCCCTGACCAGCCGCCCCGGCCAGCGCCGCCCGCTGGCGGCGAGGTGCGCCCGGCCAGCCTGCGGGAGGCCGGGCCGCTGCTGGGCGACCGGCACGCCGGGCTGTTCACCCAGGCCGTCGCGCTGGCGAACTGGCACGAGTCGCACACCCACTGCCCCCGGTGCGGGGCGCCGACCCGGCCGGCCCAGGCCGGGCACGTCCGGGTGTGCCCGGCCGACGGCAGCGAGCACTTCCCGCGCACCGACCCGGCAGTGATCATGCTGGTGACCGACGACGCGGACCGGGCCCTGCTGGCCCGCAACCGGCGCTGGCCCGAGCGGCGGGTGTCGATCCTGGCCGGGTTCGTGGAACCGGGGGAGTCGGCGGAGCAGGCGGTCGCGCGGGAGGTGGCGGAGGAGACCGGGATCGCCGTGACCGGGGTGCGCTACCTGGGCAGCCAGCCGTGGCCGATGCCGCAGAGCCTGATGCTCGGGTTCCGGTCCCGGGCAGCGGCCGGGCAGCGGATCCAGGTCGACGACGAGGAGATCGCCGAGGCCCGCTGGTTCAGCCGGGACGACCTGCGGGCCGCGATCGCCGACCGGGACATCCTGCTGCCGCCGCCGGTGTCGATCGCGCACCGGATCATCGAGGCCTGGTTCGGGGAGCCGCTGCCGCACGCCTGGTGACGGCGGCGGCCCGGCCCGCTGCCGCCGGCCCGGTCACGCGGGCGCGAGCTGGCGGACCGTCTCCGCCTCGTCCACGCCCGGTGCCGGGACCACCATGATCACCGGTGTGTCCAGCCCGCTGGCCTGGTACTCGGCCACCCGCTCCCGGCAGCGCGCCGGGTCGCCGTGCACGACCAGGTCGTCGACCACCTTGTCCGGGATGGCGGCGAGCGCGCCCTTGCGGTCGCCCGCGGCCCAGGCCTGCTGCATCGGCTTGAGCACCTCGCCGCGGCCCAGCCAGTCGTGGAAGGCGGCGTAGGCGGGCACGGTGAGGTAGGCGGTGATCAGCCGCCGCCCGACGGCCCTGGCCAGGTCCGCGTCGCTGACCGGCACGACGAACACCCGGGCGATCAGCTCCGTGTCCGGCCCGGCGGCGGCCCGGACCGCGGGCACGTCGGACGGCGCCAGCCAGTTGGTGATCACGCCGTCGGACTGGCTGGCGGCCAGCCGGATCATGCTGGGCCGCAGCGCGGCCAGGGCGAGCGCGGGCGGCTGCTCCGGCGGCGGGTCCAGCCGGAAGCCGCGGATGGTGAAGCTCTCGTACTCCTCCCGGATCGTCTCGCCGGCCAGGGCGCTGCGCAGGAACCGCAGCGTGTCCCTGGCCCGCTGGTAGGGCCGCTCCAGCGGGATGCCGTTCCAGTCCTGCACGATGACGGGGGAGGAGACGCCGATCCCGCAGACGGACCGGCCGGGGGCCAGCGCGGCGAGGGCGGCGGCCTCCATGGCGAGCAGCGCCGGGCCCCGGTTGAAGATGCCCACGATGGCGGAGCCGAGCCGCAGCCCGCTGGTCCACTGGGACGCCAGCACCAGGGTGCTGAACCCGTCCGGGCCGTTCACCTCCGACGACCAGGCGTCGGTGTAGCCGAGGTCGGGCAGGGCGGCGACGAAGTCACGCTGCCCGGCCAGCGGCATGCTGCGCAGCGGGAGCGTGATGCCCCATCTCGCGGTCGACATGTGTCCTCCTTTTTCTGGCCCTCGGCTCGCCTCCGGGCCGCTGGAGCCCGCCGTCTTCCC
>JBLMWU010000250.1:0-51132 GCA_050257395.1 Gemmatimonadota bacterium | reverse complement strand
CGTCACCAGCGGGAACATGCCCGGCAGCGCGCCGCTGGCCGCTACCGCTTCGAGCAGCCCGGCACCCGAATCCGCGCCGAAGGCGACCCGGTGCCCGGTTTCCGCGTCCACGGCCGTGATCAGCAGCCGCTGCCCGGGCCAGTCGGCGGCCGGGAGGAGAGCGGCCATCAAGCGATGGCGCTCGGCGGCTGACGCGAGCTGGCCGCCGAGCGGACCCATGTTGGCGACGCGCCGCGCGGCCTCCTGCTCGTCCGGGGCTTCGGCGATGATCCGCATCGAAGCAGCCATGAACTCCGGGAGTGTGGCATACAGCTCCACCGCCGGGATGCCGCCGTGGCGGTACCTGCGCACGGCCTCGCTGAGCGTTCCGGTCGCGAGCTGGGCGGCGGTGCGGGCACCGGCGGATGTTCCGATGATCAGGTCGGCGTCGCCGAGATCAACGCCTTGTCCGCGCAGCGCGCTGATGTAGCCGGCCATCCACGCGCCTCCGGCGGTGCCGCCACCCGACAGGACCAGGGCCCTGGTCTGTCTTTGCTTCATGGTGATCGGTTCCCTTCAGGCGCTGTGCTCGGTTGCGGCGGTGGGCCGGTGGGCGGGGACGTACGCGGGGATGTAGGTGAGTGCCACGATGCCGTTTCCGAACGTCTTCGTTGCGGTCAGCGTCAGCGTCATGCCGCTGGTGTCGATGCCGTCAAACAGCCGCGGGCCGCGGCCCACGACCACGGGGAAGACCGAGAAGTGGAACTCGTCGATCAAGCCGTGCCTGACCAGCGTGCGGTCCAGCCGGCTCGTCCCGTATTTCATGATGGCCTTGCCCGGCTCGCTCTTCAGCCGGGCGACCTCGGCGGCGACGTCACCCTTGATCAGGGTGGCGTTCCAGGTCGTCTCGGTCAGGCTCGCCGAGGCCACGAACTTGGGGAGCCGGTTGATCAGGTCGTAGTACGGGTCGCCGGTGATCGGCGACCATGCCGTCGCGAACATCTCGTACGTCACCCGTCCCAGCAGGAACGCGCCGACGTCGGCGAGCGCGGCCTGCGCGTAGGCCTTGTTCTCGTCACCCCAGCGCGGCAGCGCCCACTCTTGCGGCGAGCCCACCACGCCATCCAGCGACACCAGCGTCGCCTCGATCAGCTTTCGCATCCCCATCACTCCCGTCAGCGGATGATGCTCGGTGATTCGGCAATGGAGACCCGCGGGGCGCCGGAAAGGAATCGCGGGCCGATCCGGGAGCAGACGCGGGCATGACGCACTGGGAACGGGTCATGGTGCGCCCTGCAGCGCCTCGGGTCTGGACCCGCTGATGCGCGGCGAGTTCGCCCGGCTGGTGCGCGAGATGGTGGCAGACGGCCGTCTTCTGGTCCTCCCGCGAGCTCGATGAGGTGCAGCGGCTCGCCGACCGGGTGGCGATCATCTCAGAGCGCAAAAGCCAGTGATGGTGAGGACTGCGTAGTCGCCGGGGCTAACGCCCTGGGTGATCTGGTTGTTGCCCACCGCCCAGTAGAACAGGGAGGCGTAGAGGTGATCTTTGGTCATCCACCCGCATGTGCAGCGGTCGAGGCGTGGCGATTTGGAGGCTGACTCTTGCTGGGTTTGCAGGCGGTCAACCCGCGCCGGTCATGCAACAGGGAATGTCGCTGGATGCGAGCGGTTGCGTACATGGAGGGGAAGCCGACCCCGCCAGTCCACGCCATCTGCTGACCGAGCCGGGAATGGGTTGCCGCTGCCAGCCGTAGCGGCACCGCGGATTACCACCACTGGACAATGAGCATGGCGGACGCAGTGCACGCCGACTGAGCCCAGGAGCGTCCCGGTCAGTGTGCCGCGCCCACGGCTGCCCAGTACCAGCAGTTCAGCCCCTGCTGAGGCTTTGACCAGGACCTTCCCCGCAGATCCCACCATCACCCTCGAACGCACCTCGGCCGGGGCGCCTATCCCGGTGACCGAGTCGGCGAGCGCCTTGAGGGCGGTGTTCAGGCTGACCAGGTGCGGCAGTGGCAGCAGCCCGAACGTGGCAGGCAGCGGCCAGGCGATCACCGCTTCCACCACCGCGCCTGTCAGCCTCGCCTGATGCACTGCCCACGCCAGTGCGGCCCTCGAAGACTCCGACCCGTCCACGCCAGCCACGATCCGCCGCTGTGCCGCCCGTTGATCCCCCATCATGAGCGCCTCCCCAGCGCGCTGCCGCCCGCCGGGACCGGCGAAGCCGGGCAGCGTTCGGGCCAGCATCGCGAGATCATCGTCCGGCTGCCCTCGCCCGGCCACCAGAGGCGAAAGTCCACGCGAGGCGGGACGGCCGCCGCGTGGCTGGCCGCCGGCCAAGTCCTGCTCTGGTGCCGTCCTCGCCGCCACGCGTTCGTCATCTCCGGGGTGGACCTTTGCCTCTGGCCGGGGGAAACCTGACGGGGAATGCTCCGGACGGGAATGTGAACCCAGCGGAGGTGTTCTGTCGTGGGCCGGCCGGCGGTGACCTCGTCATCTGCTGATGCGTTTCACGACCCGGACGGCGCACATGCGCACGGTCTGCCCGCCGCAGCCGGCGCTGAAGTCGTGTCTCTCGCGGTGCCTGCGGCTGTGGCCGCGCTTGGCAGTTCACGCCGGGGGCTGAGTGAGCAGGAGGCAGGCCGCCGTCGGGCGGCCGCCGGGCCGAACTCGCTGCCGCAGGCGCAGAAGCGGCCGGTGTGGGCGGAACTCGCCGCTCAGCTTGCCAACATGTTCGCGGTGGTGCTGCTGGTGGCCGCCGGGCTGACCTTCCTGATCTACATCTTGTCCGTGCCGCGGGATTCGTCGAACCTGATCCTGGCATTCGGGATCCTCGGCGTGGTGGTCCTGAACGCGCTGATCGGCTTTGTGCAGGAGCACGCCGCCGAGCGTACGGCGGAGGCGCTGCAGGCGATGGTCCCGCACCGGGCCCGGGTACTGCGGGCCGGGCAACTGGCCGACATACCAGCCGAGGACCTGGTGCCCGGTGACGTTGTCTCGCTGGAGGCCGGCGACGCCGTGTCCGCGGACGCGCGGCTGATCGAGGCGCACGGGCTGTCGATAGAAATGGCGGCGCTGACGGGGGAGAGCCAGCCGGTAGGGCGTGCCAGTGAGCCAGCCGAGGCGGGCACCGCGCCGGTCCAGGCCCGTAACTGCGTCTTCATGGGAACGTCGGTCACGGCCGGGACCGGCAAGGCGGTGGTGTTCGCGACGGGCCTGAGCACCGAGTTCGGGCGGATCTACCGGCTGACCGCCGGCGTGCCGCCCGAGCCGAGCCCGCTGCAGCGCCAGGTGAACCATATGGCGCGCCTGGTGGCGGCGGTGGCGATAGCAGCAGGTGCGCTGCTGTTCACGCTGCGGCTGCTGGCTGGCAGCGCGGTGGCGCTGGCTTTCGTTTTCGCGCTGGGAGTAATGGTCGCCCTGGTGCCCGAAGGCTTGCCGGCGACGCTGTCGGTGTCGCTGGCCATCGGGGTGCGGCGGATGGCGCGCCGTCATGCGCTGATCAAGCGGCTCGCCGCGGTGGAGGCCCTGGGCTCCACGACAGTGATCTGCACCGACAAGACCGGGACCCTCACCAAGGCCGAGATGACCGTACAGCAGGTCTTCGCCTCGGGCCGGTCCCGCGCCGTCACCGGGGCCGGGTATGCACCCGAAGGGGAGGTCGAAGACGCGGAGGCCGTGGTCGGGGTGCTGCGGGCCGGGGCGCTGTGCTGCGACGCGCGCCTGCTTCCGCCGCCGGGGAACGGCGACGAGGCAAGGGGAGGCGGGTGGGGGGTGCTCGGGGACACCACCGAGGGGGCCATCCTGGTCGCGGCGGCCAAGGCCGGTATCGACGTGGCGGCCGAGACAATGCGGGCGGCCAGGGTGGGGGAGTTCCCGTTCGATCCCGGCCGGAAGCTGATGACCACCATCCACGACGTGGGCGGCAGCTATGAAGCGTATGTGAAAGGCTCCCCGCAGGCCGTGCTGCAGCGCTGCACACATGCATGCTGGCACGGCCAGGTGGTGCCGCTCGGGGAGGGACTGCGCCGTCAGATCGCCGATGCCAACGACGCGATGGCCACCCAGGCGCTGCGGGTGCTCGCCGTCGCCAGCAAGACCGTCCCGTCCGAGCGGGTGTCCCAGGACCGGGCCGAGCACGGGCTGACCTTCCTGGGCCTGGCCGGGATGAGCGACCCCCCGCGCCCGGAGGTCACCGCCGCTGTGCGCGCCTGCCAGCGCGCCGGGATCGCCACCTACATGGTGACCGGTGACTACGGGCTCACCGCCGAGGCCATCGCCCGCCGGGTCGGCATCATCGGCGACGGCCCCGCCCGGGTGATCACCGGCACCGACCTGGACGCCACCAGCGGCGAAACGCTCACCGCACTGCTGCGGGCACATGAGCAAGTGATCTTCGCCCGAGCCCGGCCGGAGCACAAGCTGCAGATCGTCACCGCGCTGCAGCAACTGGGAGAGGTAGTGGCGGTCACCGGAGACGGCGCCAACGACGCCCCGGCGCTCAAGCGGGCCAGCGTCGGGGTGGCCATGGGCCGCGGCGGCACCGATGTGGCCCGGGCGGCATCGGTGATGGTGCTGCTGGATGACTCCTACGCCTCCATCGCCACCGCCGTCGAGCTGGGCCGGGCCGTCTATGAGAACATCCGCCGGTTCCTGGTCTACCTGTTCAGTCACAACCTGGCCGAACTCGCCCCGATCCTGGCAGCCACCTTTGCGGGCTTCCCGCTGGTGCCGCTGACCGCCCTGCAGGTCCTGGCAATCGACCTGGGCTCGGACGTGCTGCCTGCCCTTGCCCTGGGCGCCGAGCGCCCCGAGCCGGGCACCATGGACCGCCCGCCCCGGCCGCCCGCCGAGCACCTCTTCTCCTGGGCGGTCGCCCGCCGGTTCCTGTTCCTGGGCTCCATCCAGTCCGCGGGCGTGGTGTTTGCCTTCTTCTGGCGCATCCACACCGCGCATCTGCCGTTCAGCGCGTTCACCTGGGACAACCCCATCTACCGGGAGGCGCTCACCATGACCCAGGCGGGAATCGTGGTCAGCCAGTTCTTCAACAGTTTCACCGTGCGCACCAGCCGCGAAAGCGTGCTGCGGGCGGGCCTGCTGTCCAATCCTCCGCTGATCGCCGCGGGCTTGTTCGGGCTGGGGATCATGGCCGCGATCAGCTATCTGCCCGCGTTGCAGGCAGTGTTCCACACCGCCCCGCTGCGGCTGTCGGACTGGCTGCTCCTGGTGTTCTTCGGGGTCTTGCTGCTGTTGGCCGACGAGACCCGTAAGGCCTGGCGCCGCCATGCTGACCGCAGGCGCTTGCGCCGGAAACCGGCCCGGGTGGCACCCGAGCCGGCCGTGAATGGAAGGACAACGTGATGCATGTCGTGATCGTGGGCTGCGGCCGTGCGGGCACCGCCCTCGCCGCCCGCCTGGACGCCGAAGGTGACAGCGTCTGTGCCGTTGACCGCGACAGCCAGGCCCAGGGGCGCCTGCCTGCCGGCTTCGGCGGCGAGTTCGTGAGAGGCAGCGGCCTGCACCGTCCGGTGCTGGAAGCAGCCGGGATCGAGCGGGCTGACGCACTTGTGGCACTCACCCAGCGTGACAGTCTCAATATCGTCATCGCCCGCGTCGCTCGCGACGTGTTCCACGTGCCCCACTCGGTCGGCCGGATCGCTGACTTCGAGCACGTCCCGGTCGCCAGCGAACTCGGGCTCGACATGGTCACCTCGGTCCAGATGACAGTGGACCGGGTGCACCGGATGCTGCGCTACCGCCCACTCGAGCCCGACTTCACCTTCGGCAACGGGGAAACGGTCCTGGTGCGTGCGCCAGTGCCGGACTATCTGGACGGGCGGCCGGTCACCGAGTTCGCCGTCGAAGGCGAGATCAGCGTGGTAGAGGTCACCCGCGCCGGGCACTCAGCGATCCCGGGCCCCGGCACCACCGTCCGCAGGGGCGACCGGGTCAGCTTCGTGGTGACGTCCGCTTCCCTCCAGCGGCTGCACAGCTTTCTCGGCGGGAGATGGGAGTAGCCATGCACATCATCGTGGCGGGGGGAGGGACTGTCGGCCAGCGGGTGGCCCAGGCCCTGCACGCCGCAGGCAACACGGTCGTCCTCATCGAGGCGAACGCCTGGCGTGCCCAGCAGCTGTCCGCCCGCGGCCTGCAGGTCATCACCGGCAGCGCCTGCCTCCCGGGGAGGATGGAGGCCGCAGGCGCCCTTCACGCTGATGTCCTCGTCGCCTGCACCGGGCTCGACGAAGACAATCTCATCATCTCCGTGCTCGCCCGCCGCCGCTTCGAGATCCCCCGCATCGTTGCCACGGTCAGAGACGACGCCAACCGCTGGCTGTTCGGCGCCGACTGGGGCGTCGATGCCGCCATCTCCTCCGCCTCCGCGCTCGTCACTCTCATCGAAGAGGCCACCGGCTCAGCCCGCACCATCCACCTGGCCGACCTCGCTGAGAGCCTGGTTCTGGTCGAGACCAACATCACCTCAGCGTCCACGGCTCCCGGCAAGACAGTGACAGAACTGGACCTGCCCGCAGGGACCGTCGTCACCGCCGTCGTGCGCGACGGCAAACCCCTCCCCACCGCCCAGGCATCCCAGCTCCGCATCGGCGACCGGGTCCTGGTCGTCACCGCCCCCGACGGCGAGCAGCGCGTCCACGACGCCTTCTACCCCGGCACCGGGTGAACCCCAGCCCGCAGCCGGATGAGCTTCCGTGACTCACTCCTCGGCATTCACCCGGACTCGTGGGCGGGCGTAGTCGGTGGCCAGTGAGCGGGTGACCAGTCCCCCTCCGGGTCTGTGCTCTGCCCTACTTCGATCAGATGACCATCGGGATCGCGGATGTAGCAGCGCTTCTCGTACTGGTGCTGTTTCGGCGGCGTCAGGAATTGAGCGCCCCGGGCGCTCCATTCGGCGTACACGGCCTCGATGTCTTTGACCCGGATATTGAGGAAGCTGCTGACCCGGTCGGGATCGCGCGGCGCCGCCAGGGTGACCGTCGGCTTGTCGTCGGTGGGGCCTCCGCCGACATTGATGATGATCCAGCTGTTGGATAGTGCGACATAGGTCACCTCTCCGGCGAAGACCACCCTGCCGCCGAGTACTTCGGTGTAGAAGCGCCGGGAGCGCTCGACATCGTCCGAGACGATGAAGTGGGCCAGCACAATTCCCTCCGGGGGCGGTGGGAGCCCGGTCATCTGGCGCCTCCACTGGTCAGCAAGACGGTGGTGATCTCCGGGGCACGGTGTACCCGCGCAGCCAGCTGGCGACACGAATGAGGATCAGCCCCCGGCGTTTCCCGCAGCCAAGAGGCCGGCTTCGGCTGCCGGTTCAGGCAGGCGGGCGGGCGGGCACGATCTGTTCAAGCCAGCCCTGGCTCGAAGGGAGTCATTGTGCAAGCCATCACCGTCCGGGATCGTGCCGCCGGTGCCGCCGGGCTCACGCTGTCTGACATCCCCCACCCCCACGCCGCCGAAAACGACGTGATCGTGCGCGTCCACGCGGCCGGGTTCACCCCCGGGGAGCTGGACTGGCCGGGCACATGGACCGACCGCGCCGGCCGTGACCGGACCCCGAGCGTGCCCGGGCACGAGCTGTCGGGTGTTGTCACCGAGCTGGGCTACGGCACCACCGGCCTGACCGTGGGCCAGCGGGTGTTCGGGCTGGCCGATTGGGCCCGCGACGGGTCGCTGGCCGAGTACACGGCGGTGGAGGCCCGCAACCTCGCCCCGCTCCCGGCCGGTATCGATCACACCGTGGCCGCCGCCTTGCCCATCTCCGGGCTGACCGCCTGGCAGGGCCTGTTCGACCACGCTCACCTCCAGACGGGCCAGACGGTGCTGATCCACGGCGCCGCGGGCGGCGTCGGGTCGATCGCGGTGCAGCTCGCCCACGAGCTGGGCGCCCGCGTGATCGGCACCGGTCGTGCCCGGGACCGGGACGCCGTCATCGGCCTGGGTGCGGACGCTTTCGCAGACCTGCAGGCCGACCGGCTCGAGGACGTCGGCGAGGTAGACGTCGTGTTCGACGTGATCGGCGGCGAGGTCGCCGAGCGCTCGGTCCCGCTGGTGCGCGCCGGCGGCACACTTGTCACGATCGCCGGCCCGCCGAAGGTACGGCCCGCCGGCGGCCGGGCGATCTTCTTCGTCGTCGAGCCGGACCGGTTCCGGCTGGCCGATCTCGCCGAGCGGGTGCGGTCCGGGCGGCTGAACCCGATCATCGGGGCCGTACGACCGCTCGCCGAGGCGCCATCCGCGTTCGCCCCTGACCGCCGGATGCCCGGCAAGACGATCATCCGGGTCACCCAAGGCGGATAACCGACGGCAGATAACCCGATCAGTCTGCTATCGATGCGGGCCGGACAAAGCGTTGCCCTTGCGGCCAAGCCACAGTCAGCGGCGGAAATCGTGACCGAGCTCGTTTCCCACCTGTGATCAGGGGCGCAGGTGCCCGGATCGCTGGCGGGTGGGCGAGCCATGCCCAGCCAACTAGTCTCAGCTCAGATCGTCTTGCATTAGATCTTCTTGAGCCATACGATAGCTGCATGTCACCTCTTCCTGCGCCTTCCGCCTGGGCGGAGCCGCTTCCCGAGGCCGCCCCGCCATCGGACATGGCCATCTACCAGCTGCCTACCGGTACGTACGAAACCCGGGCGGCCTTCGCCATCCGCGGCGGGTCCTTCCGCGACAAGCGGCACTTCGCCGCGACGGCGATCCTGGTGCGGCACCCGAGAGGTGACCTGCTGATCGACGCGGGCTTCGGCTCCAGTGTGGCGGCGCACGTCGCGGCCCTCCCGCGGCTCCAGCGCGCTCCCTTCCGGGCAGCCAAGACCGTCAGCGAGCAACTCGACGCCAGCGGCTATGACCGCAGCCGGCTGCTCGGCGTGCTGGTGACCCATTGTCACTGGGACCACGTCAGCGGCATCGGCGGGCTCCAGGTGCCGATCTGGATGAACTCTGGTGAGCTGCGATACGCGGCCGGAGATCCCGGCGGGAAGGTGTTCCGCACCGTGTCCGCAGGCCATGAGATCCACGAATACGAGCTCAGTGGCCCGCCGTACCTCGGTTTCCCGTCGAGCCTCGACGTGCACGGTGACGGCTCACTGGTCATCGTGCTCGCCGGAGGGCACACGCCCGGCTCTGTGGTCGTCTTCGTGACCGTGCCGTCCGGCAACCGGTATGCCTTCATCGGCGACCTGACCTGGCAACTCGACGGCATCCGCCGACGGATTGAACGGCCACTGCTGCTGCGCAAGCTCGCCGACAGCGATCCCGGACAAGTGCGGCAGGGCTTGCTCCGCGTGATCGCCCTGGCCGGCCTGATGCAGGTCGTCCCTGCGCACGACCGCGACGCCTACGACGGGATCCCCCGCTTGCCCGCCACGCTGGCACCTGCATCGGCCCCCGGGGCCGCCGGGTCCCCGCAATGAAGCCCTCAGCCGACTCGGAAATTACCTGGCTTCTGCACCGGGCGGCTCAGCGAATGCGCGGCGCGACCGGCGAACAAGCGGAGAAGCACGGACTTCAATTGCGCGATTACATCGTGCTGAGCGCCCTCGGCATGACACCCAACCTCACCCAGGGCGAGCTGGGAAAGGCACTCGGGCTGGATAAGACCACGCTCATGAGCCAATTGGACCGGCTCGAGCGTATGGGCCTCATCGTGCGCCGGAACGACCCACGCGACCGCCGGGCACGGATTCCGGAAATTACCGGGGCAGGAAACGCCATACGCGCAGAAGTGGCTCGTGCCTGCGACCGCGTCGAGGCAGCGGCCTTGAACAGCTTCAGCCAAGACCAGGTACAAGCCTTCCGGCGCATACTCTCCGAAATCATCGGAGACAGCCAAGACCGGGGATCGTGCCTGTAACACTGTCAGTCCCGGCTGCGCGGCGGTATTTCCCGGAC
The DNA here is from genome assembly GCA_050257395.1 of Gemmatimonadota bacterium. Lineage (GTDB taxonomy): Bacteria > Actinomycetota > Actinomycetes > Streptosporangiales > Streptosporangiaceae > JAIRTY01. The sequence continues at coordinate 41,250 of JBLMWU010000250.1, read as the reverse complement.
CGGCTGTGCGTGGACCAGTGCGTCACCGGGGGGCGGCGGGCGATGGTGGAGAACTTTCCGGAGCAGCCCGACCAGGGTTTGCCGCTCTGGTTCGGTCAGTGCGCCCAGCCAGTCCAGTTCGCGCTGATTGTTCCTGCGGAACAGTTCGGCGATCACTTCCTCGCCCTCGGCGGTCAGTTCGACGATCACGGATCTGCCATCGGCCGCCGCCGGGGAACGCCTGATCAGGCCATACCGCTCTAGCGTGTTGAGCACGCTGGATGCGCTGGGCGGGGAGATGCTGGACTGCCGGGCGACTTCGGCGGGGGTGATCTTGCCGACGAACCGGATGGTGACCAGGACCCGGAAAGCGGCGAGCGTCATGCCGGCCGGGCGGTGCACGTTGATCTCCAGGTCGCGCTGCACCCGGTTGGTGACCCGGATGAGGTTGAAGATCATCTCCATGGCGGCGAGGTTCACGTCCGGGACCATCTCGCGGCTCGCCTGGTGGGCGAGCGCCTCATAGGTCACGTCGTCAACGTCTCGCTCGCGCCGCGGCGGTCCGGTCATGCGTGGAGCGTATCTGCCCCGTCATCACCTGCGATCACGCGGGCGATCCAGCGCCCGGCCGGCCCGGCCATGTCGCTGCCAGGGCCGCCAGATCAGGGCAACCGCGGGCGCCACCCGTTGACGTGTACGCGGGCGGGCAGTATGTTGCCGCCACGTAAACAAGTTAGAAGTCTCACTACATTACGGAACGTAGGCGGCCGGAGACGACGCCGCTGCGGGCGGTCATAAGCAGCCCGTCAGCCGAACGCGCATCCCTGTCCCTGCGCCCATGGACTCTCTCTCCTTTTCACGGCCGGCTGCCCGGCGGCGATGACGGCCCGTTACAGGAAGGCTCAGTTGATGACCAAGAGCGACGGCGGCCGTCCCCTCTCTGCGGCCACGCCGGTATCCAGGCGGAACTTGCTGCGTGTGGCAGGACTGGGCGGCCTGGCGGCCGCGGCTGCGCCGCTGCTGGCGGCCTGCGGATCCTCGGCGGGCGGCGCGTCCGGCAGCTCCGCCGGTACCGGCGGCGCGTCAGCGTCGGAGCTGCTCAGCATCCTGGGGATCAGCAAGTCCGAGGTGGCCGGCGGGACGAGCTTCCCGCTGGGTGCGGTGCTCCCGCTGACCGGGCCCGGCTCGTTCTACGGCAAGGTTCAGGGGAACGGCCTCAAGCTCGCCGTCGCGCACATCAAGGCCGCGGGCGGCCCGGACTTCCAGGTGAACTTCCAGGACAACAAGTCCGGGGACGCCCAGGCCGGGGTGAGCGCGGTGCGCCAGCTCGGCTCCGCGGGTGTGCAGGCCTGCCTGTCCTCCTACGTTGGGGACATCGGCGCCATGCTGCCGGGGGTGGCCCAGTACAAGATGCTCACCCTGGACGGCGGCGGCGGCACCAGCGACTTCGCCCAGGCCCAGCCGTACTTCTGGGGCATGAAGGCGATCGAGCCGGACGACTACTACATCGGCGCAGTCAAGTACTGGCAGGCAAAGAACCCCAGCGTCAAGCGCGTCTACCTGGTAGCGCTCGACCAGGGCAAGATCAACGCGGTCGTGCAGGCCAACTTCGTCAAGGCCCTGGCGACCGCCGGGATGAAGCTCGCCGGGTTCGAGGCGACGCCCATCGGGACCACCGATTTCTCCACCACGATCTCGCATCTCAAGGCGGCGAGCCCCGACGCCGTGTTCACCTTCCTGGTGGGGCTGGACTCCGGTTACTTCATGAAGGACTTCGTGGCCGCGGGCCTGAGCCTGCCGGTGATCGGCGCCGAGTACACCACCGACGCGCTCAAGGTGTCCGCGGGCGCCTATGACCACTTCATGTTCTCCACCGACTGGTTCGACCCGAAGACGCAGGTCAACCCCCTCGCCCGGTACTTCGTGAAGAGCTACGTGAAGGCGTACGGCGAGCAGCCGGACTACTACGCCGCGAACTACTACGAGGACACCCTGGCCCTGTGGGACCTCATCCGCCGGGTCAAGGTCAAGGGCGGCGACCCGAACAGCGGCACGAACCTGCAGAACGCCCTGACCGCCAGCCCGGTGTTCAAGAGCGTCTACGGCGGTGACACGGCCACGGTGGGGACGCTGACCCTGAACCTCAAGACCCACAGCGTGGCGACCCGGCCGCTGAGCGTCGTCGCGTGCGCGGGGTCCACCGTCAAGACGGTCGCCACCTATCAGCTCGGTGGCGCGGACTTCAAGCTCGCCTGATCGCAGCGGCAGCAAACCCGCGGAGGGAACAGCCCGGTCCCATGACACTGAGCGGCATTCTCCAGCTGTCAGCCGACGGCCTGATCAACGGCAGCCAGTACGCGCTGTACGGGGTGGGCTTCGGGCTGATCCTGGGGGTCACCGGCCGGTTCCACTACGCCTACGCGCTGGTGTTCACCGTCTGCGGGTACGTGGTGTCCCTGCTGCAGTCGTCGGCTGGCGGCCCGTTCCCGCTGCTGGCCGCCGCCGGGCTGGCGGCGGCCGTGCTGACCGGGGTGTCCTGCGAGGCCGGGATCTACCGGCCGCTCGCCCGCAGGTCGGGCCAGCTGTCCCTGCTGACCGTGTTCGTCGCCGCCCTGGGCGTGACCATCGCCGGGGTCAACCTCATCGTCCTGCTCTTCGGCGAGCAGAGCAGGACGATGAGCAACCGCGCCAGCCACGTCAATCACCTGGCAGGCATCTCCTTCACCACGCTCGAGGTGGGCAGCGTCGTGACCGCCTGGGTGCTGATCGGGGCGCTGGCCGCGGTGCTGCGGTTCACCCAGTTCGGCCGCATGGTCCGGGCGGTCCGGGTCAACCCGGACATGGCCGCCGTCGTCGGTGTCGGCATCGAAAGGATCTACCTGTGGGTCTTCGCGATCGGCTCGCTGCTGACCGGGGCCGGGGCCATCGTCTACGGGCTCCGGTTCGCGGTCACTCCGGACATGGGGACCGTGCCGGTGGTGTTCGCCTTCGTCGTCGCCTTCCTCGGCGGCACCCGCAGCTCGCCGCTGGTGGTGGGCCTGGCCGGGCTGCTGCTGGGCCTGGTGCAGAGCCTGTCCGGCATCTGGCTGTCCTCGCAGTGGTCAGCCCTGGTGGTGTTCACCGTGCTGTTCGGGTACCTCTGCCTCAAGCCGGCCAGCCTGCGCCTGCTCGTGTCCCCGCTGCGCGGCCCGCAGCCCGCCCGGCAGGCCGGGGCGGAGTGAGGGTCTGATGCAGTACTGGCTCAGCATCCTCGACGAGATCTTCATCTACGTCATCTTCGCCGTCTCGCTCAACCTGCTCATGGGATACGCGGGGCAGATCTCGGTGGCACACGGGGCCTTCGGAGCGATCGGCGGCTATACCGCCGCCTTCCTCGCGGTCAACCACCATGTGGCCGCGCTGCCAGCGCTGCTCCTCGGGATGGCGGCGGCGTTCGTCATCGGGCTGGTGGTCAGCCTGCCGGCGCTGCGGCTGAGCCCGGAGTACCTGATCCTGCTGACGATCGCGGTGTCGTCGATCGTCCTGCTCACCGTGGCGGCGGTGCCCGAGCTTGGCGGCTCCTACGGCCTGATCCTGCCCACCGCGGCTGACTTCTCGCCGCTGCCGGGCGGCAGCCTGCTGCTGCCCGGCCAGTGGGTGCTCCCGCTGCTGGCAGCCAGCGTGGCCGTGGTGGCTGTGTGCTGGCGGATGGGGGAGTCCCCGTGGGGCCGGGTGCTGCGGGCCATCCGCGACGACGAGCTGGCCACGCTCGCGCTGGGCAAGAACGTGTCGGCCTACAAGGCCGCGGTGTTCGGCATCACAGCCGGCCTGGCGGGTCTGGCGGGAGCGCTGCTGTTCTTCTTCAACCAGCTCGCCTCGCCGGACGTGTACAGCTTCAACGTGTCGCTGGCGATCTTTGCCATGGTGATCTTCGGCGGGGTCGGGAACCTGCGCGGCTCGGTGGCCGGGGCGGTGGTGCTGGTGCTGCTGCAGCCGCTGCTGGAAAAGGTCATCCAGGTCGATCCGTCCAAGAGCTTCCTGATCCAGCTGGTCATCTACGGCACCGGGCTGGTCCTGATGATGCGGCTGCGGCCGCAGGGCATGGTGCCGGAAGGGGCCAGCCTGCTGGGCGCGATCCGCACCCGGCGGGGGCGGGTTCCCGCGGCTGTGCCGGTCCCGCCCGCCCGCCAGCCAGCTGAACCCGGGACCGCTGCCACCCGGCTGGTCGCACCCAGGCCTGACGGCGGCGCCCCGCCGGTCGTGGTGCTGGAGGTGCGTGGCCTGAGCAAGCAGTTCGGCGGCATCGTCGCGGCGGACGCCCTCGACCTGGACTTGGCCCGCGGCCGGATCACCGCCCTGGTGGGGCCGAACGGGGCAGGCAAGACGACCGTGTTCAACCTGCTCACCGGGGCGATCCGGGCCGACGCGGGCAGCATCAGGCTGAGCGGCCGGGAACTGTCCGGCAAGCGGCCCGACCAGGTCGCCCGGCTGGGCATGGCGCGGTCCTTCCAGGACGTGCGCATCTTCCCCCGGCTGCCGGTGCTGGCCAACGTGATGCTCGGCGTTCAGCAGCCGGCGCCGGCCGGGTGGCGCTGGCCGGTGTACGCCCGCGGCGGCGAGCACCTGGCCGACCTGTTCCTGCGGCCCCGCTTCACGGCCCGGCTGGAGCAGCAGGCACGGGACGAGGCCATGCGCTGGCTGGAGCTGACCGGCCTGGCCGGCGAAGCCGCCGCGCTGGCGGGCAGCCTGGCCTACGGGCAGCAGAAGCTGCTGTCACTGGCCCGGCTGCTGGCCACCGGCGCGGACGTGATGCTGCTGGACGAGCCGACCTCGGGTGTGGACGCCCGGTGGCTGGACAGCATGCTCGAGCTGGTCGCCAGCCTGCGCACGCACGGCAAGACCGTCTGCATCGTCGAGCACAGCCTGCACGTGGTGGAGCAGCTGGCCGACACGGTCTGCTTCATGGAGCTGGGCAAGATCACCGCGCGCGGCCCGATCCGGGAACTGACCAGTGACCCCAGATTGGCGGAGAGCTACTTTGGCACCGTCTGACGCGCGTTCCCCGGACCCGGCGCCGGCCGGGGACATCCTCACCGCCGAGGGCCTGTCCGCCGGGTACGGCAAGAAGCAGGTCCTGCACGACGTCAGCCTGCGGGTCGCCCGCGGCGAGGCGGTCGCGGTGCTGGGCCACAACGGCGCGGGCAAGACCACCCTGCTGCGTGCGGTCTTCGGGCTGCTGCCGCCGTGGGACGGCCGCATCACGTTCGAGGGCGGCCCGGCCGGGCGGGCCTCCGCCAGCGCCAGCGTCCGCAGCGGCATGGCCATGATCCCGTCAGAGCGGTTCGTGTTCGCCGACCTCAGCGTGGCCGACAACCTGCGGCTCGGTGCGCTGACCGTGCCGGGCGGCCGGGCCCGCGATGCCCGCCTGGACGCCGCCTACGAAACGTTCCCGCTGCTCAAAGAGCGATCACGGCAGCTTGCGGGCACGATGAGCGGTGGGCAGCAGCGGCTGCTCAGCCTGGCGATGGCGCTGATGACCGAGCCCAGGCTGCTGCTGCTGGACGAGCCGTCCCTCGGCCTGGCGCCCGCCCTCGCCCAGTCCGTGCTGCGGCAGGTGAAGGGGCTCGTGTCCAGCCGCGGGATGAGCGTCATCCTGCTCGAGCAGAACGTGGTCTCCGCCCTGGAGCTGGCCAGCCGCGTCTACGTGATGCGCTCGGGCCGGATCATCCTCGAAGAGAGCGCGCAGCAGCTGCAGGACCTGGGCCCGCAGCGCTGGTGGGAGCTGTTCTGACATGCCGCCTGACCCGACCGCCACTGGATCAGCCCAGCCGCGGCCAGCGGCACACCGGAACTCACGATGGAGGTAGGCAGATGCGCCCGACCTATGACCAGCTGACCAGCGGCGCCACCCGCGTCAAGGGCTCGGCCTGGGGCCTGTGGGGCGATGGCGATGAGCTCGGCGCGCTGAATGACGTCACGCCCGCGCAGGTCGCGGACGCGGCTGGGCTGGTCCAGCGGGGGGCGGTGTTCTCGCTGAACTGGGACCTGGAGCTGCCCTCCCCGGGCCTGTTCTCCCGCGGCCCGCTGCGCTACGTCCTCCAGGACGACGGGTTCGGCATGGACGACCACTACGACAACTTCTTCCCGCAGTGCTCCAGCCAGTGGGACGCGCTGTCGCACTTCTCCCATCCCGAGCACGGGTACTACGGTGGCCGCCCGTCCTCGGAACTCAAGCGCCCCTCGTGCAAGAACGGCATCCACAACCTGGCCCAGCGCGGCATCGTGAGCCGGTTCGTGCTGGCAGACGTGGCCCGCTGGCGGGAGGCTGCCGGGCGGCCCATCGACCTGGCCGCGGGCGAGGCCGTGCCCATCACCGAGGTCGAGGCGGCCCTGACCGCGCAGGGCACGGTCATCGAGCCCGGAGACATCCTGCTGCTCCGGTTCGGCTGGACGGGCTGGTACGAGTCGCTCGGTCAGACCGCCCGGGACGCGCTGGCAGAGGGCTGGGACTTCCGCGCGGCGGGGCTGGCGCCGGGCGAGGAAGCCGTCCGCTGGCTGTGGGACTCCGGGATCGTCGCGGTCGCGGGCGACAACCCCGCGCTGGAGGCGTTCCCGTTCGACCCGGTCGGCCGCAACCTGCACAGCCAGCTGATCGCCCTGCTCGGCATCCCGATCGGGGAGATGTGGGACCTGGCGGCGCTGGCGGCCGACTGCGCTGCCGACGGGCGCTACACCGGCCTGCTCACCGCGGCGCCGCTGAACGTGCGCGGCGGCGTCGGCTCCCCGGCGAACGCGCTGGCCCTCAAGTGACACCGGCCCTGACGTGACATTGCGGACCGCGAGCAACCCCCAAACCACGGAACGGCAGGTAGCAGGTGGCTGAGATGGCAGCCGGGCAGGCAGTCGTCGAAGTGCTCAAGGCGGAAGGGATCCGGTGCGTGTTCGGCCTCCCCGGCGGGCACGTGATCGACATCTACGACGCGCTTTACGACACCCCTCAGATCCAGCATGTGCTGGTACGGCATGAGCACGCGGCCGCCTGCATGGCCGCCGGGTACGCCCAGCTCACCGGTGAGCCAGCGGTCTGCCTGGTCACCGCCGGGCCGGGGGTGACCAACCTGCTGACCGGGATCGCCGAGGCATCGATGGGCGCGCTGCCGGTCATCATCCTGGCCGGCCGAGGGCCGACCGCGACCGCGCACCGCGGCGCCAGCCAGGAGATCGCCACCGAGCGGGTGTTCGCCCCGGTCACCAAGTGGTCGGTGCGGGTGGACCGGGCCGACCTGCTGCCGGACGTGCTGCGGCAGGCCTTCACCATCGCCCGCAACGGCAAGCCCGGGCCGGTGCTCGTCGACATCCCGCGAGACCTGCTCAGCCAGCACATCACACTGACCAGCTACATCCCCGCCGGGCCGCCGGCCCGGGTGGCGGCGGAGCCGGCCCGGATCGAGGCGGCCGCCGCCGCCCTGGCCGGCGCGGCCCGGCCCATCATCGTGGCCGGCGGCGGCACGGTCGCCTCCGGTGCCTTCGCTGAACTGCGCGAGCTGGCGGAACTGCTGGCCGTGCCGGTGCTCACCAGCCTGGCCGGCCGGGGCAGCATCCCCGACGACCACCCGCTGTCTGCCGGTGGTCTCGGCGCCCACCGCAACCCCGTGTCTGCCCGGCTGCTCGCCGAGGCTGACGTGGTGCTCGGCCTCGGGACCCGGTTCGAGGAAATGGAGACCAACTGGCGGCCCGGGTTCGTCCCCGCGCCGGAGGCCTGCTACATCCAGGCCGACATCGACCCGGCCGAGATCGGCCGGGGGGTGCCGGCGCAGATCGGCCTGGTCGGTGACATCCGGCTGGTGCTCGGTCAGCTGCTCGGCGTGCTGCGCGGGCAGGTGGCCGCACCGGCTGCGGCCGGGCCGGACGGGCTGCCGGGCCACCCCCGGGCGCTCGCCATCGCCAGCGGCGTCGCCGAGCTGGAGAAGGCCATCGACGAGGCGGCCGGTTCCGGCCAGGTGCCGATCCACCCGCTGCGGGTAATCCGCGCGGTGCGGGCGCTGTTCCCGAGGCACACCACGGTGGCGATCGACGTCGGCTGCCTGGCCCAGCACATGGGCGGTTCGTTCCCCTTCTTCCGGGTTTTCGAGCCACGCTCGCTCATCGTCCCGTCCAGCTTCTACGGCATGGGATTCGCGGCGGCGGCCCTCCCGGTGGCCCGGCTGGTGTACCCGGACCGGCCAGCGGTCGGGCTTGTCGGAGACGGCTCGTTCCAGATGGTGATGAACGTGCTCCCAGCAGCCGCCGAGCACCGGCTGCCGGTGACCTGGTGCGTGCTCAACGACGGCGCGCTGGGATCCATCTGGGACATCCAGGAACTGCGCTTTGACCGCCGCATCATGGCGACCGAGTTCTCGCTGCAACCCGACTTCGCCACGATCGCGACGGCCTGCGGCTGCTTCGGCCGCCGCGTTGAGGACCCGGCGGAGGTGGACGCCGCGATCGCGGAGGCGATGGCGGCCAACGAACGGGGCATCCCCGCCGTGCTCGACTTCGCCGTGGCCCGCTCCCGGCTGCGGCAGACCCGCGAGCACTACACCTACTACCCCGACCCCGGGGCGGACGTGCTGTGACGGAGGGACGGCATGCTCACTGACTTCGGCCAGCCGCTGGGCGGCGTGGCCCAATTCGCCTACACCGTGCCCGACATCGAGGCAGCGATGGCTGAATACACGGCCCGGCTGCGGGTCGGGCCGTGGTTCGTCCGCGGACCGTTCCGGCCGCTGGCAGGCAGCTACCGGGGACAGCCCTGCACCGCGCAGCTCACCCTCGCCCGGGCGTTCTGCGGGCACGCCATGATTGAACTGATCCAGCAGCACGACGATCAGCCCTCAGTGTTCCGGGAGCGGATCGAGGCCGCCGGGTACGGCTTCCACCACTGGGGCATCGCGGTCACCGACCTCGACGCCGCGGTGGCCGGGTACACGGCACAGGGATACCAGGCGGCCTTCTCCGACCGGCTGCCCTCCGGCGCCCGGATCGTGTACATGGACACGCTCGCCACCCTGCCCGGCATGGTGGAACTGATCGAGTTCACCCCAGACCAGGACCGGCACTACACGGCGATGCACGCAGCGGCCATCGGCTGGGACGGCAGCGACCCGGTCCGGCGGGCGGCCGCGGACACAGGGGGCATGGCGTGACCGATCTGACAGGAAAGGTCGCCATCGTGACCGGCGCCGCGCGGGGGCAGGGAGCGGCGGAAAGCGTGGCTCTCGCGAGGGCCGGCGCCACGGTGATCGCAGCCGACATCCTCCCCGAGCCTGCGGAGCTGCCCGCAGAGGCGGAGACCGGGCCGGGTGTGATCCACTACCGCCTGCTGGACGTGTCCAGGCCGGAGCAGTGGGCGGAGCTCGCCCAGTGGACGGGAGAGCGGTTCGGCCGGGTGGACGGCCTGGTTAACAACGCGGGCATCCCGATGCGTGCCCGGCTGCCCGAGATCACACTGGCGGACTGGGAGCGGGCGCTGTCGGTGAATCTCACTGGCGCGCTGCTCGGCATCCAGGCCGTGCTGCCGCTGATGGGCAGGGGCGGCAGCATCGTGAACGTCGGCTCCGCGGCAGCACTGACAGCCCATTACCCAGTCGCCTACACCGTCAGCAAGTGGGGCCTGCGCGGGCTGTCCCGGGTGGCCAGCATGGAACTCGGCGGGCGCGGCATCCGGGTGAACTCCATCCACCCGGGCTTCATCGACACGCCCATGACCGCCTCCGCCCCGCCTGCATTCCGGGAATCGAACCTCCTGCAGATCCCGCTCGGGCGGGCCGGCACCCCGGGCGACATCGCTCCGCTGGTCGTCTTCCTGATCTCAGACGAGTCGTCGTTCATCAGCGGCGCCGAGATCCCCATCGACGGCGGCCAGACCGCGCACGCGGGCGCCATGCAGATATCCGAGGCCATCCGCGCCTCCCAGGCCTGAGCAAGGAGAGGCCAATCATGCGGGAATTCGGCGGCCGGGTCGCGGTGGTGACCGGCGCGGCGAGCGGGATCGGGCTGGCACTGGCCGAGTGTTTCGCGGCCGAGCAGATGAAAGTGGTTCTGGCCGACGTGGACGAGCCCGGGCTGGCCGCGGCGGCGGCCGGGCTGCGCGCGGCCGGAGCGCAGGTGATCGGCGTGCCCGCCGACGTGTCCCGGGCCAGCGACGTAGAGGAACTGGCCGTCGCGACCCTCGGGGAGTTCGGGGCCGTGCACGTCGTCTGCAACAACGCGGGCGTGGACACCGGGGCCCCGTTCGCCGAGATCCCGCTCGCAGCCTGGGACTGGGTCTTCGGCGTCAACTTCTTCGGCGTGCTGCACGGGTGCCGGACCTTCCTGCCGCTGATCCGTGAGCAAGGGGAGGGGCACATCGTGAACACCGGGTCGATCGCGGGGCTTACCGGGTTCCTGCCGACCGCCACCCCCTACGTGGCTTCCAAGTTCGCGGTCCTCGGCCTGTCCGAGAACCTCCAGCACGAGCTGGAACTGGCGGGCGAGCCGATCGGGGTCTCCATCCTCTGCCCCGCCTTCGTGAACACCCGGATGCCCGAAGCCGAGCGCAACCGGCCGCCCGGCGTCCCCCCGCTCGATGATCACCCCAAGCGCCGCCCGATCCTCGACTACGCCCGCGCCAGCGTCGCCGCTGGCCTGCCCGCCAGCGAGGTGGCGGGCCAGGTCGTGGACGCGATCAGGGAGCAGCGGTTCTTCGTGCTGCCGAACCATGCCGATGCGGTCGCGGCGGTGCAGGCGCGGATCCGCTGGATGACCGAGAACGTTTCACCGCCGCCGCGGGCGGGCCGCCCCGGCCTCTAGCAGAGTCACGCGAGGACACGATGGACCCACAGCAGCTTTCGGACAGGTACCTGTCGGCTCTGCGCGGCGCGGACGCCACCGCGATGCTCAGCCTGTTCACCGCGAACGCGCTGGTGCACTCCCCGCTCTACGGCCCACTGCCGGCCGCCGAGTTCTACCAGATCCTGTTCAGCGACACCGGCGCCGCCCGGCCGGTCCTGCGCGGAATCACGCAGGGAACCACCCCGGACGGCACGCGGCTCGCCAGCATCTGGTTCCGCTTCGAGTGGGAACTGCCGACCGGGCGAGCGGTCACCTTCGACGTAGTCGACATGCTGGAACTCGCTGACGATGACCGGATCGCTGCACTGCACATCGTCTACGACACCGCGGATGTCCGGCCGGCCTTCGAGGAGGCGACCGGCAAAGCGATCTGGCAACCGGACTAGCAGGCGGGGTCAGTGTCCCTGCGGGCTGAAATGCTGCAGAACCCGCTGGGCGTAGTAGGCCTCCCATGGTTCGCCTGGCTGGCTGGCGGTGAACTCCTTGTCCAGGCTGACAAGCAGATAGACCAGTTCGCTGCGGACCGGCTTGACGCCCAGCAGGGCCGGCAGTTCCGAGAGGTTGATCAGCCAGTCCGCATACCAGCTGGCCCAGTCGTCGTCAGCGCCGTCCACGATGCGGAAGACGCGGTGATGGGTTTCGCCCGCCTCGTGGAGCAGGCTGCTGACCTGTTCTGCTGTGGCCGTCATCAGATTCCCCCATGCCGGTGCCAGGCAGTCCCATATTCCACGGTTGACCTGCTGGAATGTACCCGTCGGCGCGGCCAGCCAAAGGAAAGCCCACCGGTGATGACAAGGCCGCGGTCAACGGGACGGCCCCTCCCGGTGGTGTCACGTCTCAGTTGCGGGAGAGGCCACGTTTTCCTGGGCGGAGGTGGTGGAGAGAAGCAGGCTGCCGTGGGCGAGCAGTGCCGCGATGAAGCCGGCGGCCATGGCATACGACCACCAGTTGCTGCCGGTCATCAGCGTGAGGATGCCCGCGGCGAAGGCAACGGTGATGGCAGCCGCGCCGACGACGGCCTGCCTGCGCCACCGGCCGCCCAGGCGGGCCGCAGCACGCAGCAGCATCACGGTGCCCGCGACCAGGCCGAGGGCGATGAGGACGTGCGCGGCGAGGAACGCCAGGCTGGCCAGGTGCGCGGCTCCGCTGGTCTGCGATGGCAGGCCGGTCAGGTTGACCACCATGCCCAGCAGGAACACGCTGGCAAGGCCCATGACCTGGTGGCGGGCAAGATGCCGGACGCGGGAAAGCCCGGATGGCGGCTGCTGGCTGGCAATCCCGGAGCCCGTCTCACCAGTGCCTGCCGCGCTCACCGCTGCCTGCCGTAGAGGTAGGCGGTCGCGGGGGCGAACAGCACCACGAGGATCGCGGCCGCGAGCATCACCCAGGCGATCTGTGCGGCGGCGGGGTGCCCGTCGATCAGGCCGCGCTCGGCGGTGACGAGGTGGCTGACCGGGTTGACGGACACGAACGCCTGCAGCCAGCCGGGCATGGTCCGGGGAGCGACGAAGACGTTGCTGGCCAGGGTCAGCGGGAACAGCACCACGGTGCCGGTGCTCATCACCGCCTGCGGGGTGCGCAGCAGCAGGCCGAGGGTTGTCCAGGCCCAGGACAGCGCGAGCGCGAAGATCAGCAGGAGGCCGATGGCTGCCAGCAGGCCGGGTGCGCCGCCGGGCGGGCGGAAGCCGATGGCGATGCCGAGCCCGGTGACGAGGGCGGCCGCGAGCAGGTAGCGGGCGATGTCGCCGAGCAGCGCGCCGGTGATGGGTGCCAGCCGCCAGATCGGCAGGGACCGGAAACGCTCGGAGATGCCTTTGGACCGGTCGGTGCTGAGCCCGATCCCGGCGTACATGCTGACCAGCAGGACCGCCATGACCAGGGTGCCGGGGAGGATGAACTTCAGGTACCGGTGCGGGGAGCCGGCCAGCGCGCCGCCGAACAGGTAGGTGAACATCAGCGTGAACACGACCGGGATCGCGATCACGTCGAACAGTTGCTCCGGCACGTGCTTGATCTTCAGCAGGGCGCGCCAGCCGAATGCCGCCGAGGCGGCCCATGCGCCGGGCGGCTGCGGCCGCGGGCCGGCAAGACCCGGCAGCGCTGGCGGCCGGCTGGCCGCAGGGACTGCGGTGGGTGTCATGGCGTTTCCTCCACGGTGACTGGGGAACCGGCGGCCGTGGCCGCGGCCGGGGTGGAGCTGGTGGTGGGCTGACTGGTCAGGGCGAGGAACACCTCATCGAGGCTGGGCTGGCCGAGCGCGAACTCACCGACCCGGATGCCCGCCCGGGCGAGCCCGGTCACTGCCGCCGCGGCCCGCTCGCTGGGCGGGCGCCCCGGGTGGCCGGCCGGGATGGTGGCGGTCAGCAGCACCGGATCGGTGCCGTCGTGGACCGGCGCGCGCAGCAGCCCGGCGAGGGTTTGCCTGGCCAGCGGCCCCTGCGCCGGGTCGGCCAGCCGGATCCGCAGGGTTCCCGAACCGGCAGCGGCTTTGAGCTGGCCGGGAGTCCCTTCGGCGACCACCTTGCCGTGGTCGATGACCGCGATGCGGGCGGCGAGCTGGTCGGCCTCGTCGAGATACTGGGTGGTGAGCAGCACCGTGGCGCCACCGGCCGCGAGCGCGCGGATGATCTGGTGCACCTGGGCGCGGCTGGCCGGGTCCAGGCCGGTGGTCGGTTCGTCGAGGAAGTAGACGTGGGCGTGGGCGATGAGGCTGGCGGCCAGGTCCAGGCGGCGGCGCATGCCCCCTGAGTAGGTCCTGGCCTGCCGGCCCGCGGCCTCCTCCAGCCCGAACGCCGCCAGCAGTTCGGCTGCCCGGGCCCTGGCCGCGGCCCTTCCCAGGCCGGCCAGCCGGGCCAGGAACACCAGGTTTTCCCGTCCGGTCAGATCCTCATCGACGGTGGCGGACTGGCCGGCCAGCGCGCTCACCCGCCGCACCGAGCGGGGTTCGGCGGCCACGTCATAGCCGGCCACCCGGGCCCATCCGCTGTCGGGGGCGAGCAGTGTGGCGAGGATCCGCACGGTGGTGGTCTTGCCCGCACCGTTCGGCCCCAGCAGCCCGTACACGGTCCCGGCGGCGACCGCCAGATCCACGCCGGCCAGCGCCCGCCTGCCGCCGAACCGCTTCCCCAGCTGCCCGGCCTCGATGGCCAGGCTGCCGCCGGATGGCCAGCTATGCCCGGCCAGCTCCAGCCCAGGCTGCAACACGCTCACAGCGGTACCTCCCTTTCCCGTTTTTCTCTTACAATGATGTCAAAGCTAAGTTAGCTCTTACATGCTTGTCAAGGATAAGGAGGTTGCTGCGGACAGATCAGAGCAGCCGCAGGCCCGCCGCAGGCGGCAGCGGTCCGACGCCCGGCAGAGCGTCGCCGCGATCCTGCGTGCCGCAACCGAGACCATGAACGCCGACCCCGGTGCCAGCGTCGACGACGTCGCCCGCGCCGCCGGGGTCAGCCGCCAGACTGTCTACGCCCACTTCCCGACCCGCGAAGCACTGCTCGACGCCGTGATTGACCAGGCTTCCGCCGAGGTGGCCGCCGCCTTCGACGCCGCCGGGCTCGATGACCTGCCGCCCGCCGCCGCGCTGGCCCGGCTGCTGGAGACCGGCTGGCAGGTAGCCGCCCGCTACCCGCTCGCGTGGCACCTTCCCCCAGTCAGCCCCGGGCAGGACGCCCGCCGCCACGCGCCGGTCCTCGACCGGATGCTGGAGCTGATCACCCGCGGGCAGGAAAGCGGCGAACTCGACGCTACCCTGCCCCCTGGCTGGCTGCTCACCGCCAGCCTGGCACTCGGCCGCGCCGCCGAAGACGAGGTCAGAGCCGGGCGGATGACCACCGAGGAAGCCACCCACGCCGTGCACCACAGCTTCCTCCGGCTGCTCGGTGTGGCGGATTCCGGCGGGCCGTAGTCCGGCCGCGGCAGGGCAAGGTAGAACGGATCCGTGGACAGCGACGCCGTGGCCGCGGCACACGAGGTGGACGAGGACGTCGACGCTGTGACGTCCGCGGTCCTCACCGCCTCAAGGCTGCTGGTCGCGGTTTCCGCACGGTCGCTGGCCGCGGCTGAGGAAAGGGTCACGCTGCCGCAGTTCCGGATGCTGGTGGTGCTGGCCAGCCGCCGGGAGCCGAAACTGGCCACGCTCGCCGAGGCGCTGGCGGTTAACCCGTCCACCGCCCTGCGGATGGTGGACCGGCTCAGCGCCGCCGGTCTCCTGACCCGCCGGGTCAATCCGGAGAACCGGCGCGAAGTCGTGCTCCGCCTCACGCCCGCAGGGCGGCAGGTCGTCGATGAGGTCACTGCCCGCAGGCGGGAGGAAATCGCGCGGATCGTGCAGCGGATGGCGCCACGGCAGCGCGCGGGCCTGGTCCGGGCACTCCGCGCCTTCACTGACGCAGGCGGCGAGCCGGCAGTCAGCGACCAGGCCCGGGACCTGGTCCCGCTGGGCTGGGAGTAGCAGGCCGGCTGCGGCATCAGTGCGGGGTCATCGGGCCGCGCGCGGCCGCCGGGCAAGATACGCGGCCTGGCCACCCGGAACCGTTGCAAGATACAAATCTTGCACTGGACAATGATTGAATGCCTGTCTGGCGTTTGTGCATGCGTCTGCTGCGTGAACACCTGGCCGAGCTCCTGGGAACCGATCCGCTCACGGGGGAGGACATGGCCCGCTGGGCGCGCGAAGCCCTGGCGATCTACGGCTCCGGGCTGCTGGCACATCCAGAAGGAGGACAGCAATGACCAACGTCCCCGCGCTCGCGGCGCACGGGATCATCAAGGCCTACGGCCGCCATCAGGTGCTCCGCGGCGCCGACCTGACCATCGGGGCGGGCCAGCTCGCCGGCGTGGTCGGCGAGACGGGCTCGGGGAAATCCCCCCTGCTCAAGATCCTGGCAGGCACTCTGGGTGCCGACGCCGGCCAGGTCCGCCTGGCCGGCAGCCTGGGGTACTGCCCGCAGACCCCGGTGCTGGCCGACAGCCTCACCGTCGGCCAGCACCTCCGCTATTTCGCCGCCGCCCGCCGGCTGGCCAGCCTGGACCGCGCCGGTGAGCTGCTGACAGCTCTCGGCTACGGGCAGTACCGGGATACCGCGGTCAGTGCCCTGTCGGGGGGCACCCGGCAGAAGCTCAACCTGACCCTGGCCCTGCTGCACGACCCGGATGTGCTGCTGCTCGAGTCGGCCCAGCCGCCGCTGCGCCTGCGGTTCGCCCACGATATGCTGCGCGACACCGCCTACGCCGAGCTGACGCCGCTGCGCCGCGCCCAGCTTCACCTGCTGGCCGGCCAGGTCCTGGCCCGCCAGGAGAACCGCACCGAGGATCAGCCGCGCATCGCGCACCACCTGCTGCGCGCGGTTCCGGCAGCAGCCGCCGAGGTCGCCGGGCAGGCCGTCCAGCACGCCGAAGCCGCCGGCGACCAGGCGATCTCCGCGCTGGCCTACGAGGACGCGGCGCTGTGGTACGCCGACGCGCTCGGCGCACTGGATCACGCCCCGGCCGTGACCGGCGCACGCCGCTGCGAGCTGCTGCTGCGCCGGGGCGCCGCGCTGCTCGCGGCTGGCCAGATCAGCGCGGCCGCGCCGGTGCTGGAAAAAGCGACCGCCCTGGCCCGCCGCGAGGCGGACGCGCCGCTGTTCGGGCGCGCGGCACTGCTGCGTACCGAGCATCTCGACTTCAACGCCGTCGACCGGCCCGCCATCGCGCTGCTCAGCGAGGCAGCCGCGTTGCTCGCCGGCACCGGGGACTCCGCCGAGGCCCGGGTACTAGCCCGGCTGGCCGTCGCGCTGCGGCATGCCCCGGCCGGCGAGGCGCAGGACCCGGCCCGGCGCGCCGCCGAGATCGCCCCGCGCAGCGGCGATCCCGCGGCGCTGGCGACCGCGCTGTCGGCGCAACTGTACGACCAGTGGGGCCGGCACGACCCGCGCACCGCACTGGCCACCGCGGATGAGATGCCACCCTGGCGGGGGCGGTCGGTGACTCCGGGCTCGCGGCCGAGGCATGCCTGTGGCGTATCGGGTTCCGGCTGGAGAGCGGCGACCGGGCCGGCGCCGAGCGCGCGGTGGCCGCCCTCGCCGACCTGGCCCGTGACTCACGCCGCCCGCTGCTGCGGATGTACGCACTGTCCCGGCAGTCGACGCTCGCGGCGATCTCGGGGCGGTTCGCCGACGCCGTCCAGCTCGCCAGCGACGCCTGGCAGGTCGCCGCAGATGGCGGGCTGCCCGATGCGGACGCCGTGCTGTGGGGGCAGCTGTTCACCGTCTGGCAGCACACCGACCTCGCCGCCGGCGACGAGGAGCGGATGGAGCGCATCGTCCGGCACCTGGCCGTCCACTCGCCGCTGCCGCAGGCGCACGCCGCCCCGCTCGTTCTCGTCGAACTGGCTCACGGGCAGGCGGTCGAGGCGGCGGCCCGCTTCGAGTCGCTGGCCGGCGACGTCGGCGCCCTGCCGCAGAACATGGTGCACGTCTGGACGCTGGTGATGCTCGCCAGTGCATGCGTCGCACTGGATGCCAGGCAGCACGCGCAGCCCATCTACGACGCGCTCGCGCCGTATGCCGACCGGATCTGCGTCGCGGCCGGTGCCGTCGCCTGCGCGGGCGCGGTGGCCCACTACCTCGGCCAGCTGGACGCGCTCGCCGGCCGCCTCGACCGCGCCGACCGTCACCTTGCCGACGCCGCCGAACGGCACCGGCGGCTCAGCGCACTGCCCATGCTCGCCCGCTCGCTGCTGGCCCGCGAGGCCGTACTGGAGCGGCGCGCCGGGCCCGGCGACGCGGGGCGGGCGCGCGAGGCCGGCGACGAGGCCCGCGCGATCGCCGGCCGGCTGGGCATGACGAAGATCGCGACGGCGCACCGGCCGCCTCCGCTGGAACTGGTGCGCGACGGCGAGGTGTGGACCGTGCGCGGCGGCGGGCACACCGTCCAGCTGGCCGACAGCCTGGGGCTGCGCTACCTCGGCATCCTGGTGCGCAACCCGGCCGCCGACATCAGCGCGCTCGACCTGGTCCGGCTGGCCAGCGGTGCACCCAGGGTCGCCGGAGCGCCCGGGCAGGACCGGATCGACGAGCAGGCCCGCGCCGCCTACCGCGGCCGGCTGACCGAGCTGGACGCTGAGCTGGCCGAGGCGCAGGAGTGGAACGACCCTGAACGCGCCGAGCGGCTCGCAGCCGAGCGCGACTTCCTGATCAGCGAAATCACCGCTGCCTACGGTCTCGGCGGCCGGCCCCGCCACCTCGGATCCGACCTCGAACGGGCCAGGGTGAACGTCACCCGCGCGATCCGGTCCGCCATCCGCAAGCTCGCCACCCATGCACCCGAACTCGCGAGCGCGCTGGACGGCGCGGTGCAGACCGGCACGCACTGCCGCTACACGCCAGACTGATCCCGGCACGCCAGAGCGGGAGCCGTATTCCGGGCTGGCGGCCACCAGGCAGTGTCATCACACCGCCGGCCTGACTTTTGGCAACTTTGTGCGCACCCGCGTGGGTCACTTGATGAGTGCAAGGGCGTCGCGCAGCCTCAGCCGGTAAGGCCGAAACCGGCGACCACCCTGACCGGCCGCAGCCGCACCACCAGCTCACCGGGCACGCTGTTGCGCTTGCCGAACTCGTCGGCCCGCTCGGCGCCCATGTACCGAGCCCCGATCGCGGTGGCGGTCCGGAGCAGCTCGGCCGGGTCCTCGGACAGCTCAGCCTCGCCTTGGACCTGGACGAACCCGTACGGCGGCTCCTCCAGGTCGACGCACAGGGTAGCCCGCGGATCCCGGGCCAGGGCGCGGCCCTTCGCCGTCTGGCTGCCCGTGTTGAACACCAGGCTGTCGCCTTCGACGATGAACCACACAGGGGCGACCAGCGGGCGCCCGCTCGGGGCCAGGTAGGCGAGCTTGCCGGTCCGGGTGCCGTAGCTGAGGAACTCCCTGACCTGCAGGTCGCCGAGAGCGGCCATGCTAGGCGCCGATCGCGTTGCGCAGGCCGAACACCCCGCGTTCCCGGCGCAGCGCCGAGGCCACCACGCGGTCGCGCCACGGGAGGCTGATCGGGTCCAGTGGAACGCCGGCCTGGTCAGCGCGATTCCTGCCGCGCGGGACGCAATGGCCGCGGTGGTGGGGGTGGGGGGACACCACCGCGGCCATGTTCACCATGGCCCCACCTTAGGCCGCGTGTTCGGTCAGGTAGCGGATGTAGCCGGCCACGTCGTCGGCCACGAGCCGCCCGATGGCGTCGCTCGAGTACACGGCGACCCGTACCGTTCCGTCCGGCGCCAGGATGAAGCCGCTCGATTGCAGGTAGCGCGGTTCGTCGTTGACGTACGCGCCCGTCGCCGCGGCGACCTTGCCGGCGTCCGCGCTGTGCCCGACGGGGAAGCGCAGCTTGTGCTTGGCGGTGAGCGCGGCGGAGGTCTCCTCGTCGTCGACGGACAGCGCGACGACCTTGACGCCGAGTTCGGTAAGCGCGCCGTGCGCGCGGGAGAACGCGGCGAGCTGCGCGTTGCAGTACGGGCACCAGGACCCGCGGTAGATCAGGACGACGCCGTACGAGCCGGCGAGGTCGTCCGGCAGCGAGATCGTGCCGCCGCCGACAGCGGGGACCTCAAGTGGGGGGAACGGCTGGCCGTTACGCAGTCGGGACATCGGCATCCTCCAGCAGTAGTGGACTATTGGGTCCACCTTGCCAAGACGAAATTGGACTCGCAAGTCCAATTTGTTTACACTGCCCACGTGGCCACGAAGGCGCGTACTCCTGCGCGGCGGCTGACGGCTCGCGGCGCGGCGACCAGAGCCCGGATCCTCGCCGCGGCGGCCTCGCTCGTCTACGAGCGGGGGTTCGCCGGGACGAGCCTGGACGACGTCATGGCGGCGACCGGCACGAGCAAGTCGCAGCTGTACCACTACTTCGCTGACAAGGACGCGCTCATCCGCGAGGTGATCAAGGCCCAGCTCGGCCGGATCATCGCCGCGCAAGAGGCAGCAGGCCTGCACGAGGTTTCGTCGTGGGAAGGCCTGCAGCGGTGGTGCGATCACTTCGTGACTGCCACCCGGGCGACGCAAGGTGCCGGGGGCTGCCCGCTCGGCTCGCTCGTGGGCGAACTGGCCGACCAGTCCGAGCCCGCGCGGCGCGTGCTCGCGCAGTGCTTTGCCGAATGGCAGTCGTATCTGTCCGACGGGTTCGAGGCCATGCGCAACAATGGCGAACTCGCCGCACAGGCCGACCCGGCCGAGCTCGCGCTGACGCTGATGAGCGCGCTGCAGGGCGGATTGCTCATGGCCCAGGCAACGCGCAGCGCCCGTCCACTTGAACTCGCCCTCAACATGGCACTCCAGCACATGGCCGCATACCGGCGGCGCCCAAAGCAGGCAGGACCCGGGCCGGCTCACCGCGATGGTGCTGGCCAGCCGAGGGTATAGGCAACAAGGGGCGGGTGAGCCATCGCCGGCATGGCCGGCCCGCGTCGGTGGTGATCGTCGGTGGCAGGTTTCGGGCTGTCCGCTGCCTGGGCGCTGCAGCGCACTCGCGGCCTGCGCCGCGAACGCGCCTTCACCATCCGCGACGTGCCGTGCCCGCCGGGAAAGCGAGTGAGGTGACCGGGCTGCTGCCCATGCGTGACATCGTGCGCTGGCTGGCCTGCCGGGGGCGGTTTGGAGGGGGAGATGCAGGTAGCGGGGATTCGCCGGGCGGGTGCCCGGGTGGAGACGATCGAGGTGGGCGAGCCGCGGCCACTGGCCGACGATGAGGTGCTGGTCGAGGTGCGGGCCGCCGGGGTGGCTAACTGGGATGAGTTCGTCCGCACCGGCGGCTGGGACGTAGGCGCCGGGCCGCCGATGGCGCTGGGCGTGGAGGCGGCCGGCACGGTGCTGGCGGTGGGCGCGGCGGCCGGTGAGTGGGCGCCAGGGGATGCGGTGATGACGCACCCGGTGCCGCTGCGCGGCACCGGGACGTGGGCGCCCCGGCTGATCGCCCCGGCCGGGCTGCTGGCGGCCAAGCCGCCCGCTGCCAGCTGGGAGGCAGCGGCCGTCTTCCCGGTCCCCGCGCTCACCGCCGCGCAGGTTCTCGGCGAGGCGCTGGACATCCAGCCGGGTGAGCAGCTGCTGATCCACGGGGCCAGCGGCGTCACCGGCGGGCTGCTGGTCGCGCTCGCCGCGCTGCGCGGCGCGCAGGTCATCGCCACGGCGGGCCCGGCAAGCCAGCAGCGGGTCAGCGCGCTGGGGGCACGCCACGTCCTCGACTACCACGACCAGGACTGGCCCGCACACGTGCGCGCGCTCACCGGGCAGCACGGGGTGGCGGCCGCGGCCAACGCGGCACCGGGCGCCGCCGCCGCCCTCCAGGCGGTCGCCGACGGCGGGCGCCTGGCGACCATCACCTCCGACCCGCCTCCCAGCCAGCGCGGCATAACGGTCGCCAGCGTCTACGTCCGCGCTGACGGGCACCAGCTGGGCGAACTCGCGCAGCAATTCGCAGACAGGAAGCTGGAGGTTCCGGTCGCCGCCAGCTACCCACTCGCCGACGCCGCACAGGCGCTCGCCCAGGCAACCAGCGGCCACGCCGCCGGAGCGATCGTCCTCACACCCTGACCAACCTGGGCACCCCAGCAGGTGAGACTGGGGACGAGGCAGCGCAAGCAGCCTCACAATCAGGCATCCGGGATGATGCCCAGCGATGCTGGCGGCAGTTCTCCTGCTGCGGCCTCATCGCACGGGCCGGCCGAGTGTGGCTGTCCAGCCGATCAGCAGATCCGCCAGCCGGGCCGGTGCGTCCAGGTGGGGCAGGTGGCCGGTGTCGAGCAATCGGTACTGCTTCGGCTCGCTAGCCGCGGCGACGATCAGTTCAGACTGCTGGGCGGGCTGCAGCCCGTCGTGGCGGCCTTGCAGGACCAGCAGCGGCGTGTGGAGGGCGCGGGCGGCGTCCGGCCCATCCCACACCTCCAGCAGGTCCTGGTAGGTGCGTACAGACAGGCGACGGGCATCAGTGATCAGCCGGTCGCAGCGGATCCGGGCGATCAGCGCGGAGTCGCCGGTGAGCTGTTCGTACCTGATGTAGTGGTTGACGCTGATGCGCAGCGGGGCGACCGGTTCCACCAGCTTGAGCAGGGCGTAGAGCACGCGCCGGGCGGGTGTGAGCAGGATGTCAGCGGCGTGGGCCGGACAGTTGGCGGCAACGACGCCGTCCGCGCGCTCATCGACGGCGGCGGCCAGCATCGCGACCATGCCCCCGAGGCTGTTGCCGAACAGCACCATCGGTCCGCTGGAGCGTGAAGCGGCGACGTCAAGGGCAGCGCGGGTGTCGGCGGTGAGCTCGTGCAGCGTCCAGCGTCCCCGCGGGCCGCCACTGTGGCCGTGCCCACGGAAGTCGAAGGCCAGCGCGTTCAGCCCGGCGGCAGCGAGGGCGGCACCAAGCGGCTCGTACTCGAAGGTATGGAAGCCCAGGCCGCAGAGCAGCAGGATGGTTGGTGCTTCCCCCGAAAGGTGCCACAGCCGGCCGTAGAGCTGCAGCCCGCCGGAGGGGATGCGGATGGTTTCGGCTGTCTCAGGCATGGTGGCGCTCCCGTACCTCTCGCATAAACAGGCGGGGAATCCACAGGTGCCAGGCGGGTCCGGTGAGGAAGGTGACCGCGCCGAGACCCACCACGATCAGCCACTTCTGATCTGAGAGAACGGCGATCAGCACGAACGCCGAGCACAGGAGCCGGAACACGGTCAGATTCGCGGCCGCCAGGCTGGCGAAGCCGTCGTTAACCAGCCGATCGGCCCCGAGCATCAGCCCGGCGGCCCCGATCACAACGAACAGCGCACTCTGCACAACCGAGACGGCCGCCCCCAACCGCAGCACCGATCCGGCCGGTTCGATCCCGGCCACTTCCCGGATTGGCGGCTGGGCCTGCTGGCCAGTTTGGAACTCAGTGACCATGACTTCAGTACAGCGCGGCATGGCCTGAATCGCTTGAACGAACCGACTGTCTTCCGCGGCTCCCCACAGGCCGATCGGCCCTCGACGGGGTCTCCCAGGCGGCGCAGGCTTGAAGCCGTGCAGCTGCGGACAGATCACCGAGGGCGCGTACCTGCATCGGCGACGCTCGCCAGAGGCGAAAGAGCTGCCGCTGTGGCCTCGGGGATGACGGCAGGGCAGGTGTTCATCTGGCCCGGCCGCGCACTCTACCTGGGCCCCCTGCTGGATAACGATGGTCATGCCCATCACGCGCTGCAGGTCTCCGTCGGCCTTGAGGACACCCTGTCGCTGCAAGCACCCCCTGACCGGCGCTGGCGCCGCTATCTCGCGGTGGCGACAGCTCCTGACCAGCCGCATCGCCTCCGCTGCAGCGGTCCGATTGCTCAGATCTACATCGATCCGGGAACATCTGCCGGACGCACCTTGCGTCAGCAGATGGGCGACGCCAGGGTCCAGCCGGTCAATATCGAGGACGCCGCTGGGTTCGCGGCCGCCATGGGGCAGGCCGGAAGCGGGCAACTCGATCCCGCAGGACTTCTGCGCGCCATCGACGGCATCATCGCCGGCATCGACCCAGTGCCTCGCGGCAGCTGGATCGACCCTCGCGTGCAGCAGGCCCTCACCGAGGTGCACGCGTCAGCCGGCCGCCGCGCACCGCTGCCCGTCCTGGCCGGCCAGGTCCACCTGTCACCAAGCCGCCTGGCGGCCCTGTTCCGTCACGACATCGGGATCCCCCTGCGCCGCTACCTGCTCTGGCTGCGGCTGATCGACGCGGTAGAGGCGCTCGCCGCTGGCGCCGACCTCACCCGGGCTGCGCACCACGCTGGCTTCGCCGACTCTGCTCACCTCAGCCGGACGTTCCGGCGCATGTTCGGAATGCCGCCCGCCGTCCTGCAAACCCAGCACGTGAAGCTCCACGACCTGGCTGCAGGAGACCCCGTGGCGCCGTCATGGACGACCGGGCCGGTCAGGGCGCTCCAACGCTAGGCGGCTGGCTGAGATCCGCCGCCGCCGTGGCATGACTCCGGCCCAGGTCGCTGCCAAGATGGGTGTACCCCATGTCCGACTTCGGAGATGAACGCGTCGGCTGAGACACCCGCATGCCTGCCGGTGATACAGCGAAGAGGGAACATGACCGCTTTCGATGTGGTGATCCGGGGTGGGACGGTCGTCGACGGGAATGGCGGCCCTCCCCGGACGGCAGACGTGGCAATCGCCGATGGCATCATCGCGGAGGTTGGCCGTGGCCTGGGGCGTGGCCGGCGTGAGGTCGATGCCGACGGGGCGCTGGTGACTCCGGGCTTTGTGGACATACACACCCACTACGACGGGCAGGCCAGCTGGGATCGGCGGCTGCTGCCGTCCTCCTGGCACGGTGTCACGACGGTCGTCATGGGGAACTGCGGGGTGGGCTTCGCGCCCGTGACGGCCGGGCACCGCCAGCGGCTGATCGATCTCATGGAGGGGATCGAGGACATTCCTGGCACAGCGCTGCACGCCGGGCTGCGCTGGGACTGGGAATCCTTCGGCGGCTACCTTCGCGCGCTGGCCGCGCGCCCGCATGACATCGATTTCGCCGCCCAGGTGCCGCACGCCGCGCTGCGCGTCCACGTGATGGGGGAGCGGGCGCTCGCGGGCGAGCCAGCCACGCCGGACGACGTGGCTGCGATGGCAGGGCTTGCCCGCGCCGGAGTCGAGGCGGGGGCACTCGGGTTCAGCACATCACGGACCCTGAACCACCGCAGCGTCACCGGGGAGCTGACACCGACCTATGACGCGGACGTGGCCGAACTCGGGGGCATCGCGGCAGCCATCGGGGCGTCCGGCCGCGGGGTGCTGCAGCTGGTGGCCGACTTCCTTGACGTCGAAGCGGACCTGGAGGTGATCCTTGCGATGGCCCGGGCATCCGGGCGCCCGACGTCGGTGTCGCTGGCGCAATTCCCGCTGAAGCCCGACGCCTACCGCGAGGTGCTGTCAAGGCTCACCGTCGCAAACGACGCCGGGCTTGCCGTCCGCGCCCAGGTTGCCGCCCGGGCCGTCGGGCTGATCATGGGCCTGCAGTGCACGCTGCACCCGTTCATGGCCAACCCGGTCTGGCGCGGCATCGCGGAGCTGCCAGTGGCCGAGCAGGCGCGGAAGATGAGCGATCCGGCGTTCAAGGCGGCCGTGCTGGGGGCTCAGACCGGCGCCAGGAACCGCAACCTCATCGGCGGCCGGCTGATCCATAAATACGAGCTGATGTACGAGCTCACCGACCCGCCGCAGTATGAGCCCGATCCGGCCAGCTCGATCGCTGCCCGCGCCGCCCGCGAGGGCCGGACCGGCATCGATCTCGCCTACGACATCCTCACCGGCGACGGCGGGCGCGCCATGGTCTACGTAGTAAGCGCAAACTATGTCAGCGGCAACCTCGACGCCGTGCACGACATGCTCGCCCACCCCTGCACCCTGCCCGGGCTCTCCGACGGCGGCGCGCATGTCGGCTCCATCAGCGACGCGAGCTTCCCGACGACCCTACTCGCCTACTGGGCCAGGAACCGCCGCAGCGGCCGCTTCCCGGTCGAGTTCATCGTCCAGCGGCAGGCCCGGGACACTGCCCGGGCGGTGGGACTCGGCGATCGCGGCGTGCTCGCCGCTGGCTACCGCGCCGATGTCAACGTCATCGATCACGACCGGCTGGGGCTGCGCCGGCCGGAAATGCACTTCGACCTCCCCGGCGGGGGCCGACGGCTCCTGCAGCGCGCCGAGGGGTATCTGCATACGTTCGTCCGGGGCCAGGAGACCTACGCCGGCGGTGAGCCGACCGAAGCCCTGCCCGGCCAGCTGATCCGGGGTGCCCAGCCAGCCCCGGCGCCGTCCTGACCGGAAGCCAGGGTCACGGCGCGCCGGGCTTGCGTCAGGCCGGGGGCGGGGTGGGGATGCCGCAGCCGTTCGGCGACAATGATTACATGCGGGGCGGGGGGTCGCGCCGTCGTGGTCCGCGCCGGCGTGCAGATCGCGGCCGGCCGGCGGTGACGGCCGGGTGGGTGCTGGCGGGCTGGGCGCTCGGCAGCGGGGTGCGCCGGGTCAGCGTGCGCACTGGCGTCTCCGATGAGGAGGCATTCGGGGCACTGCCCGGGGATGAGTTCATCGTGCACCCGATGGTGGAATGGACGCGCGGCGTCACCGTGCACGCGCCCCCGGATCGGGTGTGGCCGTGGCTGGCCCAGATGGGGTACGGGCGCGGCGGGTGGTACACACCGCAGTGGGTGGACCTGTTCGCCAACCGGTGGGTGTTCGGCATCCGGCAGCCGTTCCCGGCCAGTGCGGACCGGCTGCTGCCGCAGTACCAGCATGTTGCCGTGGGGGATCTGATCTGCGACGGGCCGGACTATGCGTCTTACTTCCGGGTCCTTCGCGTGGATCCGCGCCGCGCCCTGGTCTACCGTTCGATCCGCCACCCGCGGCGCGGCAGCCCCATCGACATCCACGACCCGCAGGCCCCGCAGCGAGCCGAGCAGCAACTGCGCGAGGCCGGCACTTATATCGACTTCACCTGGGCGCTGGTGCTGCAGGAGCATCCGGGACAGGGCACACGGCTGCTGGTGCGCACCCGGGCGAACTACTCACCGCGTGCGGTCCGGCTCCTGGCCCTGCCCTTCGGCATGGTCGATGCGACCTATGGAGTGGCGATGCTGAGGGCGATCGCCAGACGCGCCGAAACCGCGGGCCCAGCCCAGCCAGCACGGTCCTCGTGTTCATGTGGGCTTTGACCGGCAGACAGGGGGGCCAAGCTTTCCGCGGGAGAACCGACGGCGTGGATGGGCATCCGTCAGCCGCGGGCGGCGGCCCGCTGGATGGCCTCGAGGGCGAGGCCGATGACTTGGCTGCCGTCGAGTTGCTGGCCATGGTCAACGCAGGCGCCGAATTCGGCGCCGAGCCTGTCGCGCAGCAGGGCTGCTGACTGGCGCAGCCGGGCGGCGTCCGCGCCGTAGGGTGGTGCGCCGCTGCCGGCGGATGTGACTGCGCCGTAAAGGGTGGCTGCGTCGCGGGAGGCGCCGACCCGCGCCAGGAGGTCGACGAGGGTCCGGAGGGTGACCCAGAGAGGCGTCCAGGCGCCTGCTTGCTGCCATTGCAGGATGACCTGTTCATAGTGGCCGAGCGCGACGGCCGGGGCGCCATGCTGGGCGTGCATGCTGGCCAGGGAGACGCGGGAGATTCCGTCGACGAAGCGGCTGCCGACGGTAGTGGCCAGGGCGACTGCTCGCTGCAGGTGATGCTGGGCCTGCCCGGGGCTGGTGCTGGCGGCGATTTCGCCGCTGACCCAGGACGCGAACGCTTGTGCCGACGGCGAGCCGCTCCGGTCGGCGGCGGCATGCGCCTGGCCTGCGAGGCGGCTGGCCTCTTCGAGGCTGTTGCGGTAGGCGTAGGCTGCGGCGGCGCTCGCGGCGTCCCACGCGGCGTCCAGGAAGTCACCGTGGCCTATCGAGAGGTCGTAGGCGCGCTGGTACAAGTTCGACGCGTCGGTGAGTTGGCCGCGGAAGATGGCGAGCTCGCCGAGGGCCTCGAGCGGCCTGCGGGCCCTGATCGGCTCCAGGTCCCGCGCCGCGCCGAGCGCCGCGCGGGCGGCGGTGCCGGCTGCCCGCATGTCGCCCCGGTAGATCGCGCCGAACGCGGCGGAGGCAAGCGCATCGGGGTAGCACGGCGACCGCGACCCAGCTGCGGCAGCCGCGGCGACATCGGCCCAGCGGAATACCTCGGACTGGCATCGCCACAGCGCATACCAGTGCAGCTCGGCGGTCATGCGCACGCTGCGTTCGGTGTCCTGGCCGGTGAGCCAGCTGTGGGCGGCACGCAGGTCGCTGAGATGCCGCTCTAGCGTTCCCGCCCACCGGGCTTCGCCCGCGCCGCGCAGGCCGTGCGCGGCCTGCGCAACCAGTTCTGCGGCCCACCGGGCGTGCCGGTCGCGCGCCGTGTCCAGTTCACCTTGCTGCTTGAGCCGCTCCTGGCCGTAGCTGCGCAGTGTCTCCAGGAGCCGGTAGCGGGTCACGCCGCCGTCCAGCTCAGCGGTGACCAGTGAGCAGTCCACCAGGTGAAGCAGCGCGCGGGTGACGTCCCCGGCATCGCCGATCCCGGCGGCGACGGCTCCGGCGGCGGAGGCGTCAAAGCTCGCCTGGAACACGGAAAGCTGGCCGAACAGAGCCTGCTGCTCGGGCGTCAGCTGGTCATAGGACCAGTCCACCACGGCGCGGAGGGAATGGTGCCGGCTGTCAGCGCGCCTGCCGACGGTGAGCAGCCGGAACCGGTCCCGCAAGTTACGGGACAGCTCGGGGACTGTAGTCCCGGGCAGGCGGGCAGCGGCGAGCTCGATGGCGAGCGGCAGGCCATCCAGCCTGGCGCACAGGGCCTCCACCGCGGCGTTCGGGGACTGCGGCGTGGCGGCCGGGTCCGCCGCCCGGGCCCGGTCAAGGAACAGCCTCACGGCGGGAGCACCAGCACCGCTCACCTCCAGCGGCCTGACCTGCCACACATACTCACCGTCGACTCCGAGCCGTTCCCGGCTGGTGGCCAGCAGGCTTACCGTACGGGTTTCCCGCAGCAGCCGCTCGGCGAGGACCGCGACAGCGCCGGCGACATGCTCGCAGTTATCGAGAAGGAGCAGGACCTGCTGGCCGGCCAGGTGATCGATGAGCTGATCGTCGAGGCGCCGGAATGCCCGTTCGCTGAGCCCCGCCGCGGCGGCGACCGCCCGGGCCACTGCCTGGGGGAGAGCAACGGCGGCGAGATCGCAGAAGCAGATGCCGCTGCGGTAATTGCCAGCCGTGCGGCTCGCTACCTCCAGCGCTAGCCGGGTCTTCCCCACGCCTCCTGGGCCGTGCAGGGTGACCAGCCGCGTCTCATCCAGCAGCGCGGTCACAGCCGCGAGGTCATCGCTGCGCCCGACGAAACTGGTCACCGGCACTGGCGGTGCCTGTGCCTGCCCGGCGCCCTGATCGCGGGCACCCGGTGCGGGCACCGCGTGACGCAGGATGTCCCGCTCGATGCGCTGCAGGGCAGGCGAGGGATCCAGCCCGAGTTCCCCGGCCAGATACTCGCGCCAGGACCGGAACAGCGCCAGGGCGTCAGTGTGGCGGCCTGCCCGGTAGAGGGCCTGCATAAGCAGCCCTCGCGGGTGTTCCCGCTCCGGGTGCTCAGCCACGAGTGCCTGCAGGACGGCGATGGCGTCATCGACTGAGCCGGCCGAGAGCAGCAGCTCAGCGCGTCGTTCTGCGGCCACCACGCGCAACTCGTTCAGCCGGGCGGCTGTCGCCATCGCGAAGGGCCGGTCCGCGAACTCGCTGATCGCCGGGCCACGCCACAGGGCCAGCGCCCCGTCCAGGAGCCTGAGCGCCTTTTCCCCGCTAGCCTGCGCCGCTTCGGCCATGGCGTCCTCGAACCGGGCAGCATCGAGCTGGCTCCGCCGGACGGTGAGGCGGTAGCCAGCCCCCACAGTGAGCAGGTCGTCGCCGGCTGGGCCGAGGGCCCGGCGCAGCCGCGAGACCTGCGTCCGCAGCGCCGCGCGGGGGTCAGCGGGCAGTGCCGCTCCCCACAGCTCGTCCATCATCCGCTCAGCGGAGACGATCCGGCCGGCTTCCACGAGCAGCATCGACAGGGCCAGGCGCTGCTTGGAGCTGGGCAGCGGGACGGCACGGCCATCTACCTGCACCTCGACCGGGCCGAGCAGCCCGTACCCCCAGACCGCCATCATGACCTCCCCCGCCCCAGTTCATGATCACATACGCCGGGCCCTCCCGCGACACAGCGCCGACACGGCGGTGACACGCCGGTGACAGGGCGGGCGGTGATCGTTGATATGGCAATGCGGCGATCATCGAGGGGAACGAGATGGACAGCACGATCGGGATTCCCGACGAGGTAAGAGCGTCGTTCACCGGCGACCTGATCGGACCGGCGGACCCGGGCTACGACCAGGCCCGCAGGGTCCACAACGGCCTGATCAACAAGCATCCTGCGCTCATCGCCCGGTGCCGCACGGTCCCCGACGTCGTGGACGCGGTGAACCTCGGCCGCCAGCAGTCCGCTGAGATCTCGGTGCGCGGCGGCGGCCACGGCGTCGCGGGCCTGGCTGTCACCGATGGCGGCCTGATGATCGACCTGGCCCGCATGAAGGGGATCCGGGTCGACCCGGCGACGCGGACCGTCTGGGCACAAGGGGGCGTCACCTGGAAAGAGCTCAACCGGGCCGCGGCCGGTCACGGGCTGGCCACCACTGGCGGGGTGGTCTCCAGCACTGGCATCGCGGGGCTGACCCTCGGCGGCGGCGAAGGCTGGCTGATGGGCAAGCACGGCCTCACCATCGACAACCTGCTGGCGGTGGAGGTCGTCACCGCCGACGGGCAGATCCTCACCGCAAGCGCCCGGCAGAACCAGGACCTGTTCTGGGCACTACGCGGTGGCGGCGGCAACTTCGGCGTCGCGACCGCCTTCGAATATCAGGCCCACCCGGTATCCACCGTCTACGGCGGCCTGGTCGCCCACCCCGTCAGCCGCGCACGCGAAGCGTTCGGCTTCTACCGCGACCTCACCCAGACCGCCCCCGACGAACTCACCGTGTACTTCAACCTGTTCGCCGACCCCGGCGCGCCGGAAGAGAAGATGGCGGCGATCGCCGCCTGCCATTGCGGCGAGCCCGCGGCCGCCGAGGCAGACCTCAAAACGCTCCGGCAGTCCGGGCCGCCCGCGGCCGACCTCATCCGGTCCATGCCCTACCCGGTGATCAACACGCTCAGCGACGGCGGGTACCCGCGGGGAGCGTTCAACTACTGGAAGTCGGCTTTCCTCAGCGAACTGTCCGACGCGTCACTGGAGGTCATGCTCGACGCGCTGCAGCGGTGCCCCTCGCCCATGAGCGGGCTGGGTATCGTGCCCTACCAGGGCGCGGTTAGCCGCGTGGACAGCGCCGCCACCGCGTTCGCGCACCGGACACCCGGCTACAGCCTGCTCATCGTGTCGCAGTGGCTTAACCCCCGCGAAACGGAGCCGAACATTGCCTGGGCCAAAGACACGTTCGAGGCACTCACTCCGCATATGACCAGCCGGTCGTATGTGAACAACCTGACCGCTGAGGACGGGCGGATGGCGCACACCATCTGGGGCGCCAACTACCAGCGGCTCGTCACGGTCAAACGCCGCTACGACCCGGGCAACATCTTCCGGCTCAACCACAACATCGACCCGTCCGGCTGAGCCAGCGCCCAGCGCGGCCGCTCCGGCTGGCGGGGCAGCGCGGGATTACGGGAGCGGCTCGCAGATGACGACGGGAATCTGCCGGTCGGTCCATGCCTGGTAGCGGTCGAAGTCGGCGTACATGGCCACCAGGCGTGGCCACAGTTCGGCGCGCTCGGCTGGGCTGGCGGTGCGGGCATGCATCTGCCGGATGCTGCCGCGGACCTGGACGGTGACGTCCGGGTCGGCCTGCACGTTGCGGTACCACAGCGGGTTCTTCGGCAGCCCGTGCCGGGCGGCGGAGCAGCATCATGCGCGGCGGCCAGATGCTCAGCCAGCGCGGCCATCCGCGTGTCTCACTGTTCACTCCCGACCGGTGGCGGCCTGTGTGCCGTCAAGACCGGCTCGGCTGCTGCCCGTGCCGGAGCCTGTCGTGCTGTTCGTATGCCTCGACTCCTGCCGGAAACCTGTAAGGCCCCCGGATCCGCTGGAGGTCGGGTGGGACCTCCCGGTAATCAAGGTCGAGATTGTCTCCGCAGTCACAGCAGATGAGCTCGTAGGCGTCGGTGTAACCGCCTTCCGGGCGCCCCGCCACGAGGCGGACCGGCTGACGTCGCAGGACAAGCGTCCAGCCCGGCGCGGGCGCATCATCGGACTGCATCATTCCTGGCGCGGCTGGTCTTACCGCCATCTGGTCTGCCTCTTACGGCTGGCTGCTGTCGTCGGTCATTCCGGCCTCAGCCACCGTGATGGCGATGCCGAGCGCGCGCAGGATGTGCCCGCCGGCTGCCATCACCCGGGGAGTGCCCACGACCGGTGCCACGGCGATCATGACTCCCTGGATGTCCTCGCTGGTCACGCCGCTCTCCTCGAGGGCGGAGGCATTGGCGAGGTAGGAGACGGGCGGCGCGTCCGCAGCGATCAGGGCGGCCAGCCTCGCGAGCATGAACTCGCGCGGCGAGAGGGAATTGTGCTCGACTGACGCGGCGATCATCTCGCCCAGCGCGTCCAGGACGGGTGTCTCGGCGCTCATGGATCCTCCAATTACCGGGTGCCGGCTGGGAGCCGATGGGCCCGCAGCAGGTGAGACATGCAGTTCAGCACCACCGGTGACCTGAGGTATCACCCTCAGGGGGGAGTTCTGGCGGATGAGCGGGCGATCTGGAGCGTAAACGCCACGCCGGGTTTCCGGTAGAGCGAGCGCAGAGGGGTCTTCAACCGTGGGAGTACGGAAGACCTGAGCTGGGAAGGCTGTATGGACTGAACTCGACGACCGGTCACCCCGGTAATCACCCCCCGCGGAGGATGCTTCCAGGCCCACGCCGCGCGGACCGTGCTTAGCGTCCATGAATTCGGGGCGGCACGGCGGCGCGGAACGGGTGGCGGCAATGCTCAAAGGTTTCCGGAACTTCCTGATGCAGGGAGACCTGATCGTCATCGCGGTGGGTCTGGTGGTGGCGCTGGCCTTCAGCACCCTCATCAAGGCTTTCACCGACAACATCATCACGCCGCTGGTGAACGCGGCGGGAGCCGGCGGGGTGGGTGGTGGCCTGGGCTGGACCATCAAC
The DNA here is from genome assembly GCA_050257395.1 of Gemmatimonadota bacterium. GTDB lineage: Bacteria > Actinomycetota > Actinomycetes > Streptosporangiales > Streptosporangiaceae > JAIRTY01. Next base: position 8,714 of record JBLMWU010000250.1, on the reverse strand, counting down.
GGCCAGCGAATCGACCTTGGCGCGTTCATCTCGGCGGTCGTGTACTTCGTGATCTTCATGGCGGTGATCTACTTCCTGCTGGTGGTGCCTTACCGCGCGTACATGCGGAAGCGGGGCAGCGTGGTATTCGGGGAGCCCGCCCCCACCAAGACGTGCCCCAGCTGCCTGTCGGATGACCTGCCCGCCGCCGCGACCAAGTGCCTGCACTGTGAGAGTGCGCTGCCCGCGGGGGATGGCCGGGTCACGACCTAGAAAAATGAGTGCCGTATCACGGGCCCGGTCGGCAGCTCGGTAACGCCATCACGGCTGGCGGCGTTTCGCACGCAGCCGGGAACCTGCCGCCGCCGCGAATCTCTGCGTGGCTCACCGGGTTCCGGCGGCTGGGAGTGAAACGCTCGCGGTGTGCCGCCAAAGGTCCAATGCGGCACATCAGATAGTCGCTGCCCGCGGCAGGATAACTATTATCTGGATAAGCGCGGGGCGCAAAAATCTTCCGTCGGGAAATGCATGCCGGGCGCGGATCCGGGTATCGTCCCGCCGAGCGCTGTCTTCGCTGCGACACACGTCACACCGGCCCCTGCGGCGTGACGGCAGCAAGCACGCGGCGGCGGAGGTTATGCACATGAAAGCGAAGCTCACTCGCACAAACGCCGATCCCGATGACACGAATGCCTGGCTCGCGGAATTGCACGATCAGAATGACGTCCCCGGATCTGACGGCATCCTCCACCCCGGCGGTGGCCGCACCGGGCCACCGGCCTCGCTGACTCGTCCGTATGTCGGCGGCACCTGGCCGATGCCAGCACCGGCAGACGAACCTCAGGGCCTCCCATCGGGCCGCTCCCGCAGCCTGCCTGCGGATCCATCTGTGCCGCGCGGGAGCCCGCGTCACGCCACCCAGCGCGCAGTTATCGGCGATGAGCTGCGCAGGCCGGTCCTGTGGTGCCAGATGGGCTCCTGTGTCACCTGGTTCGCCGACCCCGACGCTCTCGGTGAAGCCGACAACCGGGCCCGCGCGATCGGCGATGGCTGGCGGGAAGACGCCTTCGCCCGGTTCGCCTGCCCTGCCTGCCTGCAAACCAGCCCTGAGTTCCGCGTCAAATACCCGGTCGTGGCGTGGGACAAGAAACGGGCTATCGCCATGGCCACCCTCATGACCGCCGCCATGGAGCACTACCGCCACAGCGACCCCGGCGACGACACCGGCTGGATCCCGGCCATCGAGCCTGCCAGCATCCCGCGCCAGCGCAGTGGTGAATCGCCCCGAGTGCCTGGAGGCTGATGCGCCCTGGGTTTCCCGGACCCGTGGTAGCGGGTGGCGGCAGGCAGGCTGAGCCAGCCTGCTCCAGGCCGGCTGCCGGGTTCCTGTGACTTTCCTGGGATCCGGTCCGGCAGCCGCTGAATCAGAGGCCACTGCGAGGCGTGGTGCAGCCGCGGTCTAATCCGGCCCGGCAAGGTCGGCCGCATGAGATCACCTGATTCCCTGCTCAGCGCCGCTGAGCCGGGCATGCCGGGGCTGCCTGGGGCACGGCGCGAGGCCCAGGTGGAGATCGTGATACCGGTCCGGAACGAGGACCACGATCTCGTGCCCAGCGTCCGGCGGCTGCACGAATACGTCACTGACCGGTTCCCCTTCGTTACGCGCATCACCATCGCGGACAACGGCAGCACCGACGGCACCTGGGCACAGGCCCGGTCACTGCCCGCGGAGCTGCCCGGCGTCCGGGCGGTGCGGCTGGAGCGGCCGGGCCGCGGCGGCGCGCTGCGTTCGATCTGGTCAGCCAGTGACGCGGACGTCTGCGCGTACATGGACGTGGATCTGTCCACTGACTTGAACGCCCTGTCCCCGCTGCTGGCCCCGTTGCTGTCCGGTCACAGCGACGTGGCGATCGGCACCCGGCTGGCCCGCGGGGCGCGGGTGGTGCGCGGCCCGCGCCGGGAGTTCATCTCCCGCTGCTACAACCTGCTGCTGCACGTCACTCTGGGCACCGGGTTCTCCGACGCCCAGTGCGGGTTCAAGGCGATCCGGCGGGAGGCGGCGCGGGAACTGCTGCCGCTGACCGCCGACACCGGCTGGTTCTTCGACACCGAGCTGCTGGTCCTCGCCGAACGCGCCGGCCTGCGCATCCACGAGGTGCCAGTCGACTGGATCGATGACGCGGACTCCCGGGTCAACCTCTTCGCCACCGCCCTCGCCGACCTGCGGGGGATCGCCCGGCTCGGCACCGGGCTGGCCCGGGGCCGGGTCAGCGTCCCGGTGCTCGGGACGGCCACCCCGCCCGGCCTGCCATCGGGGGCCATGCCGGGTGGGGCGGCAGGCAGCCGCCCGGGCGAGCTCTTCCGCCAGCTGGCCCGTTTCGCCGCGGTGGGCCTGGCCAGCACGGTGTCGTTCGTTCTGCTGTATCTGCTGCTGCGCACCGTGCTGGCAGCCCAGGCCGCCAACGCGGTCAGCCTGCTGGTCACGGCCATCGGCAACACGGCCGTCAACCGGCGGTTCACCTTCGGGATCCGCGGCCGCGCCCAGGCCGCCCGGCACCAGTTGCGCGGCCTCATCGCCTCCGGTGCCGGGCTGGCAGTCACCTCCGGTGCGCTGGCCGCGCTGCATGCCGTCACCACCCGGCCCGGGCGCACCGCCGAGGTGACCGTGCTCGTCGCTGCGAACCTGGTGGCGACGGTGGTCCGGTTCGTTCTCTACCGCGGCTGGGTCTTCGGCCGCGGGCCCGCCCCGGCGGCTGACACCGGGCCGCTGCGGCGGGACGGCCCGCTCAGGCCGCCGCTGGAGACAGCCATCCAGGCGCCGGCAGCCCCACTCGATCGCGGCAGGAGTGCACGTTGACAGCCATCTGGACACGATCCCCGGCCACTCATGCACACGGGCGGCCGCCAGCCAGCGGCAGGCTGGCCCGGCTGTGGCGAGGCCGCCCGGAGGACCCGGCCTGGGCCCGGCCCGCGCTGCTCGCCCTCCTCACGCTGACCGCGGTGCTGTACCTGGCCGGGCTGAGCCGCAACGGCTGGGCCAACGACTTCTACGCCGCCGCCGTGCAGGCAGGCACCAAGAGCTGGAAGGCGTTCCTGTTCGGCTCGTTCGACCCGGCGAACTTCATCACCGTCGACAAGACCCCGGCTTCGCTGTGGGTGATGGAACTATCCGGGCGCGTCTTCGGGTTCAGCTCCTGGAGCATGCTGGTCCCGCAGGCCCTGGAAGGCGCCGCCACCGCCGGCGTGCTGTACGCCACCGTGCGCCGATGGTCGGGGCCCGCCGCCGGGCTCATCGCCGGCGCCGCGATGGCCGTCACGCCCGTGGCCACCCTGATGTTCCGGTACAACAACCCCGACGCCCTGCTGGTGCTGCTGCTGGTGCTCGCGGCCTACACCACCGCCCGGGCGGTGGAGTCGGGGCGGACCCGCTGGCTTGCCATCACCGGGGCGCTGCTCGGCTTCGGCTACCTCACCAAGATGCTGCAGGCGTTCCTGGTGCTGCCGGCGTTCGCCCTGGTGTACCTGGTCGCGGGGCCGCCCCGGCTCGGCCGGCGGCTCTGGCAGCTGCTGGCGGGCGGCGCCGCCCTGCTGGCGGGCGCCGGCTGGTGGGTGGCCATCGACCTGCTCACCCCGGCAGCCAGCCGCCCCTACGTGGGCGGCTCCGCCAGCAACAACATCCTCCAGCTGACCTTCGGGTACAACGGCCTGGGCAGGCTCAGCGGCAACGAGGCGGGCTCGTTCGGGTTCCGCGGCGGGGCGGGGTCGCCGTTCTCGGACGGGCGGGGAATGAGCAGGCTGTTCGGCGCGAGCATGGGCGGCCAGGTCAGCTGGCTGCTCCCGGCCGCGCTGATCGCACTGGCCGCGCTGGCGTGGCTGTCGTGGCGCGCTCCCCGCACCGACCGCACCCGTGCCGCGGCCCTGCTGTGGGGTGGCTGGCTGCTCGTGACCGGGCTGGTCTTCAGCTACATGGCCGGGATCATCCACCCCTACTACACGATCGCGCTGGCGCCCGCGGTGGCGGCACTGACCGGCGCCGGTGCGGTGGCGCTGTGGCGGGTCCGCGACCGGCTGGCCGCCCGCCTCGTCATGACAGCCATGCTGGTCGCGACCGCCGCCTGGTCGTGGGTCCTGCTCAGCCGCAGCGCTGGCTGGAACCCCTGGCTGCGGTTCGTGATCGCGCTCGCCGCCGTGGTAGCCGCCGGGCTGGTCCTGGCCTGGCCGCAGCTGGCGGCAGCACCGGCCGGGCGGCGGGCCGCCCGGTGGCTGACCGTGGCGCCGCTGGCGCTGGCCCTGGCAGCGGGGCTAGGCGGGCCGCTCGCCTACAGCGTCAGCACCGCGGCCAGCAGCTACACCGGCGCGATCCCGTCGGCGGGACCCGCCACCACCGCCGGTTTCGGCGGGGCGTTCCCGGGCGGCGGCAGGTTCCCGGGCGCGGCCAGTGGCAAGTTCCCCGGCGCGGCGGCCGGCAGGTTGCCCGGCGCGGCGGGCAGCAACGTCAAGCCGCCGAGCGGGAGCCCCGGTGCCGGTCAGGGATTCCCGGGCGGCCAGGGCGGCTTCCCGGGTGGCCGGGGCGGGTTCCCCGGCAGCGGGGGCCGGATGGGTGCCTTCGGCGGGCTGGCCGGCAACACTCAGGTCAGCAGCGCGCTCAAGAAGCTGCTGGAAACCGGCGCCTCCGGCTACACCTGGGTGGCGGCGACGGTCGGCTCCCAGAGTGCCGCCCCGCTGGAGCTGGCCACCGGCAAGGCGGTCATGGCGATCGGCGGCTTCAACGGCTCCGACCCTGCTCCGTCCCTGGCCACGTTCAAGCAGCTGGTGGCCCAGCACAAGATCCACTACTTCGTGGGGGAGAACAGGGACAGCTTCGGCGGCGGCACCGGCGTCGCGGCGCAGATCACAGCGTGGGTGAAGGCCCACTTCACCGCGCACGCCATCGGCGGCGTCACCGTATACAACCTGACCCGCTAGCGCGCGCCCGCCAGGTGGCGGCGGGCCCATCGGCCCGCCGCCACCTGCTCGTACCCTCGCGCGCACGCCGAGATCGTCCTCGTCGCCTCCGCGGAGGGCACGGCAGGCGCGCACCTGTTTCGCCGCCAGATTGCCGGTGCCCCTATGACCGCGCGGCTACACAGGCGAACTCGCGCTCCGCGTGACGCCATTGCTCGACGACTTGCAGGCCGGCCTCTACGGTGGCGCGCAGCAGGGCAGGCACGCCCATGCGGGCCCAGGGAAAGGCCGGGCCGCGCCGGCCGTCGGGGTGTTCGAGCCACGCGGTCATCTCTTCGTTTACGTTGCCGGGCTCGGCTTCGATCAGGATCCGGCCGCCTGGTGCCAGCAGCTGGGCGCAGCGCTGCAGGAGACGGGCGGGCAGGCCGCCGATGCCGATGTTGCCGTCCGCCAGCAGAACGGTGGTCCACCGGCCCTGCCCGGGCAGCGGGTCGAACACCGACCGGTGCAGTGCAGCCGCCCCGGCCGCGCGCACCCGGACTACCGCGGCCTGCGAGATGTCCACCCCCAGCGCTGGAATGCCCCGCTCGGTGAGCGCAACGGTCAGCCGCCCGGGGCCGCAGCCCACGTCGAGGACCGGGCCAAGGCAGTGCCGGAGCAGTTCCTCGTCCGCGGCATCGGGCGGCCCGCACCAGCGGGATACCTGGAGCGGCAGCGCACGGCCGTCAGCGGTCCGCAGGACCAGCGCCGCCGCCTGCTCGCGCAGCGCCTCTTCGTACAGGGCGATCGCGCCTGCCCTCATGCTGTTTCCCCGAGGGCGCTTTCCGCGAAGAGGCTTTCCCCCCGGCCGGCCGGGCTCAGCACCGCGGCCAGCGCCCGCGCCCGGGCGGCGAAACGGCTCCGCGGTGCCTCGCAGGCCACGGCCACGGCGTCCGCAGCCGTGTCGACGTCGCGCAGCCGCGGCAAGTCGGCGACGCGCAACCCGGCCGCGAGCAGCCGGGCACGCTGGACGGCGCCGGTAGCCGGAGTCGACATCGGCACGCCGCGCAGCAGCGCCGGATCGGGCACGCGCAGGCCGAGGGCCCAGAATCCGCCGTCGGCGGCCGGGCCGAACCAGGCGTCGGCGGCCCGCCAGTCCACCGTGAGCAGACCGGGGGTGACCTGCGGCGTGTCCATTCCGATCAGCAGCGCCGGGCCGCTTACCGCGGCGAAGGCGCTGGCGAGGCGCTCGTCGAGCGGGCCGCCGCACTGCGGCACGATCTCGAACCCGGCGGGCAGCCACGGGCCCGGCTCGCCCTCCAGGACCAGGACCCGCCGCCTGGCCGGGACCATCAGCATGGTGTGCAGCGTGTCGGTGAGCGCGGCCTCGGCGAGAGCGGCAGCCTGCTCATGCGTGCACGGCGGCACCAGGCGGGTCTTGACCCGGCCGGGTACCGGCTGCTTCGCGATGACGAGCAGGGTGCTGGCCGGTTGCGGTGGGGGAGCGGTCACCGGGCGAATACCTGGCTCATGTCCCGCACGGTGCGCACGCAGCCTCCCACGGTCCCGGTGACCTTGGATTTCCCGATACGGGGCAGGTAGATCACCTCGACCTCCGTCACCCGCCAGCCGGCGGCCGCCGCGTTCATGACCATCTCCAGCGGGTAGCCGAACCGCCGGTCGGCGAGGTTCAGGCCGAGCAGCGCCTCGCGGCCTGCCGCCCGCATCGGCCCCAGGTCGCGGATGCCGAGCCCGGTGCGGCGGCGGACCCGCCGCGCCAGCTCCCAGTTGGCCAGCCGGGCCGGCAGCGGCCACGCGCTCCGCTGCTCTGGGCGCCGGCGGCCGAGGACCAGGTCGGCCTGGCCGGCCAGCAGCGGCGCGGTCAGCAGGGGAAACTGCTGCGGGTCGAGGCTGCCGTCACAGTCGCAGAAGCAGACCAGGTCGCTGGTCGCCGCCAGCAGGCCGGCGTGAGCGGCGGCCCCGAAGCCCGGGGCCGGCTCGGCCACGACCGTCGCGCCGAGCGATCTGGCGACCTCACCCGAACCGTCCGTGGAATTGTTGTCCACGACGACCGGGCGGAAGCCAGCGGGCATCCTTTCGAGAATCCATGGCAATGCCGATGCCTCGTTCAGGCAGGGCAAGATCACGTCAACGATCACGGGTGTGACGTTATTACCAATGGCGGGCCGGCACTGGCGATAGAACCTTACAAAATGGAGAACTCAGCCGCTGAGCGGCAGCCCGATTCCGGTTGTGCGGCTGCCCCGTCATTTATGACAAACTGAAGAAAATTTCGTATAGATGCCCGGACGGGCCCGCGGCCGCCCTGAGTGATCGCCTGGCTTCCTAGACTCGGGGCGTGAACGCGCGCATTCTCGTTGTCGAAGATGACCTGACCGTGGCGGAGGTCGTCGTGGACTACCTGCGCCACGCCGGCCTGGAGCCCCGGCATGCGGTGGACGGGCCGGCCGCACTGGAGATCGCCGCGACGTGGCGGCCCGATCTGGTGGTGCTGGACCTGATGCTGCCGGGTGTCAGCGGCCTGGAGGTGTGCCGGCGCCTGCGCGAGGGACAGGACAGCCAGGCGCCGCTGCCGGTGATCATGCTGACCGCACTCGGTGAGGAAAGCGACCGCGTGCTCGGGCTGGAGGCCGGCGCCGACGATTACGTGACCAAGCCGTTCAGCCCGCGGGAGCTCACCCTGCGGGTGCAGGCCGTCCTCCGCCGCGCCCGCGCGGCCGAGACCGCGGCGGCAGCCGCGCCGCAGCCCGTGCGCTCGGGCCGGCTGGAGGTCGACGTGGCCGCCCGGCGCGCCCGCAGCGACGGCCGGGAGCTGGACCTGACCGTGCGCGAGTTCGACCTGCTTGCCTTCTTCGTCTCCCACCCGGGCCGGGCGTTCTCCCGCGCGGAACTGCTAGAGCAGGTATGGGGCTGGTCGCTCGGCGACCTGTCGACCATCACCGTGTACGTTCGCCGGCTGCGTGACAAGGTCGAGCGGGTGCCCGCCTCGCCGGCCCAGCTGCAGACGGTCTGGGGTGTCGGCTACCGCTGGGAGGCGGACCCGTCATGAACGCCCAGGTCCAGATTGTCCTGATCGCGGCGGGGTGCACGAGCGTCGTGGGGCTGGCGGGCATGGGCGTCATCCGGCTGCTGCGCCGGGCCTCACTCCGCTTGTCCATCCAGGCGAGCGGCACGGTGCCCGTGCTCGCGATCGTGGCCGGCACGCTCGGCACCGCCGAGGCGATGTTCCTGTCCCAGCATGATCTCGGCGTCGTCGCGATGGTGTGCGTCGTCGCCGGCATCGAGGCTTCCGCCTTCAGCTGGCTGCTCGGGCGGCAGATCGGATCCAGCAGCACCGCGCTGCGGCAGGCAGCCCGGTCGCTCGGCGACGAGGCGGGCCAGTTCCGGCCCCCGGCGCTGCCGCTGGCGGCGGAGTTCGCCGCCGTGTCCCAGGAACTGGCGGACACCAGCGCCAGGCTGGCGACGTCACGAGCGCGGGAGCGCGCGCTCGAGCAGTCCCGGCGGCAGCTGGTTGCCTGGATCTCGCATGACCTGCGCACCCCGCTGGCCGGGCTGCGCGCGATGGCCGAGTCCCTGGAGGACGGCCTGGCCGCAGATCCGCCGCGCTACCACAAGCAGATGCGGGCCGAGGCCGACCGGCTGGCGACCATGGTTGACGACCTGTTCGAGCTGTCCCGCATCCATTCGGGCACCTTGCAGGTGTCCTATGACGAGATCACGCTTGACGACCTGGTCAGCGACGTGCTGGCCAGCACCGAGGCGCTGGCCCGGGCGCGCGGCGTCGAGCTGGC
>JBLMWU010000249.1:0-9238 GCA_050257395.1 Gemmatimonadota bacterium | reverse complement strand
GACGCTGCTTGTGCCGCGGGTCAGAGCAGATGACCATGATCCGGCCGTGCCGGCGGATGATCCGGCACTTGCTGCAGATCTTCTTCACACTCGGCTTGACCTTCATCATGGTCTCCTCGGGTGCCGGGCACGGCCCGGCACATGGTGGTTCTCGCGTGTCCGCACGCGGGCCGCCCCGCAGCGGGTGTCAGTCATGGTCACTTGTAGCGGTAGACGATCCGCCCGCGGCTCAGGTCGTAGGGGCTCAGCTCCACCACCACCCGGTCGTCGGGCAGGATGCGGATGTAGTGCATCCTCATCTTTCCGCTGATATGGGCGAGGACCTTGTGCCCATTGTCCAGCTCCACCCGGAAGAAGGCGTTCGGGAGTGACTCGACGACCGTGCCTTCGATCTCGATGGCGCCATCCTTCTTGGGCATGTCCTCCGCGCTTCGCTGTCATGACCGCCCGCGCACCGGATTCACCGGCTGCTGGCGGTAGGGTTTTTCCTCACCATTGGCCCGGCCGACCATCTCCAGGGCACCTGCAGGCGCCAAGCGGAGATGCAGCCGAACGAGAATCGCTCATGGGCCGCAGCAGAGTCTACGCGACCCGGTCCGGTAATGCGAACGCAGGACCCCGCGGCGGCATTCCCTGCCCTGCCGGCGGTCCCGGGGCGCGGTCAGCCGCGGCGGCCCCGGCGGTCCCGGCCGTGCGGATGGGCGCCGCTGAGCCACCGCCCGAGCATCAGCGCCCCCCAGGGGCCCGCCACCCACAGGAACCACAGGCTGCCCGGGTGCCCGGTCAGCAGCCAGATGACGAAGCACATCAGGCTGACGCTGAGCCAGCTTCCCCAGGCGGCCTTCCAGGCGGGTGAGAACCTGCTCACCCCGCCGGGCGCCATCAGCCACGGCAGCGGGTATCCGCCGGACGGGCCCGGGTGGCCGCGGCGCGCGGAGGCGTCCGGCAGCTGATACAGGTCGATGCCGGGCAGGTCGGCCAGCAGCTCGTCGAGCTCGCCCAGGGTCTTGGCCGCGTATGCCTTGTCGAGCCGCTCGTTGAACTCCTCCGCGGTCAGGCGGCCGGCCGCGTGGTGCTCGCGCAGCAGCGCCGCGGTGCGGTCACGGTCCGCATCCGAAGCGCGGATCCTGGGATTGGACATACGACTCCTTACCGGGCCACTACCTCTCCGAGCCTGCCTCAGGGCCGGCCAGCCCCGCAACCGGGCTGCCGGTGACCGCCGCCAGCCCGGCCGTCCCGCCGTCGCCCGCGGTCAGCACCCACGGGCCGCCGGCCGTGATGGCGACGGTGTGCTCGAAGTGGGCCGCGGCACTGCCATCCTCGCTCACCACGGTCCAGCCGTCGTCCAGCAGCCGGGTCTGCGGGCCGCCCAGGGTGAGCAGCGGCTCGATGGCCAGCGCCATGCCCTCGGCCAGCACCGGCCCGCGACCCGGCCGGCCGAGGCTGGGCACCGGCGGGTCCATGTGCATCTGGGTGCCGATGCCGTGGCCCACGTAGTCCTCGACGATCCCGTAGGGCCCCGCGGACCGGACGTGCCGCTCCACCGCGTGCGAGATGTCCGACAGCCGGGCACCGGGCCGCGCCTGCGCCAGCCCCTGCCAGAGGGCCTGCTCGCAGGCCTCGAGGAGGTCCGCCAGCTCACCGGTGATGACGCCGGCGCCGACCGTCAGTGCCGCGTCCGCGTGCCAGCCGCGGACAATGGCGCCGCAGTCGATGGAGACCACGTCCCCGGGCCGCAGCAGCCGGGCCGGGGACGGGATGCCGTGCACGATCTCGTCGTTCACGCTCACGCAGATGGTGGCCGGGTAGCCCTGGTAGCCGGGGAACGACGGGGTCGCCCCGGCGGCCCTGATCTCGGCCGCTGCCACGGCGTCCAGCTCCTGGGTGCTGACCCCCGGCGCCACGGCGTCCGCCGCCGCCCGCAGCGCACGGGCCACCACCAGCCCCGCTTCCCGCATGGCTGCCAGCTGCGACGGTGTCTTCAGCTCGATGGCAGGCTCGCGTCTGCGCCGCATGCTCCCTCCGGATCCCCTACTCAACGGTACCCGGGGCCCGGGCACGGGCGCGATGCGCCAGCAGGTCAGCGCATGAAACGGCGCAGCGCCGCCAGCGCCCGCTCGGTGACTTCCTCCACCGGGCCGGTGGCGTCAAGGCCCAGCAGGATGCCCTCGTCCGCGTAGTACGACACGAGCGGCGCCGTCTGCTGCTGGTAGACCTCCAGCCGGTGCCTGATGGTCTCCTCGCGGTCGTCGTCGCGCTGGAACAGCTCGCCGCCGCAGTCGTCGCAGGTGTCGGGCTGAGCCGGCGGGTCGAACGTGACGTGCCACACCCGGCCGCAGCGGCGGCAGGTCCGCCGGCCCGACAGACGGCGGACCACCTCGTCGTCGTCGACCACCAGCTCCAGCACCACATCCAGCCGGGTGTCCCAGCTCGACAGCAGCTTCTCCAGCGTCTCCGCTTGCGGCACGTTCCGCGGGAAGCCGTCGAGGAGAAACCCGGCCTGCGCGTCGTCCTCCTGCAGCCGGTCGGTCACCATGGCGATGGTGACCTCGTCCGGCACCAGGTCCCCGCGCTCCATGTACGCCTGCGCCCGGCGCCCGAGCTCGGTGCCGCCGCTGACGTTGGCACGGAAGATGTCACCTGTCGAGATCTTCGGGATGGACAGGTGCGACGCTATGAACTGGGCCTGCGTCCCCTTGCCCGCACCGGGGGGGCCCACCAGCACGACGCGCACTATCGCAGGAAGCCCTCGTAGTTACGCTGCTGAAGCTGGCTCTCGATCTGCTTCACGGTGTCCAGTCCCACCCCCACCGCGATCAGGATGGTGGTGCCGCCGAAGGGGAACTGCTCACTGGCCCCGAGCACGCCCAGCGCGACCATCGGGATGAGCGCGATCACGCCCAGGTACAGCGAGCCGGGCGCGGTCAGCCGGTTCAGCACGTAGCTCAGGTACTCCGCGGTCGGCCGGCCGGGCCGGATGCCGGGAATGAAGCCGCCGTACTTCTTCATGTCGTCGGCGACCTCGACCGGGTTGAACGTGATCGCGACGTAGAAGTAGGTGAAGAAGATGATGAGAACGAAGAACAGCGCCATGTAGACCGGCGACGCGCCGGACACCAGATAGCGCTGGACCCAGGCGTTCCACCCGGTGGCGGACTGCTTGCCGAACATCGAGCTGACGAGCTGCGGGATGTAGAGCAGTGACGAGGCGAAGATGACCGGGATGACACCGGCCTGGTTCACCTTGAGCGGGATGTAGGTGGAGGTCCCGCCGTACATCTTGCGCCCGACCATCCGTTTGGCGTACTGGACCGGTACCCGCCGCTGGGCCTGCTCCATGAACACCACGAAGCCCACGATGAAGAAGCCGGTCAGCAGCACGATGGCGAACACGAACCCGTGCTTGACCCGGTAGATGTTCAGCATCTCGCCGGGGATCACGGAAATGACCGTGGTGAAGATCAGCAGCGACATGCCGTTGCCGACACCGCGGTCGGTGATCAGCTCGCCCAGCCACATGATGACCGCGGTGCCCGCCGTCATGCAGATCACCATGGTGGTGATCGTGAAGACCGAGGTGTTGATGAGCAGCGACTGGTTGCAGACCGCGCCGCCGAACAGGGCGCCGGTGCGGGCCAGGGCCACGATGCCGGTGGACTGGAGAATGGCCAGCCCCACCGTGAGGTACCGGGTGTACTGGGTGATCTTGCTCTGCCCGGCCTGACCCTCCTTGCGGAGCGTCTCCAGCCGGGGAATCACCACGGCCAGCAGCTGCAGGATGATGCTGGCGGTGATGTAGGGCATGATTCCCAGCGCGAACACCGAGAGTTTCAGCAGCGCCCCGCCGCTGAACAGGTTGACCAGCGCGAAGACGCTGCTGCCGCTCCTCGACGCCGCGTTCGTGCAGATGCGGACGGCCTTCTCCGAGACCCCGGGGGTCGGCAGGGACGCACCCAGCCGGAAGATGGCGATGACGAAGAGCGTGAACAGCAGCTTCCTGCGCAGGTCAGGCGTGCGGAACGCCCCGAGGAACGCGGTCAGCATGCGCCGTCCTCACCTAGTCCGGTCGATTGAGGGCATGAAGCCCTGGTGGCGCGGCGCCTGCCCGGCGGGTCGCCGCCGCAGCGTGACCGCCTGAATGTAACATGCACGCCGCCTGGTGACAGCCGCAAGCCGGCCCGCGCCGCCTGCCCGGTTCCCTGGTCAGGCGTGCGCGCGTGCCAGCTCATCGGCTGCTGCCTCACAGCTCAGTGTCACCTACAGCTCAGTGACGGTGCCCCCGGCGGCCGTGATCTTCTCGCGGGCGGATGCGGAGAACGCGTGGGCGCTCACCCGCAGCGCGACGGAAGTGTCACCGGTGCCGAGCACCTTGACGAGCTCGCCGGACCGGACCGCGCCCTTGGCCGCGAGGTCCTCGGGGGTGACTTCCCCGCCCTCCGGGTAGAGCTCGGCCAGCCGGCCAGTGTTGACCACCTGGTAGGTGGTCTTGAACGCCAGATTGCTGAAGCCGCGCAGCTTCGGCAGCCGCCGGTGCAGCGGCATCTGGCCGCCCTCGAAGTTCGCCGGCACCCCGCCGCGTGCCCGCGTGCCCTTGGTGCCGCGGCCGGCCGACTTGCCCTTCGAGGCCTCACCACGGCCCACCCGGGTGCGCTGGATGTGCGCCCCGGGCGCCGGGCGCAGGTGATGGACCTTCAGCCCCCGCCCGCCCGGGCCCGGCACGGCCGCGCCGGCGTCGCCAGCGCTGCCCTTGGCCGCACTGGCCCTGGCCGTGCCCGCCTTGGCAGCGCCGGCCTTGGCCGTGCCCGCCTTGTCAGGGCCTGCCATGTCAGTCCACCTCCTCGACGGTGACCAGGTGGCGCACCGTCGCGATCATGCCCCGGAACTCGGGCCGGTCGTCCTTGATGACCACGTCCCCGATCCGCTTGAGGCCCAGCGAGCGCAGCGAGTTCCGCTGCTGCTGGGTGCCCCCGATCTTCGACCGGGTCTGGGTTACCTTCAACTGTGCCATCGGCTCGCTCCCGGTCAGCTGTTGCCTGCGGCGGCGGAGGCCGCGGCCGCCCGGGCGCGCAGCATCGCCGCCGGTGCGACGTCCTCGATCGGCAGCCCGCGCCGGGCGGCGATCTCCTCGGGGCGGTTCAGGCCCTTGAGCGCGGCCACGGTCGCGTGCACCACGTTGATGGGATTGGACGATCCCAGCGACCGTGACAGCACGTCGTGGATGCCCGCGCACTCCAGCACCGCGCGCACCGGGCCGCCGGCGATGACGCCGGTACCGGGGCTGGCGGGCTTGAGCAGCACCACCCCGGCCGCGGCCTCGCCCGTCACCGTGTGCGGGATCGTGCCGGCGATCCGGGGCACCCGGAAGAAGTGCTTCTTGGCCGCCTCCACGCCCTTGGCGATCGCGGCGGGCACTTCCTTGGCCTTGCCGTAGCCGACGCCGACCATGCCGTTGCCGTCGCCCACCACGACCAGGGCGGTGAAGCTGAACCGGCGCCCGCCCTGGACGACCTTGGCGACGCGGTTGATGGTCACCACCCGCTCGAGGTACTGATTGCCCTTGTCACCGCCGCGGCGGTCGTCCCGGCGGTCCCGGCGGTCACCACCGCCGCCGCCCGGGCCGCCGCCCTGGCCGCCGCCGCGCCGTGGCTGTCCTGCCATCAGAAAATCCTTCTCTCGTCCGTGTTAGTGGCCATCAGAGGGCCAGCCCGGCTTCCCGGGCGCCGTCGGCGAGCGCCGCGACCCGGCCGTGGTAGGCGTACCCGCCCCGGTCGAAGACTGCCGCGGTGATCCCCGCCTCGGCCGCCCGGCGCGCCAGCAGCGCACCGACCTGGCGGGCCTTGGCGGTCTTGTCGCCCTCCGCCCCGCGGATCGTCTCGTCCAGGGTAGACGCCGAAGCCAGGGTGACCCCGGCAGCGTCGTCCACCAGCTGGGCGAACATGTGCCGGGCCGACCGGCTCACCGCCAGCCGCGGGCGGACCGGGCTGCCCGAGATCTTCTTGCGCACCCGCAGGTGCCGGCGTGTCCGCAGGGCCCGCCGGGCCGCGGTGTGCCCGCGCGACTTGGTCTTGGTCAGAGCCATGACTTACTTCCCAGCCTTCCCGACCTTGCGGCGGATCTGCTCGCCCTCGTACCGCACGCCCTTGCCCTTGTACGGGTCGGGCTTGCGCAGCTTGCGGATGTTGGCGGCGACTTCGCCGACCTGCTGCTTGTCGATGCCCTCCACCACCAGCCGGGTGGGGGTCTCGACCCGCAGGGTGATCCCCTCAGGCGCGTTCACCGTCACCGGGTGGCTGAAGCCGAGGGCGAACTCGAGGTTGGCGCCGCGCTGCTGGACCCGGTACCCGACGCCGACGATCTCCAGCCGCTTGCTGTAGCCCTGCGTCACCCCGGTGACCATGTTGGCCACCAGCGAGCGGGACAGCCCGTGCAGCGCCCGGACCTCACCCTCGTCGTTCGGCCGGGTCACCGTGATGGTGCCGTCAGACTGAGTGACCTCGATGGGCTCGGCGACCGTGTGCGACAGCTCGCCCTTCGGGCCCTTCACAACGACCTTACGGCCGCTGATGGTGACCTCGACCCCGCTCGGGATCGGCACCGGCAGTCGTCCGATTCGTGACATGGCCGCCTCCTACCAGACGTAGGCGAGGACTTCCCCGCCCACGCCGCGCTTGACCGCCTGCCTGTCGGTCATCAGGCCACCGGAGGTGGAGATGATCGCGACGCCCAGCCCGCCGAGCACCCGCGGCAGGTTGTCCTTTTTCGCGTACACCCGCAGGCCGGGCTTGGACACCCGCTTGAGGCCCGCGATGGAGCGCTCCCGGGTCGGCCCGTACTTGAGCGAGATCACGAGGTTCCTGCCGACCTCGGCGTCCTGCACAGCCCAGCCGGAGATGTAGCCCTCCTGCTTGAGGATCTCGGCGATGTGCTCCTTGATCCGGGAGTAGGGCATGCCCACGGTGTCGTGGTACGCCGAGTTGGCATTGCGCAGACGAGTCAGCATGTCTGCGATCGGGTCGGTCATCGTCATGGCCTGATGGCCCTCCTCACCGCGGTTTCCCCTGCGGACCTGCGGCGTAGTTGGGGGCGCCCGGTGGCGCCCAGGTCGGTCGCTGGGCTGGTTACCAGCTGGATTTCGTGATGCCGGGCAGCTCGCCGCGGTGTGCCATCGTGCGGAAGCAGATCCGGCACAGGCCGAACCGCCGGTACACCGCCCTCGGCCGCCCGCAGCGCGAGCACCGGGTGTACGCGCGCACCTTGAACTTGGGGGTCCGGTTCGCCTTGGCGATCAGGGCCTTCTTCGCCACTGCTCAGCTCTCCTTGAACGGGAATCCGAGCCGCCGCAGGAGCGAGCGACCCTCGTCGTCATTGGTGGCGGTCGTGACCACGGTCACGTCCATGCCGCGCTGGCGGTCCACCGCATCGGGGTTGATCTCGTGGAACATCAGCTGCTCCACCAGACCGAACGTGTAGTTTCCCCGGCCGTCGAACTGCCGGTCGGACAGGCCGCGGAAGTCGCGGATCCGGGGCAGCGCCAGGGTGAGCAGCCGGTCGAGGAACTCCCACATCCGGTCGCCGCGCAGCGTGACGTGCGCGCCGATCGGCATGCCCTCACGCAGCTTGAACTGGGCGATGGACTTCTTCGCCCGGGCCACCGCGGGCTTCTGGCCGGTGATGACCGTCAGGTCCCGGACCGCGCCCTCGATCAGCTTGGCGTCCCGGGCAGCCTCGCCGACCCCCATGTTCACCACGACCTTGGTGACGCCGGGGATCTGCATGACGTTGCCGTAGCCGAACTCCTCCCGGAGCCCGGGCGCGATCTCCTCGAGGTAGCGCTGCTTCAGCCGGGGCACGGTGCGCTCTGTCGTTGTCGCTGTCATCAGATGTCCTTACCGCCCTGGCGGGAGATCCTGATCTTGGTCCCGTTCTCGTCGAACCGGTAACCGGCCCGGGCGGGCTTCTTGCTGTCCGGGTCGATCAGCTGCACGTTGCTGACGTGGATGGGCGCTTCCTGGGAGACGATGCCGCCTTCCTTCGCCCCGCGCCGGCCCTGGTAGTTGACCTTCGTGTTCTTCCGGACCATGTTCACGCCCTGCACCAGGACCCGCTGCCGCTCCGGGTAGGCGACCAGCACCTTGCCCTCGCGGCCGCGGTCACGGCCGGCCAGCACCACGACCGTGTCGCCCTTCTTGATCTTCATGCCCGGCGCCTTGCCCGCCGGCTGGGTCTTTTTCGCCATCACAGCACCTCCGGCGCGAGCGAGATGATCCGCATGAACCGCTTCTCACGCAGCTCCCGGCCGACCGGGCCGAAGATGCGGGTTCCGCGCGGGTCCCCGCCGTCCCGGATCAGCACGGCCGCGTTCTCATCGAAGCGGATGTAGGAGCCGTCGCCGCGGCGGCGCTCCTTGCGCGTGCGGACCACCACGGCCTTGACCACATCGCCCTTCCGCACCCCGGCACCCGGGAGGGCGTCCTTGACCGTCGCCACGATGACATCACCGATGCCCGCGTACCGGCGGCTGGAGCCGCCGAGCACGCGGATACACAAGATCTCCTTGGCTCCGGTGTTGTCGGCGACCTTGAGCCGTGACTCCTGCTGGATCACGTCAACTCCTGCTTCTGCGAGCCTGCCCGCTGCTGGGCGGGCGGCCGGGTCTGGTGGTTCTCGCGGGCCCGGGCCGGGTCCGGCTGGTTACTTGGCCTTCTCGAGGATCGCGGCGACCCGCCAGCGCTTGGTCGCGGACAGCGGCCGGGTCTCCATGAGCCGGACGCGGTCCCCGACGCCGCAGGCGTTCTCGCCGTCGTGGGCCTTGTACTTGGTGGTACGGCGGATGATCTTGCCGTACTTGGGGTGCTTCACCCAGTCCTCGACCTCGACCACGACGGTCTTGTCCATCTTGTCGCTGACCACGAGGCCCTCCCGGACCTTGCGGTAGCCGCGGGCGGTACCGGGCTGCTCGTCACTCACTGTCTTCCGCCTCCCCGGCGTCCTCTGCCACGGTCACGATGCCGAGTTCCCGCTCCCGCTTCACCGTGTAGATGCGGGCGATCTCCTTGCGGACGGCGCGCAGCCGGCCGTGGCTCTCGAGCTGGCCGGTGGCGGCCTGGAAGCGAAGGTTGAACAGCTCGGTCTTCGCCTCTGCCAGCTTGCCGTCGAGCTCTTCCTCGGTTGAGCTCCGCAGGTCGGCGGCGGTCAAGCCCTGCGCCATCACGCCTCACCCACTTCACGCTTCACGAAC
>JBLMWU010000248.1:0-15303 GCA_050257395.1 Gemmatimonadota bacterium | reverse complement strand
CCGGGACGGCGCCCTGGCCTGACCCGGCAGTGAGTCAGCTCACCCCGAGCTTGCGTGCCAGCTCGTCGCGGCCCATGCGCGAACGGCCCGGCAGATCGCGCTTCTTGGCGATCTCGTACAGCTCCGCCCTGGTCTTGGGCGACGAGCCGCCGGTGCGCTTGCGCTGGGCCACGGCCGCGGCCTGCTTGCCCAGCGCGCTGCGGGTCTTCTTCGGCATGTGCTGGATCGTCTTCTGCTGCCTGGCCGACCGCTGCGCCTGCTTGACGTTCTGCCTGGCAGCCTGTGTCTGCTTGGTCGTAGCCATGCGCGCCCCCTACCCCGCACGTCTGCGGCCTAACAGGTCTCGCGGGCGCAGCGGCGCAGGCCGTCCACCACCTCCAGGGTCGCGCGCTCGCCGAGCCTGCGCCGGACCGTTGCGGTCAGGCTGCCCTCGATGATCCCGCGCAGCCCGCCGCCGGCCTGCTCGTCCATGATCACGTAGCGGACCTGGCGGGCACGGGCCACCTTGGCGATGGTCCGGCCGGCGCTGCGGGTGGCGGCCACCTGGCCGTCGGCGGTGCAGCCGCGCCGTTCGAGCTCCCGGATCGCCCGGCGCACGATGGACAGCTGTTCCTCCTGCTCCCGCCGGGTCGGCAGCAGCCCCGGGTTGGGCAGGCCGAACGACGAGCCGTAGATCTTCAGGATGGTCAGCACGGCCACCGGCTCCCCGCCTGCGAGCTCGCGAGCCCGGCTGATGGCCGCCTTGCTGAACGGCGCGCCCGAGGAGGCCAGCAGCACGACCGCCCGGGCGGTCGGCTGCGGGTCGAAGTGGCGCCTGCCGAAGCGCATCAGGGGTTCCCGTTACCGGATCACGGGGCCGCCGGGGGCTCGCCCGGCGGTTCGGCGCCCGCGACGGCCTCGGCCCCGCTGGTCTCCAGGACCCCGTCCTCGGGCACCGCCGCGGCGGCGGCGAGGACCGGGGCGACCGTCACCTGGCCGGCCGTGACCCGGCGGTCCTGCCGCGCCCGCCACCAGTACAGCGGCGCGTACAGGGCGACGATCAGCAGGCCCAGCAGGTAGAGCCCGGGCCCCTGGCGCGGGTCGGCCAGGATCACCTTCGGCGAGTTCCAGCCGCCCCAGAAGTAGATCACGGTCCAGACCGCGAAGATCGCGAGCGCGATCCACTTGGAGAACGTCGGCAGCCGGAACGGGCGCGGCTCGTCCGGCCGCAGGTGCCGGTAGACGAAGTAGCCGCCGAACGCCAGCGTGCAGGACAGCAGGTAGCCGCCGTTGGAGATGATGTAGATGCGCACCGGCGAGCCGAGCAGCACCAGCAGCGCCGAGCAGACCACGTTGAAACCCATCGCGTAGTCGGGCACGCCGTGCTTGTTCTTGTGCTCGAAGAAGCGGGGCAGCAGCCCGTCCTCGGCCGCCTGGTAGATCGACCGGCCGCAGCCCATGATGGCGTTCAGCACCGACAGGCCGAGGGCCATGACGAGCGGGATGCCGACGAACCACTGCTCCCAGGAGCCCTTGCCGAAGATGTGGTTGGTGTAGGACAGGTACAGGGTCAGCGGGTCCGCGCTGGCCAGCGCCAGCCCCAGCACCGCGACGAACATCAGCGGCGTCATGATGTAGATGAACATCCCGAAGACGCCCTCGGCGGTCAGCGCGATCTTCGCGTCGCGGGCGCCGCCGCGGCACTCGCCGACGTAGCAGGCGGCGGCCTCCATGGCGATGACGTTCCACAGGATCGGGAAGAACCACGCGAGCACGAACGTCCAGCTCACGTGCACATGCGCCGGGGCGTGGAAGCCTGCGACGTTGCCCCAGTGGATCGAGCCCGGCTTGAAGAACGGCAGGAAGACCATGACCGTGATCGGCAGCATGGACAGCACGCCGAGCACCGTCGCGAACGCCGCGCCGAGCCGGATCCCGAGGTAGGCCGGGATGAAGATGGCCAGCAGCAGGATGAAGCAGATGGCGATGATCGTGATGCCGATCGGGGCGCCCCAGACGGAGCCGACCGGCTCGATCAGGTGGCCGGGGCTGAACCCGAACAGCACCGCCAGGTAGGAGGCGGTCAGGATCACGTTGATGGGCGCCACCGGGAACCAGCCGAGCCAGTACGCCCAGCCCGACACGCCGCCGATGTGCCGGGCGACCTTGTCGCCGGTCAGCGGGCGGAAGGATTCGGTGGCGAAGGACGGGATGCCGCCGGTGCGGTCCGGCCACAGCGTCGCCAGCTCGGCGAGGCACAGGCACAGGAAGCAGCCCGCGACCGTCATCACGCCCATGAGGATGATGCCCAGCGCGCCGGTGCCCTGGACGACGTAGGGTGCGATGCCGGTGACGAGGATCGTCCCCGCCAGCCCGATCACAAAGGCACCCCACCAGTTGGTGCCTTTGACCAGGCCCTTCTCCGGCAGTGACCCAGCTGCTGAGGCCATGGCCCCTCCTTGTTTCCGCGTGATGGCAGGGGTCGGGGGCACGAAGGGCGGCGGCGCCCTCGTCAGAAGAGCGTCAGGTACCGCTCCACTTCCCAGTTGGACACGACGGAGTGCCAGGCCTGGAACTCCTCGCGCTTGATCTTGGCGTAGTAGTCGATGTAGTCGCCGCCGGGCGTCTTGCCCAGCGCCTCGCGCAGCACGTCGTCGCCCACTAGCAGGTCCGCGGCGTGCAGCAGGGTCGGCGGGAGCGACTTGATGCCGCGGGCCGCGACCTCCCCGGGCGGTAGCAGGAAGAGGTTGTCGCGGTTCGGCTCGCCCGGGTCCAGCCTGCGGTCGATCCCGTCCAGGCCCGCCGCCAGCTGCACGGCCAGCGCCAGGTAGGGGTTGGCCGAGCCGTCGCAGGCGCGGTTCTCCACCCGGCCGGCCTCGGGGACCCGGAGCATCTGGGTGCGGTTGTTGCCGCCGTAGGTGGCGTAGGCCGGCGCCCAGGTGGCGCCGGAAATCGGGGCGCCGACCCCGATGCGCTTGTAGGAGTTGACCGTCGGGCAGGTGACCGCCGCCATCGAGGGGGCGTGGTCGATGAGCCCGCCGATGTAGTGGTAGGCCATCTCGGACAGGCCCAGCCCGCGCGGGTCATCCGGGTCGGCGAACAGCTCCTTGCCGGTCTGCGCGTCCCACAGGCTGGAGTGCAGATGCAGGCCGGAGCCGGTCAGGTTGGCGAACGGCTTGGGCATGAAGGTCGCGGCCACCCCCGCCTGGTGCGCCACCGTGTGCACCATGTACCGGTAGAAGACGAGCCGGTCGGCGGTGGTGAGCGCGTCGGCGTACTTGAAGTTCTGCTCGAACTGGCCGTTCGCGTCCTCGTGGTCGTTCGCGTAGTTGGCCCAGCCCAGCCTGTTCATGTACCGCGACACGGTGGTGAGGTGGTCGAACATCCGGGTGAGGCCCTTGGCGTCGTAGCACGGCGCGTCGGAGGTGTCGAGCGGGTCGGCCAGCTCGATCGTGCCGCTGCCGGTGCGGCGCACCAGGAAGTACTCGGCCTCCGCGCCCGCGTTGTAGACCAGCCCGCGCTCGCGGGCCTTGTCCACCATGGCCTTGAGGATCAGCCGCGGCGTGTACGGCCACGGCTCGCCCTCGACGTGGATGTCGCACTGCAGCACGGCCAGGCCCGGCTGCCAGGGCACCAGCGCGTAGGACGCCGGGTCCGGGATGGCGATCATGTCGGGGTCGGCCGGGGTCTGCCCCATCGGCCCGGCGGCGAACCCGGCGAAGCCGGCGCCCCCGCCCGTGAGCACGTCGATCGCCTCGACCGGGATCATCTTGGCGCACGGCTTGCCGTGCATGTCGACGAACATCGCGAAGAAGAACTCAACGCCGTCCGCCTCGGCCCGCGCCCGGAGCTCGTCATCAACTTCCGACACTTGCGCGCTCCTCCCGCCACATGACACCTATGCACCAGAGTGGACGATGTTTACTAGAGCGATACGTTAGGGAGAGAGTACGCCCGCCATACCGGAATGGGAAGATCTCCGTTACGCCTGAATTGGGCGGGAACGGGGACCCTGCCCGGCGGGCGCTGCTCAGGACCCGATCCTGCCTGGCAGCAACGGGAAGCATCATTCGTTTACTCATGCGAAACAACAACGGCGACCGGGAAGTTAACGCCGTTGTAACAGAACGCCGGCCGCCCGCCGGGCTAGCGCACGACGAGCACGGGGCGGTCGGCGAGGTGGATGACCTTGTGGGCGGTGCTGCCGAGGACCAGGCCGGCCAGGTCGCTGCGGCCGCGCGAGCCCATGACGATCACGCCCACGTCGTGCAGCTGGGCATCCGCCACGATCTCCTTGGCGGCGTATCCAAACAGCGTGTTCCGCACCTCGCCGTGCGCCCGGAGCCCGGCGTCGGTGAGCTGCTTGACCGCGTCGTCGACGGTGACGCCCGCCTCTTCCGGGGTCTCCGACGGCACCTGGCCCATCCGGGCGATGACCTCCCGCTCGCGCAGGTGCAGCACCCACACCTCGCCGCCGGAGAGCTGCGCCAGGTCCCTGGCGGCGCGCAGGGCGTGGTCAGAGGCGGGCGAGTGGTCCACCGCCACCAGGATCCTGTCGTACATGGCGCACCCTTCTTTCTTCCCCCGGCGAGCCGCGCCGCCGGTCACCAGCCGTTCTTCGGATGTCCCGGGATCCAGTCCGTGCCGGCCAGCGGCACCTGGGCCATGGCCGCCGCCTCGATCGTCAGCGCGACCAGGTCATTCGGCTCGAGGTTGTGGACGCTGGACTTGCCGCAGGCCCGGGCGATCGCCGCGAGCTCCATGGCCATCGCCTTGAGGTAGTTGGCCGCGTGGCGGGCGCCGCGCTCGACGTCAAGCCGCTCCTCCAGCTCCGGGTCCTGGGTGGCGACGCCGACCGGGCAGCGGCCGGTGTGGCAGTGGTGGCAGAACCCGGCCTCGGTGCCCAGTGCCCGGTAGTCCGCGGCGGCGTCGTGGTCGGCGCCGCCGCGCCAGTAGGTGGGGCTGTTGCAGCCCAGCGCGATCAGCGGGGCGACGCCGATGGATACCGCATCCGCGCCGAGCGCGAGCGCCTTGGCGGCGTCGGCGCCGGTGCGGATGCCGCCGGACACGATGAGCTGCACCTCGTCCTCCATGCCGATGTCCCGGAGGGCCTCGGCCGCCAGCCGCACCGCGGGCAGCGTGGGGATGCCGGTGTGCTCGATGAAGAAGTCCTGGGTGGCGGCGGTGCCGCCCTGCATGCCGTCCAGCACCACCACGTCCGCGCCCGCCTCCACGGCGAGCTTCACGTCGTTGCTGACCCGGGTGGCGCCGAACTTCACGTAGATCGGCTTCTCCCAGTTGGTGGCCTCGCGCAGCTCCTCGATCTTGATGCGCAGGTCGTCCGGGCCCACCCAGTCCGGGTGCCGGGACGCGGACCGCTGATCCACACCGGCGGGCAGGGTGCGCATGTGGGCGACCCGCTCGCTCACCTTCTGGCCGAGCAGCAGCCCGCCGCCGCCCGGCTTGGCACCCTGGCCGATGACCACCTCGATCGCGTCCGCCCGCCGCAGGTCCTGCGGCCGGAAGCCGTACCGCGAGGGCAGGCACTGGTACACCAGCAGGTGCGAGGCGGCCCGCTCCTCGTCGATCATGCCGCCGTCGCCGGTGGTGGTGGAGGTCCCGGCCGCGGTCGCGGCCCTGCCCAGGGCGGTCTTGGCCCGCGCCGACAGGGCGCCGAAGCTCATGCCCGCGATGGTGATCGGGATGTCCAGCTCCACCGGCTTGCTGGCGAACCGGGTGCCGAGCACCGTCGCGGTGTCGCACTTCTCCCGGTAGCCCTCCAGCGGGTACCGGGTCAGCGACGCGGTGAGGAACAGCAGGTCGTCGAAGGACGGCAGGGCCCGCTTGGCGCCCCAGCCGCGGATCTCGTAGTGGCCTTCGGCGGCCGTCCGCTGGATCTGCGCGATCATCTCCGGCGGGAAGCTGTGGCTGGCGCGGTGGGCGTCCATCGGCAGGCCGGGCCCGTGGCTCATCTCCATCAGTACTTCTGGTCCTTCAGCGCGTCGAAGTTGTACAGCTCGCGGGCGGAGGCGACCCGGGTGACGTTCCCGGGGTCGACGTGGTCGAAGCCGCCGAGCTTGGCCAGCTCCTTGACCAGCCGCACGTCGTCCTCGGTGAGCTCCTCGATCCGGGCGTCCGAGCCGAGGGAGGCGACCTTGCCCGCCACGTACAGGACGGCCTCGTACACCGAGTCGGCCAGCGCGTGGCCCGCGTTGCCGCCGATGAGCATGGTGCCGGCCTGGGCCATGAACCCGCTCATGTGCCCGACGTCGCCGGCCACCAGGATCGTCCCGCCCTTGAGCGAGATGCCCGCCCGGGAGGACGCGTCGCCCTCGATGATGATGGTGCCGCCGTGGGCGGAGGCGCCCGCGCACTCCGACGCGTTGCCCTTGACCCGGATGGAGCCGCTCATCAGGTTCTCGCCGACCGACCACCCCACGAAGCCGTCCACCACGACGTCGGGACCGTCGCTGAGGCCGCCGATGTAGTAGCCGGCGTTCCCGGCGATGTCGATGGTCACGTGGTTGGCCAGGCCCACCGCGAGGTTGTGCCGGCCGTGCGGCTCGGTCACCCGGGCGGCCGAACCGTCCGGCAGCGCGGCCAGGGCGGCGTTGATGTCGCGGGTGCTCAGCTCCGCGCAGTTCAGGATCACCGGTTCCATACGTAGATCTCCTCCGGCACAGGCTCGAAGACCTCGGCCTTGGCGATGCCGGGCAGCCGGGCGAGCGCCTGGTACTCCGACGCCATGGCGACGTAGTCGTCCGTCTCGGCGATCACGGCCGGCTTGCAGGCGAACGAGTCGCGGACCACCGCGAACTGGCTGGCGGTGGAGACCAGGAGCGTGTAGAAGCCGTCCATCTCCTTCATCACGTAGCGCAGCGCGTCATCCAGGCTCTCGCCCTGCGCCATGCGCAGCGCCACCAGCCGGGCGGCGACCTCGGAGTCGTTGTCGGTCTCGCAGCGGACACCTGCCCGGGCGAGCCGGCGGCGGACGGTCGCGTAGTTCGAGAAGGAACCGTTGTGCACCAGCGCCAGGTCGGCCGCGGGGGCGAACGGGTGCGAGTGGGCGGTCGTGACCGCGGACTCGGTCGCCATCCGGGTGTGCCCGATGCCCTGGTAGCCGGCCCAGCCGGGGATGCCGTAGCGGGAGCAGATGTCGGCCGGCGCGCCGACATCCTTGACGACCACCATGGCCCGCCCGTAGCCGGCCACCGCGACGTCCGGGCCCAGCCGGCGCAGCGAGTCCAGGAAGGCTGTCTCGTCCGCGGCCGAGATCAGCACCGCGGAGTCAGCGGTCAGCCGCTCGGCCCGGACCGCGCTGCCGGTGCTGGCCGCGATCCGCTCGGCGAGCTGCTCCCAGCCGGTGCCCGCGTCAGCGCGCAGCGAGTACCGCAGCGGCGGGCCGGCCTGGCCGGCGGTGGGGTGGTCGGCGTAGACGGCGATCCCGGCCGAGTCGGGACCCCGTGTCGTCATGGCCCCGAGCATCACCGTCAGCAGCTCGCCCAGGCGTGGCTGCAGGTCCGGGTTCTTGCAGTGGAGGCCGATGATTCCGCACATCCCGCGCCGTACTCCTCCCGTTGGCCTGCGCAATGGTGTCCGCATCCCGCGGCTGGGGCCGGCGGCGGCCGCCGGCAGCTGGCCCGGGTGGACGGTGTTTATCGAGAGTCGGTGTTTATGAAGACGATACGGCGTTTCATTACATGGGACATTGTCGCTGCCGGTGGCTCCGCTCGTCAACAGTCAGCCGCCCGGCGCGGGTCAGCGCGTCGCTGGCCTGCGGCAATACCCAGGTGGGCTGCCTGGCGCGGGTCGGGCGGAGCGTGGCCCGTACGCTGTCCGCTGCGCGGGCGCCGCCGGGCGCGGTTGACGGGCCCAGTACGGCGTCGTTCACTGATAATTATCTTCGTTTCCTTCTGCTCTCCACGGGTCAAAGCCGAGGTGCTCATGACGCAGCACGCCGCCTCCGCTGTCGCGGTTGCCGGGCCGACCGCGCCGGGCGGCCTGCCGGGCTGGCCAGAACCCGGGCGGTGCCTGGTGATGGGCGTGGTCGCGGTCGCGCCCGCGGAGTTCCCCGGCGGCGGGAAGGCGTTCCGGCTGGAGCAGGCCGTGGCGCGCGGGATGGAACTGATGCAGGCCGGCGCCGACCTCATCGAGGTGGCCGGCGGGTCACCGCACCGCGGCGCCGCCCCGCTCCCGCTGGCGGAGGAGCAGCGCCGGGTGCTGCCGGTGGTCGCGGCGCTCGCCGGGGCCGGCGCGCTCGTCAGCGTCGGCACCGTCCGCGCCCGGGTGGCCGAGGCGGCGGCCGGCGCGGGCGCGCGGATGGTGGACGACGTCAGCGGCGGGCTCGCCGACCCGGGCATGCTGCGCGCGGTGGCCGGGCTCGGGGTCGCGTACGTGCTCACGCCAGGGCCCGGCGTGGGTGCTGTCCGGCCGCCGCACACGACCGTGGCCGCCCAGGTCACGAGGCTGCTGGCGGAACGGGCCGCGGCGGCGTGCGCGGCCGGTATCGCGGTGGAGCGGCTGGTCGCCGACCCGGGCGCCGGGCTCGCCCGGACCGAGGAGCAGAACTGGCAGCTGCTGGCCCGGCTCGGCGAGTTCCGCTCGCTCGGCCGGCCGATCCTGGTCAGCCCGTGGCGGCGGCCGCTGCCCGGGCGGCCCGCGGCGGTCGCCGCGATCGCCGTGCTGGCCGCCCAGGCGGGCGCCTGGTGCGTGCGCACCGCTGACGCGGCGGCCGCGCTGGACGC
Organism: Gemmatimonadota bacterium; assembly: GCA_050257395.1. Lineage (GTDB taxonomy): Bacteria > Actinomycetota > Actinomycetes > Streptosporangiales > Streptosporangiaceae > JAIRTY01. The sequence continues at coordinate 6,580 of JBLMWU010000248.1, read as the reverse complement.
GGTGCGGGTGGCCGCCGCCGTGCGGGAGCAGTCGCCACGGTTCTCGCCGCCGCCACCCCGGCTGCCGGCGGACGATTCGGCAGCGGCGCCAGCCGTTCACGTACAGTGATATCCGTCTCATAGGAAGAACTAGCGGCGATTGCCGGCCTGGCCCCGGGCCGGGCTCCGGCGGGCGCCACCGCGGGTCTCCCCGGGCATCGGGGGCGGCGCTGGCCGGCCCTGCGCGGCTGCTTTCTGTTTCCGCCGGGTAACGTGACCCTGTGTTCGGGCGGGCATTAGCCTGAACTGCGGTCACCGCGGCGGGAAGAAAACCGGCGTGGCCCGCCCGGTATCAGGTCGAGGAAAGGAGCAGCCGTGGTGGCGCACATCACCGGCCTGGCGGGGCCCCACGACGCTTCTCCCAGCGGCCCCGGCAGCAGGCCCGAAGATCTCGAGGAGGCGCTGGGCGCGGCGATTGCCCAGCGTGTGCGGGAGTTCCGGCTGCAGCTCGGGTGGACCGTGGGCCAGCTCGCCGCCCATTGCGGGATGTCCAAAGGCATGCTGTCAAAGATCGAAAATGCCCAGGCGTCCCCCAGCCTCGCCACCCTCGCGCGGTTGTCCGAAGCGCTCCAGGTGCCGGTAACGGCATTCTTCCGCGGCCTGAACGAAGAGCAGGATGTGCTCTATGTCAAAGCCGGGAAGGGCCTCGATATCGAGCACAAGTGGTCCGGCGCCGGGCGGCGTTACCACTCGCTGGGGATCATGCGGGCGCCCAACAACACGCTGGAGCCGGTCCTGGTCACGCTGACCGAGCGGATCGATTCGTTCCCGCTGTACCAGCACGCCGGCACCGAGTTGATCTACATGCTGACCGGCCGGATGGAGTACGGCTACGGCAGTTCCCGCTACCTGCTCGAATCCGGTGACGCGCTGCAGTTCATCGGCGGGGTGCCGCACGGCCCGGTGGCCCTGGTCGAACTGCCGATCCAGTTCCTGTCGCTCAAGTCGATCACACCCTCGGCCTGACCCAGACTGCGGAACTTTTTCCCCAAGTCTGTCCACTACCGGTGGACAGTGTTTCATTGCGGTCCTATGCTCCCGGATAGGTGGACCGTCCTGCGGGCGGTCCGGTTCCCTCGGGAGGGACACCGTGGAAGCAGCCCGCCCTGCCGGCCGCCGCGGGGCGGGCCGGGCCCGCCGGTACTCCGCGTTCTCGCTGCTGCGCCACGGCCTGACCGGGGAGCAGTGGCCCCGCGCGTGGCAGGAGCACCAGCTGCGCAAGGCTTACGACGTGGTCATCATCGGCGGCGGCGTGCACGGCCTGGCGGCCGCCTACTACCTGGCCGCCAACCACGGCATCACCAACGTCGCCGTGCTCGACAAGGGTTACATCGGCGGCGGCGGCTCCGGCCGCAGCACCGCGATCCTGCGGTCGAACTACCTGACCCCCGAGGGCGTGCGCTTCTACGACCGGTCCGTGCAGCTGTATGACAACCTCGCGGCCACCCTGAACTACAACGTGATGTTCTCCCGCCGGGGCCACCTCACGCTGGCGCACAGCGACGCCTCGCTGCGCACCATGCGCTGGCGGGCCGAGGTCAACCGGCTGCAGGGCGTCGACTCCGACGTCATCGGCCCGGGCGAGATCAAGAAGATGGTGCCCTACCTCGATATCTCCGCCGGGGCGCGCTACCCGGTGCTGGGCGCCCTCTACCACCCGCCGGGCGGGATCATCCGGCACGACGCGGTGGTCTGGGGGTACGCGCGGGGCGCGGACGCGCTGGGCGTGCACATCCACCAGGAAACCGAGGTCATCGGCATCGACGTGGCGGACGGCCAGGTCCGCGGCGTGCGCACCACCCGCGGGGACATCGCCGCGCCGGTGGTGCTCAACTGCACCGCGGGCTGGTCTACCCTGATCGCGGACATGGCCGGGGTGAAGCTGCCGATCCAGACGTTCCCGCTGCAGGCGGCGGTCACCGAGCCGGTGCGCTCGTTCCTGCACCCGGTGGTGGTGTCCGGCACGCTGCACGTGTACGTGAGCCAGACCGACCGCGGCGAGCTGGTGTTCGGCGCCAGCGTGGACCCGTTCGCCTCCTACTCGACCCGCGGCTCGCTGGAGTTCGCCGAAGGGCTGGCCGGGCACGTGCTGTCGCTCATGCCCGCGCTGTCGAAGATGCGGCTGCTGCGCCAGTGGGCCGGGCTGTGCGACATGACCCCGGACTTCTCCCCGATCATGGGCGGCTCCGGGGTGGGCGGCTTCTACGTGGACGTGGGCTGGGGCACCTACGGGTTCAAGGCCGGCCCGGTCTCGGGTGAGGCGATGGCCGAGTGCATCGCCACCGGCCGCACCCCCGAGATCATCGCGGCGTTCGGGCTGCAGCGGTTCCGCGAGGGCACCCTCGTCGGCGAGAAGGGCGCGGCGGCCGTCGGCCACTGACCGGGACGACACTGAGCGGGAAAGGCGCGCGACACATGATCCAGATCCGGTGTCCCTGGTGCGGCCTGCGGGGCGCCACGGAGTTCCGCTGCCTGGGGGACGTCCGAGCCCGGCCCGATCCCGCGACGGTCACCCCCGCCGAATGGCGTGAGTACCTCTACTTCCCCGCCAACCCGGCCGGGCCGGTCGTGGAGACCTGGTACCACCGGATGGGCTGCCGCCGGCACTTCACGGTCGAGCGCGAGACCGTCAGCAACGAGGCCTGGACCCTCGAGGAGGGCCTGCGGTGAGCACCCGGCCGATGCGGCTGCCCGCGCAGCCGGGCGAGGAGATCGACCGGGCGCAGCCGTTCACCTTCACGTTCAACGGGCGCACGGTGGACGCCTACGCCGGCGACACCATCGCCTCCGCGCTGGCCGCCTCCGGGCGGCGGGTGATGTCCCGCAGCATGAAGTACCACCGGCCGCGCGGCCTGCTGACCGCCAGCTACCTCGACCCCGGCTGCTTCTTCCAGGTCGGCGACGAGCCCAACGTGCGCGGCGCGCACCGGCTGGCCGCCCCCGGCCTGGACGTGCGGACCCAGAACACCTGGCCGTCGCTGGGCTTCGACATCAAGGCGGCGAACGGCCTGCTCGGCCGGTTCCTCGGCGCGGGCTTCTACTACAAGACCTTCATCTGGCCGCGGCGGCTGTGGCCCGCGTACGAGGCGGTGCTGCAGCGGTTCATCCACGCGGGCGCGGTGTCCCCGGGCACGCCGCGGGCCGAGGTCGACAAGCGGTACGCGCACCCCGACGTGCTGGTCGCGGGCGGCGGGCCGGCCGGGATGGCGGCCGCTGCCGCGGCCGCGCAGGCTGGCGCGCGGGTCATGCTGGTCGAGGAGGAGCACCGGCTGGGCGGGCACCTGCGCTGGGGCGGCGAGGCCGACCTGGCCGCACTGGCCGAGCTGCGGGAACTGGTCGCGCGGGCACCCGGGATCGAGGTGCTCACCGACGCGGTGGTGGCGGGCCGCTACGACGACAACTGGGTCGCGGTGGTGCGCCGCGGCCTGCCCGGCGGCGCCGAGCAGCTCATCAAGACGCGCGCGAAGGTGCTGGTGGCCGCGCCCGGGCTGATCGAGCGGCCGTACGTGTTCGAGGGCAACGACGTGCCCGGGGTGATGCTGTCCACCGCGGTGCGCCGGCTCGTCAACCTCCACGCGGTCAAGCCGGGGCAGCGGGCGGTCGTGCTGACCGCCAGCGCGGCCGGCGAGCTGGCCGCGGAGGACCTGCGGCGGGCCGGGGTCGACGTGGCGCGGGTGGTGGACGCGCGGGCCGGCGGTGACATCGCCCGGGTGCGCGGCCGCCGCGGCGTGCGGTCGGTCGAGCTCGCGGACGGCGCGGTCATCAGCTGCGACCTGGTGGTCACCGCGACCGGCTGGACCGCCCCGACCTCGCTGCTGAACATGGCCGGCGACCGGCCGGTCTACCGGCCGGAGGCGGCCCGGTTCTTCCCCGGCGAGCTGCCGCCCACGGTGCTGGCCGCCGGCGGGATCACCGGCGACGGCAGCCGGGAGCAGCTGATCGAGCACGCCACCGCGGTCGGCCAGGAGGCGGCCCGCCGGGCCCTGCGGATCCGCCGCGACTGGCTCGCGGCCCTGCCCGGCCGGAGCGAGCCGAAGGGCCGCGCCGCCGTCTGGACTGACGAGCGAGTCGGCGAAGGAGCCGGAGCGAGGAGGGAAGACGGCGGGCTCCAGCGGCCCGGAGCCGAGCGACGGCCAGCAGGAGACACCATTCCGCCCCTGCCGGTCGAACCGCACCCGGAGCTGTTCCGGGCCTCCACCCACGGCATCGTGGACTTCTGCGAGGACGTCTCGTCCAAGGACCTGGTGACCGCGGTCGCCGAGGGCTACGACTCGATCGAGCTGGCCAAGCGCTACACGACCGCCACCATGGGACCCACCCAGGGCAAGCTTGAGGTGGTCAACACCGTCGCGATCGTGGCCAGGGCGACCGGCCGCACCATCGCCGGGACCGGCACCACCACCTGGCGGCCCCCGTACGCCCCGGTCACCCTCGGCGCCCTGGCCGGCCGGGAGCTGGAGCCGGTCCGCTATTCGCCCATGCAGCCCTGGCACGAGGCCCACCACGCCCGGCCGCTGCTCGCCGGGGCCTGGGTCCGCCCCGACCACTACGGCGACCCGGCCGCCGAGGCCCGCAACGTCAGGCAGAACGTCGGCGTCATCGACGTCACCCCGCTCGGCAAGCTGGACCTGCGCGGCCCGGACGTGCCGCAGCTGCTCAACCTGCTGTATGTCAACAAGTGGAGCAAGCTCGGCCTCGGCAAGGTCCGGTACGGGGTGATGTGCACCGAGGACGGCGTCGTGTTCGACGACGGCGTCACCGGCCGGCTCGGCCCCGAGCACTACCTGATGAGCACCACGTCGTCGGGCGCTGCCGCGGTGTGGGAGTGGGTGGAGAACTGGCTGCAGACCACCCACCCGGACTGGCACGTCCACGTCACCCCGGTGACCACCGCCTACGCGAGCATCAACGTGGCCGGCCCGAAGTCACGCGAGCTGCTCGCCCGGCTGACCGAGGGCGTCGACCTGGACAGCGGGGCGTTCGGCTACATGGAGGTCCGCACCGGCCAGATCGCGCGGGTGGACGGCTGCGTGCTGTGGCGGATCGGGTTCACCGGCGAGCTCAGCTACGAGCTGCACATCCCGGCCGCCTACGGGCTCGCGGTGTGGGAGGCCCTGCTGGCCGCCGGCCAGGACCTGGGCATCGCCCCGTTCGGGGTGGAGGCCCAGCGCATCCTGCGGCTGGAAAAGGGCCACCTCATCGTCGGCCAGGACACCGACGGCCTGACCCGCGGGTTCAGCGCCGGCCTGAACTGGGCCATCAAGCTCGACAAGGCCGACTTCGCCGGAAAGCCCGAGCTGGCGTGGCAGGGGCCGGACGGCGACGGCCCGCGGCTGGTCGGGCTGCAGCCCGATGACGGGTCGGTGGTGCCACCCGAGGCCAGCCAGCTCGTCGACGGTTCGCGCATCGTGGGCCGGGTCACCTCCAGCCGGATGTCCCCGACCCTCGGCCGCGCGGTCTGCCTCGCCCAGGTGGACGCCGCGCTGGCCGCCCCCGGGACCCAGGTGACCATCCGGCTGCCCAGTGGCCGCCAGGTCACCGGGCACGTCACCGAGCACCTTGCCCACGTCGATCCCGAAGGGGAGCGGATGCGTGTCTGACAACAAGGTGGAGCCGGGGGTCCCGGTCGCGCGCAGCCCTATCCCGTCGGCCGCGCCGGTGCGGGTGGAGGCCGGCTGGGAGGTGAGCGGCGCCCGCAGCGACGCGGCTCTCACGATCACCGACTGCACGCCGCTGGCCAAGGTGGTCGTGCGGGCCCCGTGGAACGGGACGTTCGCCAAGGCGCTGGGCGTGCCGTTCGGCCGGGCCGCCCGCGACCCGGCCGGGACGCTGGCCGGGGCCGGGCTGCTGGTCGGGGCGGGTCCCGGCGAGTGGCTGCTGCTGGCCCCGCCCGGCACCGCCGGCCAGGCCGCCGGCCAGCTCACCGGCCTGGCTGCCGAGTCCGCCCCGGACGAGTTCGTGTCCGTGATCGACCTGACCCACGGCCGCGCGCTGGTCCGGGTGACCGGCGGGTCAGCGGCCGATCTGCTGGCGCGGCTGTGCCCGGTCGACCTGGACGGCGAGATGACCCCGGACGGGACCGCGTTCCGCGCACCGGTCGCCGGGATCTCCACCGACGTGGTCCGCGACGACCGCGACGGCACGCCGTCCTACCTGCTGCACTGCGAACGGTCGTCCGGCCGCTACCTCTTTGACGCGCTCATGGCCGCGGGCGGGGAGCTCGGTATCGGCGTGGACGGTTTCATGACCCCCGGCATCTGACGGCGGCCATTGGTCCCTGGTCCCACACTCCGCACCCCGGCCACTCTCATCTCACCGGTACAACCGTAACCACCCCACAAGGGCCGAGCCCTTCCTCGACGAAGAGGAGTCCCGTCATGGCTTTCCCGAGCGACCTGGAGATCGCGCGCGGCGCCGCACTCAAACCTCTGGAAGATGTAGCGGCCGAGATGGGGATCCCGGCGCATCTGCTGGAGCCCTATGGCGAGCAGGTCGTGAAGATCAAGCTGGCGGCGATTGAGGAACTGGCGGACCGGCCGGC
>JBLMWU010000247.1:0-5169 GCA_050257395.1 Gemmatimonadota bacterium | reverse complement strand
GGCGGCGGGCACACCACCGGTTTCCGCTGTCATCTGCCTGCTGTCATGGCCACTCCGCACCGCAGGTGTGCTGTCAGTCCTGCCTACCGCTGAGCAGCAGGGACGTGGTCACACGTCCCGTCGCGGTCACGGTCGCGGATGCGGTCCTGGTCGCCGTAGCCGGTACCGTCGCGCACCTGCGCGTGCTTAGCCCACGCCGGCTGGCCGGCCCCGTTACCGGGCCCCGGGCCGTACTGATGCTGAACAGCCGCCTGCTGGGTCGCCGCCGGGCCCGCAGGAGCACTCACCGCCTGCGCCGCCGCGACTCCACCGCCGGCCAGCAGCGCCGCCACCGGGATCGCTGCCAGCGCCATCATCTTCCGCCTCATCATCCTCACCCCCGAACTCACTGTCAGTACACGCCCCGGCTGCGCAGTCCCTGCGGCGGACATGTGCAGGAAATGCGGAGAAACCGACAGCTGGCAAGGCGCGGCCGGGCTACCCGCCTGCTTTCTCAGTGAGGCGGCCATCGTCTTGCCCGGCAGTTCACCAATGAAGATGATCGGGTACAAAACCGCCATGATCGCCAGGCTCATCACTCTCCGTCCCGGCCAGGCCGGAGAGCAGAAGACCGCGCCTGGGCACGAGGGTCAGGGCTGGAAGGTCACGCCATCCGCCCGGCGGCCGGGCGCCGTCAGGCGGCGGGCATGCCGATCAGCCGGCGAGGGCTACTTCCCCTCGCGGGTGAGCCTGATGGCCGCAGAGCCGGCCGGTTCAGGCATGAATAACTGCCCGGGATGATTCTGAGCGGCTCAGCCACCGTGTTGGCCGGCGATTGCTAGTCAGGCAAGACGACGAGCAGGGGAGGGCCTGTGACCGGTCCGGAGTTGAGTTATCCAGCGATCCGCCAGGCCGTGGTTGAGGCCGCGCATGCGCTGTTCGTCAACGGTGTGATGTCCCACTCTGGCCATGCCAACCTGTCAGCCCGTGTTGATGAACAGAAGATGCTTCTGACGGTGGAAGGGCAGGTCAGGGCACTGCGCCCCGGCCGGCTTGCGCTGGTGGGGCTGGATTGGGCGGTTCTTGAAGGGGACCTTGATCCGGCCAATGCTGAGATCGTGGCCATGCATTCTGAGGTGTACCGGGCCCGGCCTGAGGTGGGCGGGATCATCCACACCCATTCCCCGGGCCTGCTCGCCTTCGCCATGGCCGCCCGGGCGCTGCCGTGCCGCTATGAGGCGCTGCTGCGGTTCGGCCAGGCGGACGATGTACCGGTCGTGCCGTGGGCGCCGCGCGGATCGCAGCGCTCAGTCGGCGGCATCCTGGATGCCATCCGCGAGCACCCCGCCACCCGCGCCGTGCTCCTGGGTAACCACGGCGTCCTGGTCTTCACCCGCACCCCGGCGGCGGCGGTGTCACTGCTGACCGTCCTGGAGGAAGCGGCCGAGGGGGAACTGGCCGCCGCGGCGCTGGGCGGCGCGGCCGGTTTCCCGCCCGGCGCGCTGGCGGATGTCCAGGCCGCGATGGCCAGAGCCCGCACCTGACCGCGTCCCGGCTGTGCTCCGCAATTGGCCTCCTGCCAGCCGCCCGGGCTGGCCCGGCCCGCCTGTCGTGACCCGTCACGCAGCCGGGGCGCTGCGCGGTAACCCGCTGCGGCGGCGAGCCGGGGGTTGCCGGTGACGCATCTGGCGGCGTGGCCGTTAATCGTGCTGGCGGGGGTGGGTGTCGGCTTGTGCATGGGCTTGTTCGGGGTGGGTGGTTCGTCGGTGGCCACCCCGGTGCTGGCGCTGCTCGGCGTGCCGGGCCTGGCCGCGGTTGCGTCACCGTTGCCGGCCACCATTCCCTCCGCGGCGGTGGGGGCAGTGCCCTATGTGCGTGCCGGTGAAGCCCGGCCTCGCGCCGCTGCCTGGTCGGTGCTGGGCGGCATTCCCGGCACGGTCGCCGGGGCGCTGCTGTCACATCTGGCTGGTGGCCCGGTGCTGCTCGTCGTCTCTGGCGTCGTGCTGATTGTGGTGGGCCTGCGGGTCGTGCGGCCGGTCGGGGAAGCAGCCCGTGAAGCGGGCGCTGAACGGCGCCATCACCGGCTGCTGCTGGTGGCCGCTACCGCGCTGGTGGGGGTGTTCACAGGTCTGCTGGCCAACGGCGGCGCGTTCTTGCTGGTGCCGATGTACCTGCTGATCTTCGGCCTCAACATGCGGCAGGCGGTTGGGACAAGCCTGCTGGTGGTGACGGTACTGGCGATCCCTACCCTTTCGGCCCACTGGGCACTCGGGCACATCGACTGGGCGGTGGCCGGTGAGTTCGCTGCCGGGCTGGTGCCCGGCAGCGCCACCGGCAGCCGGCTCGCCCACCACGTCAAGGGCACAGTGGTCCGCCAGGCGTTCGGCTGGTTTCTCGCCACCTTCGGGCTGGCCTTCACCATCTACCGCATCACGGCAGGCAGAGGATGAGGCCCGGCACGCCCGGGCGTGCCCGGTAGCCTCGGTGAAGCACCCGGCGCAGAAAGTGAGCCCATGCCCCAGTACCTCCCCAGTCCCCCAGTGAGCGGGTTCCACATCGGGCCGGCGTTCATCCACTTCTACGGGCTGATGTACGTCGTCGGGATCACCGCGGCGATCCTGGTCACGCAGCGGCGCTGGAAGGCGCGGGGGGGCGATCCGGCGCTGGTCAGCGAGGTGGCGCTGTGGGCAGTGCCGGCGGGCATCGCCGGCGGGCGGATCTATTTCGACCTCACCACCCCCAGGTACATCCCCCACCACTGGTACGGGGTTTTCGCCGTCTGGGACGGCGGGCTCGGTATCTGGGGCGCGGTGGCCCTGGCGGCGGTAGCCGGCGCCTGGCGGGTGCGCCGCCACGGGGCGAGCGTCACCCGGTTCATGGACGCGGTGGCGCCGGCCCTGCTGGTCGCGCAGGCGATCGGCCGGATCGGCAACTACTTCAACCAGGAGCTCTTCGGCGGCCCGACCAGCCTGCCATGGGGCCTGGAGATCGCCCCGGCGTTCCGGCCCGCCGGCTACGCCCGCTACCCGGCGTTCCACCCCACGTTCCTGTACGAGCTGGTCTTCGACCTCGCGCTGGCGGCGGCGCTGGTCTGGCTCGGGCACCACCGCCGCGTCCAGCCACCGGGCCTGTTCGCCCTCTACGTCGCCGGGTACTCGGCGTTCCGGATCTTCGAGGAGTCGCTGCGGGTCGACCCCTCAGAGCACTTCCTGGGCCTGCGGCTGAACATGTACGTCGCTTCAGCACTGACACTGGCCGGCCTGGCCTGGTTCGCACGCTCACAGCGGCGGGCGCGGCAGCCTGCCCCTGAGCCCGCATCAGATATGGAGAGGGCGCCGGTCAGCGGCCCCTGATAGGACCGGGCTGGGCGGGCCGATCGGCCTGCTCACCTCGGCAGGCTCGAACCCGGCGTCCATGTTCTGGGCGTCCCACCGGGCGACGTGGGAGAACCGGTCCGCGCGGACCAGGCCGTTACGCCACTCGATCGGTGTGGCGTCCCGTAGCGTCAGCCGTTCCACAGCCAGCGCCGGGGTGCGGGCGGGCAGGCGCAGTGGCGTGCTGATGCTGAGGATGGGGAGGCAATGTGGCAGCCAGATTGGATACCGAACGCCTGGTCCTGCGTGGCTGGAGTGCAGATAACGCCGAAGCGGCGCTGGGCGCCTATGGCGATACCCAGATCGCCCGGTGGCTGACGCCGGAGATGGACAGAGTTCCCGATCTGCCAGCGATGCGACTGGTCTTGCAGCAATGGGCAGCGGAGGATGCGCGGATGATGGCGCCGGCTGGCCGGTGGGCGGTCGAGTTGCGCCACGATGGCTGCCTGATCGGCGGGGCGACCCTGCTGCCGCTGCCACCTGATGAGGAGTTCGAGATGGGCTGGCAACTGCATCCGCAGGCGTGGGGTCACGGCTATGCCACCGAGGCCGGGCTGGCGCTGGCGCGATGGGCGTTCGGGCAGGGCATAGAACAGGTGATCGCGCTGGTGCGCCCGGCCAATGCGCGCGCCGCGGCCCCGGTGCGCCGGATCGGCATGGAATGGGTCGGCGAGACCGAGAAGTACCACGGCCTGCGGTTGCAGCAATACCGTCTGCGCCCGGGGGACCTGGCCGCGCCACGCCGGTAGGCACCCCAGCGCCTGGCGGGCAAGGTGAGCCATCCAGTGGGCTGGGAAGCTGGTTATTCGGCGGTGAGGGCTGGGTCGTGGCTGAGTTCGGTTTTGCCGCGCAGGGCGGCGATCAGGGCGGCGGCGGCCGCGAGCGCGGCGAGAAGCAACGCTGCGTGGCGGTAACCCGCACTGGCGTGGGCTGGGGTGGCTTCGCCAGCGCCGGCGCCAAGCGTGTAGGCCAGGCCCGCGAGGGCCAGCCCGAGTGAGGTGCCCAGGCCGCGGGTCATGTTGAGGACGCCGCTGGCCATGCCGGTCTGGTGCGCGGGGGCGGCGCCCATGATGGCGGCGTTGTTGGGCGGGGTGAATGCGCCCAGCCCGAGCCCGGCCACCGCGAGCATCAGCAGGAACACGTCCGCCTGGGAATGCAGGAGGGTGCTGAGGGCGAGCATGACGGCGGTGGTGGCCATGCCGCCGACGGTCAGCGGGCGGGCGCCGATCCGGTCCGCCAGCCGCCCGGCGAACGGGGCGATGAGCCCGACGCCAAGAGGCAGGACCAGCAGTTGCAGGCCGGCGCTGGCGGGCGGGGCGTGTCGGGCGATCTCCAGGTAGAACGGGACCACCGTGAGCAGGCCGAAGAGGACCAGGTAGGACAGCAGCCCGCTGGCGATCCCGGCGCTGAACGGGACGCGCCGGAACAGCCGCAGGTCGAGCATGGGTGCGGCGGCCCGCCGCTCGTGCAGGCCGAAGGCGGCCAGGAGCAGCGCGGCCAGCGCAAAGGCGCCGAGGATAAGCGCAGATCCCCAGCCGGCCCGGTCGCCATAGGTAATGGCCAGCAGCAACGCGATGGTGGCGGGCAGGAAAAGTGCCAGGCCAGGCCAGTCGAACCTGGCCCGGGCTGCCAAGTTGCGGCTGCGCGGGATGAGGAACCAGGCCAGCGCCGTGCCGATCAGCCCCATCGGCACGTTGACGAAGAAGATCAGCCGCCAGCCGCCCATGCTGATCAGCAGCCCACCGACAGCGGGCCCGAGCGCGAGCCCAAGCGCCTGCGCCGCGCCCTGCACGCCGATGGCCCGCCCCAGCCGATC
>JBLMWU010000246.1:0-6876 GCA_050257395.1 Gemmatimonadota bacterium | reverse complement strand
CCCCGAAGACGTGACTTCGTGACCCCGGCGGAGCCGCGCGGGGAGCGCTGCCCGGCGGCTGCGCTCCCCGCGGGGGAAAAGGCGCGCCTGGTGACCGGCGCGGACAGCTGGCACACCCACGGCAGCGAGGCCCTGGGCCTGCGCCCGCTGGTCACCTCCGACGGGCCCGCCGGGGCCCGCGGCATGTCCCTGGACGACCGGGACCCCAGCAGCTGCCTGCCGAGCGGGTCGGCGCTGGGCGCGACCTGGGATCCGGCCCTGGTGCACGAGCTGGCCGCGGCGCTCGGCGCCGAGGCCCGGGCCAAGGGCATCGACATCCTGCTCGCGCCCACCATCCACCTGATGCGCACGCCGCTCGGCGGCCGCGGCTTCGAGTGCTTCTCCGAAGACCCGGAGCTGACCGCCCGGCTCGCGGTGGCCCATGTCCGCGGCGTGCAGGGCGCGGGCGTGGCGGCCACGGCCAAGCACTTCGTGGCCAACGACTCCGAGACGGCCCGCTGGACCTATGACGCGCGTACCACCGAGCAGGTGCTGCGGGAGCTGTACCTGGTGCCGTTCGAGGCGTGTGTCCGGGAGGCCGGCGTGGCCCTGGTCATGGCCGCCTACAACTCGGTGAACGGGCTGCGCATGACCGAGCACCCGCGCCTGCTGCAGCAGGTCCTCAAGCAGGAGTGGGGCTTTCCCGGCGTGGTCGTGTCCGACTGGAGCGCCTGCCGCAGCACGGTGGCGTCCGCCGTGAGCGGCCTGGACCTGGCCATGCCCGGCCCGAACCGGTACTGGGGGCGGGCGCTGGCAGACGCGGTGCGGGCGGGCGCCGTCCCCGAAGCCGACCTCGACGACAAGGTGGCCCGGCTGCTCCGGCTGGCCCGCTGGCTCGGCGCGGTCAGCGGGAGCGCCGGCGGCGTGCCCGGCTGGAGCGCAGGCCCGGGCGGCCCCCTCGCGCCCGGGCAGGTGCCCGGCGACGCCACGGCTGAGAGCGCGCACAACGGCGGGCCCGGCGCGGCCGCGGCGGGCCCCGGCCCGGCGCGGGCCGACCCGGCGCTGCTGCGGCGGGCCGCGGCAGCCTCGTTCGTCCTGCTGAGAAACGGCACCGGCACGCTGCCGCTGGCACCGGCGGCGCTGCGGCGGGTGGCCGTGATCGGCCCCAACGCCGTGCACCCGGTGATCCAGGGCGGCGGCAGCGCGGGCGTGGTCCCGGCCGCGGTGTCCTACCCGGCCGACGGGCTGCGGGCGGCACTGGCCGGCCAGGCCGAGGTCACGGTGGCCCAGGGCTGCCGGATCTGGCTGACCGTGCCCGCTCCCCCGCCCGGGTCGCTGCGGGACCCGGACTCCGGCGAGCCCGGGCTGCGGCTGGAGTTCCGCGGCCCCGGCGGCACGCTGCTGGGCAGCGAGCACCGCCACTCCACGGCGCTGGCCTGGTGGGAAGGGTCGATCCCGGCCGGCGTGGGCTGGGGCGAGCCGGGCGCGGTGGTGGTGCGCACCCGGTTCCGGGCCGGGGCGGCCGGCCGGTACGTGATCGGCGCCGCCGCGGTCGGGCAGCTCGTCATCAGCGTGGATGGCGCCGTGCTGGCGCGAGGCCACAACCCGATGCCCGAGGACCCGGTGGAGACCATGACCCGCCCCGGGGAGACCCGGGCCGGGCTGGAGCTCGCCGCGGGCCAGTCCGCTGACGTCACGGTGGAGTTCCGGCCCGAGCCGGACGGCGAGGGCCCGCTGGCGCTGCGGATCGGCATCGCCGCCGAGGCGGACGAGGACACCCTGCTGGACGAAGCGGTCGCCGCGGCCGCCGGCGCGGACGCCGCGGTGGTGGTGGTCGGCACCGCCGAGGGCATGGAGAGCGAGGGGTTCGACCGGGACACCCTGGCCCTGCCCGGCCGCCAGGACGAGCTCGTCCGGCGGGTGGCGGCGGTCTGCCGCCAGACCGTCGTCGTGGTGAACGCGGGCATGCCGGTGCTCATGCCGTGGGCACGCGACGTGGCCGCCGTGCTGTACGCCTGGCTGCCCGGGCAGGCCATGGGCGACGCCCTGGCCGACGTGCTGCTGGGCCGCGCGGAGCCGGGCGGGCGGCTGCCGGTGACCCTGCCGGTGTCCGAGGCCCGCTGCCCGGTGCTGCACGCCACCCCGCGCGACGGCCGGCTGGAGTACGCCGAGGGGCTGCTCATCGGCTACCGCGGGTACGACGCGGCGGGCACCGTCCCGGCGTTCCCGTTCGGGTTCGGGCTCGGCTACACGACCTGGGCGTACGAGGCGCTGGCGGTCAGCGCCGCGGCGCTGGCGCCCGGGGAGGACCTGCACCTGCTGGTGCGGGTCCGCAACACCGGGCAGCGGCCGGGCCGGGAGGTCGTGCAGGCCTACGTGGGCCAGCGCGGCGCGCCCGCGGGGCGGCCGGTGCGGGTGCTGGGCGGGTTCGCCGGGGCCGTGGCCGGCCCGGGCGAGACCGCGGAGGTGCCGGTCAGGGTGCCCGCCCGGGTGTTCGCCGTCTACGACGAGGCGTCCGGCGGCTGGGCCTGGCCGCCCGGCGAGTTCGTGGTGTCAGTGGGCAGGTCGTCCCAGGACCGGCCGCTGTCGGTGGTGGTGGGCTCAGGCCAGCTCTCCGCAGGCCCGGAACCGGGGCCCGGGCCTGGCTCGCCTGCCCAGTTAAGCTCGGCGGCCGTGCCCGGGCCGCCCGAGCTGCCCGGCACGGCGGCCACCACGGGAACCGGCGCGACGAGTTCGGCTTCGTAGCCGTCGGCGTTCTCCAGATACGCCGCGTAGTGCTGGTCCCCGCCTGCGTACGGGTGGCGGTCGGCGAACAGCAGCCGCCACCCGTGCGCCGGGGCCTGCGTGACCAGTTCCTCCACCCGCACGCTGTCGGCCACGTGGAAGGCCAGATGGTTCAGGCCGGGCCGGTGCCGGTCGTGCCGGAACGCCGTCCGGGCGGGTGACTGCTCCACCACGATGTAGGTCGCGCCCGCCCGCCAGCTCTGGCCGTCCGGCCACTCCTGGTACAGCTCGTAGCCGAGCTCGCCGAGCAGCCAGCCCCAGCTGGCCACCGCCCGGGTGAGGTCTGGTACCCACAGCTCGACATGGTGCAGGGTTCCGGTGGCGGCGTGGTCCATGCCGACAGCATGCCAGGCATCCCGGGGCACGTCCCCCCAGATGCCACTTAACCAGGCATTCTGGGTCAGCCCGCTGCCCCGGTGGCCTCCTCGACCCGGCGCTGGAGCTTGTTCATGCCCCGCAGCCAGCGGTCCGGGTCGGCGGCCCGGCCCGCGTACATGCCGGCCACCTCGGGGTGCGGGAGGATCAGGAACCGCCCGTCCGCCAGGCCCGCCATCACCGCGTCCGCGACCGTGTCCGGGGTGATGGCCGAGGCGGTGAGGATCAGCTCCGCGGCCGGCCCGCTGCCGTGCATCAGCGGGGTGTGCACGCCCTGCGGGCAGATGGCCTGGACGGTGAGGCCGCGGTGGGCGTAGGTGGCGGCCAGCCACTCGGCGAACGCCAGCGCGGCGTGCTTGGTGGCCGAGTAGGGGGCCGCGTCCAGCATCGTCAGCAGGCCGGCCGCGGACACGGTGCAGATCAGGTGGCCCTCGCCGCGGTCCAGCCAGCCGGGCAGCAGCAGCCGCGCGGCCCGGACGTGCGCCATGACGTTGACCTGCCAGGAGGCCTCCCAGTCCGGCTCCGGCCCGACCCCCTGGCCGACGGCCACGCCGGCGTTGGCGCAGTACAGGTCGATCGTGCCGAGCGCCGCGGCGGCCGCGCCGACCAGGGCGGCGACCCCGTCCTCGCTGGCCGCGTCGCCGGGCACGGCGGTGGCCGCGGGCCCGCAGGCGGCGGCCACCTCCGCCGCGGCGCCGGCGTTGAGGTCGTTCACCACCACCCGGGCGCCCTCCGCGGCGAACCGCCGCGCGAGCGCGGCGCCGATCCCGCTCCCGGCCCCGGTCACGACCACGCCCGCGCCTGCCACCGACTTCATCCCGGCCTCCTCGTCCACTGCTGCGATCTGCCGCGATAGGGCGGCGGTCACATTCTGCCGCTGGCGGGCGTCATGGAAGTGCCCCCGGGCGCCGGGCCAGTGCGGGGCCCGGGTGCCCGGGGAGCTACCGGCGAGGAGAGGAGACCGGCATGAGCACCGTGACCGGACGCCTGGCCAGCGCCGCCCGCGGCAGGGCCGCGCGCTGGCAGCTGGTTGCCTACTGGCTGGCCACCACCGCGGTCGTGACCGAACTGGGCCTCGGCGGGGCCTGGGACATCGCCCGCATCCCCGCCGTCCGCGGCCTGGTGACGCACCTGGGCTACCCGCTGTACTTCCTGACCCTGCTGGGAGCCTGGAAGATAGCGGGGGCAGCCGCCCTGCTCGTCCCCGGCCGGCCGCTGCTCAAGGAGTGGGCCTATGCGGGCGCGTTCTTCACCTACACCGGGGCCATGATCTCGCATCTGGTCACCGGGTATGCCCTCAGCGAGGTGGGCCTGCTGGCCATCCTTACCGTGGCGACCGTGACATCGTGGGCGCTGCGGCCGGGCAGCCGACGGCTGGCGCGCCAGGGCGCCGCGGCAGGCGGTGACGGGGCCGCGGGCGTGGCCGCGGCCGGGAAGGAGCGGCGATGGCCCGGGCGCTGAGCCTGGCGGTCCGCAACGCCATGTTCACGCTGGTGGTGCCAGGCCTGGGCGGGGTCTGGGCGCCCTGGTGGATCCTCACGCGCTCCGGCAGCACTACCCCGGTGGCGTGGGGCGGGGTGGCGGTGATCGCGGCCGGGGCGGCCCTGTACGGGTGGTGCGTGTGGAACTTCGCCGCGGTCGGGCACGGCACCCCCGGCCCGTGGGACGCCCCGTCCCGGGTGGTCGCGGCCGGGCCCTACCGGTGGGTGCGCAACCCCATCTACCTCGCGGCGCTGCTGATCGTGCTGGGCGAGGCGTGGCTGTTCCTGGCGCCGTGGCTGCTGGTGTACGCGGCCGGCGCCGCGGTGTTCTTCCACCTGTTCGTCATCGGCTACGAGGAGCGGACGCTGCGCCGCCGGTTCGGCGCCGCCTACCTGGAGTACCAGCGCGCGGTCCCGCGCTGGCTGCCCCGCCGGCCGCGGGGCGGCTGAAGCGGCGGGGCCGCCCTGGCCACGGGGGTGCCAGGGCGGCCCCGGGCGGGCCCGGGCGGGCCCGCGGGCGGGTCAGCGGACGATGCGGCCGGCGCTGTGGCCGCTGGCCGGGAACGCCTTGGCCAGGGCGCCCGCGATGTCGTGCGCGCGGGCCGCGTACCCGGCGGGGGTGTAGTGGATCCCGTCCGGGATGTACCAGCCGGGCTGGGCCACGGCGGCCCAGTCGAAGATCCGCAGGTTCGGGTACCTGGCCTGGGCCTGCCGCAGGGCCTGGTTCCACAGCTGCATGCTGGCCTCGGCGTACGGGCCGGCGGCGCCCTGGGTCCGGGTGTTGACCCACAGCACCGGCTGGCCGTGCGCGACGGACATCATCTGGCCGATCCGGGCCGCCTGGCTGGCCTGGGACCCGGCGGCGATATTCGCGCTGTCGTTGGTGCCCAGCGCGATCACCCAGCAGCCGCGGAAGCCGTGGGCGGCCATGCCGCGGGCGGTGTCGTAGCCGTTGACCTGGCCGGGCAGCGCCTCCACGATGGAGCGCCCGCCGGAGGCGTCGACCCGCAGGTGCCGCACGCCCACCTGGGCGTACTGGGCCGGCAGCCGCTGGGCGGCGCCGGGCAGGACGGCCGGGTCGATCATGCCGACCGAGGTGGAGTCACCGATGTGCGCCACCGACGTGCACGAGGTGCGGGCCGGCTGGTGCCGCGTGTGCGCGACGGTGCGGGGGTGCTGGCCACCCTGGCGGGCGGCGGCCGGGCCGGGGTGGCTGGCGCGGCCGGGCCGGGGCTGCGTGCGGGCGGCGCTGGCGGGGTGGCTGCGGCTGGCCGGGCCGGAGCCCGGGAAGACTCCGGTGAGGCCCGCCACCACCAGCGACACCAGGGCGGCGGCGGCCGCGAGCGCGGCCCAGCCGCGGGCCCGGCGCGGCCGCCAGGACATGCGTGTGAGGGGGTTCCGGGGATTCATTCGGTCGAGGCTACCAGCGCCCCGGAGAGCGTTTTCGCAGGTCAGAGGCGCTGAAGGTGACGTTCGTCACGGCCGGCGCGCGGCCCGGCGGCCCCCGGCGGGCTGCCCCGGCGGGCCCCGGGCGCGGGCCTGGCAGGCGATCCGGCGGGCCGTGGCGCCATGGCTCCAGCCCGCCCCCGGGCGGCCCCGGACCACCCGGAGGCGGGCTGGATGTCAGTTAGCTCACAACGCAGCCGTGACTGCTGCCCCCGGCCGGGAATGCGCGGGCGAGCGCCTGCGCGATCAGCCGGGAGCGGGCCGCGTACCCGGCCGAGGTGTAGTGCGTGCCGTCGCTGATGAACCAGGCCCGCCGCACCACCGACGCCCAGTCGTAGACGCGCATCTCCGGGTACCTGGCGCAGGCCTGCTGCAGGGTGGCGTTCCACTGCCGCATGCTGCTCTCCGCGTACGGGCCGGTGGGGAGCAGCGTCTTGACGTTGATCCACAGCACGGGCTCGCCGCGGGTGGCCGCCATCATCCGCTGGACGCGGGCCATCCGGCTGACGTTCGAGCCGACCACCACGTCGGCGGTGTCGTCGGTGCCGAGCGCGATCACCCAGCAGCCCCGGAACCCCTTGCGGACCAGGTTGCGGGCGGCGTCGTAGCCGTTGATCTGGCCGGGCAGGGTCTCCACCACCGACCGGGCGCCGGAGATGTCCAGGTGCACGTGCCTGACCCCGACGTCCTGGTACTGGGCGCGGATCCGCAGCTTCGGGTTGGGCAGGTAGTCGGGTGAGTTGAGGCCGTCGGAGGTGGAGTCGCCGATGTGCGCCACGGCCGTGCAGGAGGTGCGCAGCGGCCCGGCGGG
>JBLMWU010000245.1:0-14213 GCA_050257395.1 Gemmatimonadota bacterium | reverse complement strand
CCGCCGGTCACGCCCACGTCCGGGGCCAGGTCGTTGCAGCTGGTGATGGTGTAGAAGGTGCCGAGCTTGGTGCTCCACTTGACGGCGCCGGTCGCCGGGTCCAGCCCGTACACGTAGTCCTTCTCGGTGGCCACGATCACGGTGCCGTTGACCACCAGCGGCTGCGCCCACACCTGCCCGGTGACCTTCCGCGCCCACAGCTTGGCGAAGCTCTTGACCTGGGCCGGGGACATCTGGCTCTCGCCCCGGTCCCAGCCGGTGCGCAGCGAGTCCTGCGAGAGCGTGGTCTCGTCCGCGCGGGCGGCGGGCGCCCTGGTGGCCGCCACTGCCCCGGTGGCGGCGGGCAGGCCGGTCAGCGTGATCGCCAGGCTGGCCCCGGCCGTCCACGCCAGGCGGCGCAGTCTCGTACGGGTGGTGATTAAAGCGGGGTGGTGGCGCACTTGATCCCCCTCGGTGACGCCGGTGGTGCAGTCCGAACCTGGACCCTCTGCACATCTGACGGCTGACGGCCGCAACAGGATGACAGGTAATCTCCAGGTTTGGCAGAAGTAAAGCAGATCAAACCTGAACAAAGCAGAACGTGTTATGGATTCGTGCCGGTGATCAGACGCCCTTGCCGGTGATCTTCACTGAGACGCTGTGGGTGCCGGTGACGTCGGTCCAGGTGAAGGTGTAGGTGGTGGTGAAGGTTCCCTTGTGCCGGGGGGTGAAGGTGATCGGTGCCTGGACGTCGTAGCTGGCGTTGATACCCAGCTGCGGCGCTATCTTGGCGACCCGGGTGAACGGTCCTCTCAGCGTCGAGGTGGTCACCACGGTGGCGGGTTCGTTTCCGGTGTTGGTGAGGGTGATGTCGGCCGTCTTCTGCTGGCCCACTGGCACGGAACCGAAGTTCACCGCCGCCGGGGACGCCTTGAACAGGCCGGTGGGGGGCAGGCCGACCCCGGTCAGGTTCACCGTCGCCGTGGTGCCGTCGCTGCCGGTGACCGAGTAGGTGGCCGGGTACTTGCCCGGCCAGGTGGGGGTGAAGAGGATCTGGGTCGTCGTGGACTCGCCTGGCTGGAGCACGGTGCCGGGCTTGGGCCCGCTGGCGACGGTGTAGGGCGCGGTGGGCTGGCTGACTGAGGTGATGGTGACCGGTTGGGTGCCTTCGTTGACGATGTCGAACTGCCGGGGCACCTGGACTCCGACCGGGACCCAGCTGGCGAATTGGCCGGTGTCGTCCACCAGGGCGAATTGCTGCGCTGGCTGGGGGGCGTACAGCCCGGCGGTGGTGGCGGTCCCCGCGACAGGGACATTCTTGACCCCGGCGCTGGTCGCGAAGGACACGGTGCCGGTGGCACCGCCCGGCGAGGACGGCGTGAACGTGACCGGCACGGTCAGCTTCTCACCCTTGTGCAGGGTCACCGGGAACCTCACCGCCGTCGCCGTGCTGGTGGCCTTGGCCGAGGCGGTGGCCTTGGCCAAGGCGCTGCTGGTGGGCGTCGCGGTGGCGGCCGCGCCCGGCCTGGCGGTGCCGCCGGCGACCGGCGTCATCGCGGCGCTGGCGCTGTGCACCGTGAACTCGCTGGGTGCGGGGGCGCCCACCTGGGTGGGGGTGCCGCTCGCCCCGGTGCTGGCCGTCACGCCTATCACGGTCACCGTCGAGTTCGCGGTGAGGGTGACGTTCTTAGTGGTGGTGGAGTTGACCGGGGTAGTGCCGATGGTGGTCTGCGACGCCGGTGCCACCGCCGCCGCCGAGGACGGGGCGCCGAAGCCGTACACGCTGCCGTCGGAGGCGGTGGCGCCGGACCGGCTGCCGACATAGACCCGGTTGCCCGAGGTGGCGATGTTGGTGAACTTGGCGGCGGTGCCGATCGGCCAGGACTTGATCGGCTTGACCGGGGTGGCGAACGACCCGCCTGAGGCCTCCGGCGTTGCCGGGAACGCCTCCAGCGTGCCCTGCCCACCGGTGGAGTTGGCCGAGTACACCGTCCACACCACAGCGCTGGAGGCATCGGTGCCGTTCGAGGTGACCATCGGCGACCCCGAGGAGTAGCCGAACGAGATCGAGGTGTTGGCGACCTGGCTGAGGGTCGGCTTGCCCGCGCTGTTCGCCCCGAACCGCAAGATCCGCATGGTGGTGCTCTTGCCGACGTAGTACAGGTAGTCGCTGCCGCCGTTGGCGATGGTGCCCGAGCCGAAGAAGACGGCCGGGTGGCTCCACGCCGCGTTGTACGCCTTGGTGACGGCCAGGGCACGGCTGTTGGTGGAGTTGCGCCCGCCGAGCTTGTCCCGGTTGAGCAGGAAGAACCGGCCGTCCTTGCCGATCTGCACGACGATGTGCGGGAAGGCGGCGGTGCCGGATGGCAGGCCGACCGGGGCGCCGGATCCCCAGTCGGTGTCGCCGGCGTCCAGCTTGGTGGCGTTGTTCGGGCTGAAGAAGTCCTTCGCCGACAGCGCTCCGGTGCTGGTGTTGGCCGACAGCCGCACGATCGACTCGGCGAGCTGATGCGGCGGCGTGGCCGGGTAGCCGTCAGCGGGCGACACGCCGTTGCCGGAGGTGAAGAAGATCCGGCCGGGGCCGTCGGACATCAGCCCGCCGCCGCTCTGCCAGATGCCAGCCTGGTTGTTGGCACTGCCGGTCTCATCGGCCCACAAGCTCCTGTTGGTGGCGGAGGTGGGGTTGGCGACGTTGAACGAGGCGACGTACCCGACGTACGGCTTGTGGTCACAGTGCGATCCGAACGCCGCGTACACCCAGCCGTTCATCAGCAGCAGCCCGGGCCGGGCGAGCTGGTTGGTGCCGCTGAAGGTCAGCTTGGCGTTGTTGGTCGGGTGCAGCGGCACGCCGATGCTCTCGGTGATCTTGCCGGTGTCCACGTTGATGCCGAACATGCTGTACAGCGGCGTCTTCTTCGGCTTGATCTGCGCCATCACATACACCGCGTTGGTGGCGGGGTCATACACCGGCCCGCCGGTGATACCCACGTCGGGCGCCAGGTCGTTGCAGCTGGTGATGGCATACGCGGTGCCGACCTTGACGCTCCACTTGACCGCACCGGTGGTGGCGTCAAGCCCGTAGACCCAGTCCTTCTCCGTCGCCGCGATGACCAGGTTCTTGCTGGACAGCACCAGCGGCGCCGCCCACACCTGGCCGGTCACCTTGGTCTTGAACAGCTGCGTGAAGCCCGCCACGTCCGACGGCGCCATCGCGGACTCGCTGGAGTCCCACCCGGTGCGCAGCGGATCCTGCGACACCGTCGTCTGATCGGCGCTGGCGCGCGAGACGCTGGCACCGGGGAG
Organism: Gemmatimonadota bacterium; assembly: GCA_050257395.1. Classification (GTDB taxonomy): domain Bacteria; phylum Actinomycetota; class Actinomycetes; order Streptosporangiales; family Streptosporangiaceae; genus JAIRTY01. The sequence continues at coordinate 10,931 of JBLMWU010000245.1, read as the reverse complement.
CGCCCCGGTTACCGCGGGCACGGCCGTGAGCGTGATGGCCAGCCCGGCCCCCCCGGCGAGCAGGATGCGGCGGAGCCGCTTTCGGGCAGTGGACAAAGCCGGGTGGCGCACGTGATCCCCCTAGGTGACCGATGGCAGGACAGAGCAGCGCCGCGGGGGAACGGGTTGTCCCACCGCGGTGCCGGTTAGCCGTGCGGGCCGGACCCTCCTGACGATCCGGCGGCTGATGCCGCGGCGGAATGACAGGTAACGGTCAGATGCTGAGCCAGTAAAGCAGCCCGGGCCGGGCCCAAGCGGCGTGAGTCCAGGAAATTGGGCCCATGTACGTAAAGTTGTGACACAACCACCAGCGGCCAGCCTGTCACTGCTGGTAATGACCAGGCACTTTACCTCTCAATGACCTGCAAGTTACTCCGGATTTGCCTGGTACCCGGCCGCCAGCAGGTGCTCCGCTACGGCTGGAGGTCACGCTGGTACCAGGTGCCTGGCTTACCGCCGAGATCGGCCGGGGCGGCCGGGCCGACCGGGACGAACCCGGCCTTGGCCAGCACCCGCTGGGACGCGGCATTGTCGTGGGACGTGGCCGCCCGCAGTATGCGCAGCCCGTGCCGCGCCGCCGCCATCCGGCACAGTTCCCGGACGGACGCGGTCGCCACGCCGCGGCCGGCGGCCTGCTGCGCGACCCGGTAGCCGAGTACGGCAGCGCCGTCCTGGAGGCCGTACAGGTTGAACCGGCCCAGCACCGAGCCATCCTCGGCGACGAGCACGTAGAAGGCACCGGTGCCGGCCTCCTGCTCAGCCAGCAGGGCGCGGTACCGGCCGGGGAACTCGCCGAAGAACTCGTCGCCGCGGTCGGAGATCGACGCGGCGAAGTAGGCGCGGTTCGCCAGCTCGAAGGCCAGGACCGCCGGGGCATGGCCGGCCTGCAGCTGCTCCAGCCTGGGCACCGCCCCACTCTATCCAGATGGTGTGCTGAGGCCACCCGGGCCGTCAGACGCCGCGGCCGCTGATCGGGATGGACACGGTATGCGTGCCGGTGACGTCGGTCCAGGTGAGCCTGTAGGTGGTGGAGAAGGATCCCTTCTGCCGCGGGGTGAAGACGATCGGCACCTTCACGTTGTAGGACGCGTTGACGGGCAGCCCGGGCAGCAGCGCCGCCATCCTGGTGAACGGGCCCCGCACGTGCGAGGCGCTGCGCACGGTGGCGGGCTCGTTGCCGGTGTTGGTGAGGGTGATCACGGCGGTGGCCTGCTGGCCGACCGGCACCGCGCCGAAGTCGACCGCTGCTGGCGAGGCGCTGAACAGGGCGGTGGGGCGCAGCCCGGCTCCGGTGAGGCTGACGGCCGCGGTGCTGCCGTCACTGCCGCTGACGGAGAACGTGGCCGGGTAGCTGCCGGGGGCGGTGGGGGTGAAGACGATCTGCACCACCGTGGACTGCCCGGGCTGGAGCACGTCGCCGGGTTTGGGCGCGCTGGCCACCTGGTAGGGCGCCGGGGGCGCGTTCACCGCGGTGATCGTGACCGGCTTGGTGCCGCCGTTGACGATGTCGAACTCACGCGGGACGGCGATCCCGGCCGGCACGTTGCTCTTGAACTGGCCGGTGTCATCGACCAGCGCGAACGGCACCGACTGCTGGCTGGCGTACAGGCCGCTGCGGGTGCCGGCGCCGGCGAGAGCCAGCCGCTGGGGCCCGGCGCTGGTGGTGAACGTCACGGCACCGGTGGCGCCGCCGGGGGCGGCCGGGCTGAAGGTGACGGGCACGGTGAGCTTGTCGCCCTTGTGCAGGGTCACCGGGAAGGTGACGGGCCGGGCGCTGCCGGGCGTGGGCGCCGCGGGACCGGAGGCGGCCGGCCTGTGCGTGGCCGGCTTGGCGGTGGCACCGCCCGTGAGCAGGCCGGCGATGCCCGCGCCGTGGGTGGCCGCGGCGGTGGCATGGTGGCTGGCCGGGCCCGCCGCGCTGAGGGCCGCCGGGGCCGCCAGCCGGGCCGGGGACATGGCTGCGCGGTTGCCGCTGGCAGCGAACTGGCTGGGGGCGGCGCTGCCGGGCGGCGGCGGGCTCCCGGCCGCCCCGGTGCTCGCGCTCACGCCGCTGACGGTCACGGTCCTGGTCGCGGTGAGGCTGACGCTCCGGGTGGCGGTGGAGTGGACCGGGGTCTGGCCGAAGCTGGTCTGCGGGGCGGGGGCGAACGGCGCGGCCAGCGCGGCGCCGAATCCGTACACGGTCCCGCCGGTGGCGGTGGCGCCGGCCCGGGTGCCGACGTAGACCCGGTTGCCGGAGGTGGCGATGTTGGTGAACTTGCTGGCGGTGCCGATCGGCCACGACTTGATCGGGAGCACCGTGCAGGGCAGCGCCGCGCTGCAGCCGCTGGGGACCGCAGGGAACGCCTCAAGGGTGCCGCTGCCGCCGGTGGCGTTGCTCGCATACACCGCCCACACCACGGCGGACGAAGCGCTGGTCCCGTTGGAGGTGACCGCCGGGGAGCCGGAGGAGTAGCCGAAGGTGACCGAGGTGTTGCCCACGTCCGTCAGGGTGGGCCTGCCCGAGCCGTTCACCCCGAACTTGAGGTAGCGCAGCTGGTCGTTCTTGCCGAGGTAGTACAGGTAGTCGCTGGCCCCGCTGGTGATGGCGCCGGTGGACCCGAAGAACACGGCCGGGTGACCGTACTCGGGGCCGAACGCCTTGGTGACGCTCAGGGCGCCGCTGTTGCTGCCCGCGTGGCGGCCGCCGAGGTTGCCGCGGTTGAGCAGGAAGATCCGGCCGTCCTTGCCGGCCTGGGCCAGCACGTGCGGGTAGGCGGAGGTGCCCTGCGGCAGGCCGGTGGGGCCGCCGGAGCCCCAGTCGGTGTCGGCGGCGTCGAGCGAGGGCGCGTTGCCAGGGCTGAAGAAGTCCCTGGCTGACAGCGTGCCTGCGGCGTTCAGGCCGAGCCGGACCACCGACTCCGCGAGGGTGCCCGGCGGCTTCGTGCCCGCCCCGGGGGCGGGGGAGATGCCGTTGCCGGAGGCGAGGAAGAGGCGGCCGGCCCCGTCGGACATCAGCCCGCCGCCGCCCTGCCAGATCCCGGCCTGGTTGTCGGTGACGCCGGTCTCGTCGCTCCACAGGGTCCGGGCCTTGCTGGTGACGTTGATGCCGGCCACGTAGCCGACGTAGGGCTTGTGGTCGCAGTGCGACCCGAACGCCGCGTAGACCCAGCCGTTCCGCAGCAGCAGGCCGGGCCGGGCCAGCTCGTTCTTGCCGCTGAAGGTCAGATGCGGGTCGTTGGCTGGGTGCAGGGGGACGCCCACGCTCCCGGTGATCTTGCCGCTGCCCACGTTGATGCCGAACAGGCTGTACAGGGGATTCTTGCCGGGCTTGATCTGCGCCATCACGTACACGTCGCCGGTGGCGGAGTCGTAGACCGGGCCGCCGGTCACCCCGACGTCGGGAGCGAGGTCGTTGCAGCTGGTGATGGGGTAGTAGGGGCCGAGGGAGACGCTCCACCTGATGGCGCCGGTGGCGGCGTTGAGCCCGTAGACCCAGTTCTTCTCAGTGGCCACCACCACGGTCGAGCCGACCACCAGTGGCTGGGCGTAGACCTGGCCGGTGACGTGCCGGGCGAACAGCTGGGTGAAGCCGGCGACCGCGGCCGGGCCCATCTGCGTCTCGCCTCTGTCCCAGCTGGTCCGCAGCGGGTCCTGCGAGACCGTGGTCTCGCTGGCCTGGGCCGCTAAGACGTGGGTGCCGGGCAGGATGCCGGCGGCGGGTGCTGCGGCGAGCGCGATCGCCAGGCTCACGCCAGCGGCGGCGAGCCGCCGGGCGCAACCGCTGGAGACGCCCCGGAACCCGGGTGAGCGCATGCCAATCTCCCCCTGCTGCGTGCGGCGTGAGCCGCGATCCTCCCCTAAACGGCAAAACAGCTCCGCCCCGGTGAGCCCGGGGTCAATGCAAGCGTGTGGCCATAATGGCGGACCGGGCGGCTTGTTCGGGGGCGAATACAGCGATTCCGTGATCGTTCCGTGACCATGTGTGAGTACCGGCGGCCGCGGCCGCCGGCCGGGCCGGCCGCGTGGTGGCTGGTCAGGCGGCTGGTCAGCGGCACGCGGCCTGGGCGGCGGTCCGCGACGGCGGTGCCGCGGAACCGCCGGCGCCGGGCGCGCCCTGGCTGCCGGCCGCGGGCGCGGCCACGGTGTGGCCGGCCAGGCCGAGCAGGACCCGGATCCTGGTGAGGCCCGGCACCTGCCGCAGCGTGGCGCCGGGCAGCCCGCGCTGGCGGATCAGGGCCGCCCCGGCGCGCTGGCCGGGCGGGTACTCGACCACGGTCCGGGCGACGTCGTGGGCCGGCCAGGTCAGGCCGTCCCGTACCTGGAAGCCGAGCCGGGCCAGGGCGGCGCCGGTGCCCGCCGACAGCCCGCCGATCAGGGTGCCGTTGTACACGTCGGCCGACACTTGCCCGGGCCGGAGCCGGGCCCGGTGCCCCTGCGGTGCGCGGGCGGGCCGGCTGGCCGCCCGGTCGGAGCGCAGCTGGCTGAACAGGTGCTGCGCCGCGGCCTTGTCCCAGAGCACGGCGGACTGCCCGTCCGGTGCCAGGTAGTCCGGGTTGGCGATCGGGACCGTCAGCAGCCGGATGTCGCCTGGTGAGACGCCGCGCAGCTGGCCGGCCAGGGCGGTCACGTCCATGCCCTGGTTGACCTTGACGGCGGCCAGGACCGCCTGCAGGAACCTGCTGAGCCGCAGCGGGTCGGCCAGCGTGCCCGAGCTGATGGCCTGGTTCAGCAGCGACGAGAGCAGGCTCTGCTGGTTCTGGATGCGGGCCAGGTCCGACAGGGCGAACGAGTGGCGGTCGCGGGCGTACTTGAGCGCGGTGATGCCGTCCACATGGTGCATCCCCGCCCCCAGCCGCAGGCCCGAGTAGGAGTCGCTGACGGCATAGGGCAGGCAGATGTTGACGCCGCCCAGCGCGTCGATGACCTTGATGAACCCGAGGAAGTTGACCTGGATGAAGTCGTTGACGGTCAGGCCGGTGGCGCGTTCCACGGTGGCCACCATCAGCCGGGGGCCGCCCAGGCCGAAAGCCGCGTTGATCTTGTTCATGCCGTGGCCGGGCAGGTCCACCCAGGAGTCGCGCGGCAGGCTCACCACGGTCACCCGGCTCCGGTCGGCGGACAGGTGCACCAGCATCATCGTGTCCGAGTTGGTGCTCGGCACATGCCCCACGTGCAGCTCCGCCTGCTGGTGCGCGGTCAGGCCGGCCCGCTCGTCCACCCCGGCGACCAGCAGGTTGAGCGGGCCCCCGGTGTCACCGGACACGCCGGCGCTGACCCGGCCCACCGCCGAGTTGACGTAGCTCGACAGCCCCCAGGCGCAGCCGGCGACCGCCAGCACCAGGGCCGACATCACCGCGGAGGTGGCCAGCACCAGCCGCTGCCGCCTGGCCCGCCGGACCGTCGCGAGCCGGACGCCAAGCCTTTCCTGCGCCGCCCCCGGCCGGGGCCGTCCCGCCGCGGGTGGCGGGGGCGGCGGGTACAGGCCCGGCCTGGGCGCTGGGAGTCCGGGCTCCGCGGGCCTGCCACCGGAGCCGGCAGGGCGGAGCTGCCTGTCGTCCTTGCCGGCCATCGCCCCCCTAGCTGCCGACCTAGATCATCCCCAGGCACGCCAGCATGGCGGGTGCCCCTGGCGGCAGGCTAACCCGACTCCGGCCCCGGTTCGCTGACCGCAGCCGGCGCGCCGTCAGACGCCCGCGCCGGAGACCTGCACGGCCAGGCGGGGGCTGCCGGTGACGCCGGGCCAGGTGGCGATTCTGCCGTGCGGCCGCGGGGTTGCCGGTGCCGGTCAGTGCCCCGATGGCGGCTCCGGGTCCCGCGGCAGCCCGAGCATCCGCTCCCCGATGATGTTCAGCTGGATGTCGGTGGTCCCGCCGCCGATGGTGAGCGCCCGGGCGAACAGGATCGCCTTGCCCCACTTCGTGCCGCCCGCCATGGCCTCCGGGCCCGCCATCGACCAGGCCAGCTCGGTGACCCGCTGGGCGTGGCGCATCCCGAGCAGCTTGCGGACGCTGCCGGTGGCGCCGGGCTCGGTGCCCGACAGCTGCTTGAGCGTGACCCGCATGCCGAGCAGGTCGATCGCGTGCCCCTCGCAGATCAGCGCGCCGGCCTGCCCGGACAGCGGGTGGCCGTCGCCGACCCCGGCGGCCCGGGCCGCCTCGAGCAGCTCCGGGACGCCGCACCCGAACGTCCACGACCGCGACAGCGACACCCGCTCGTTCGCCAGCGTGGTCCTGGCCACCCGCCAGCCGCGGTTGACCTCGCCGACCACCATGTCGTCGGGGACGAAGACGTCGTCGAGGAACACCTCGTTGAAGAACGCGTCCCCGGTCATCTCGCGCAGCGGCCGCACCTCGATGCCCGGCGAGGACATGTCCACCAGGAAGTAGCTGATCCCGTCGTGCCGGGGCTCGGCGGGGTTGGTCCGGGCGATGCAGATCGCCCAGGCCGCGTCCTTGGCCAGCGAGTTCCAGATCTTCTGGCCGGACAGGCGCCAGCCCCCGTCCACCCGCTCCGCCCTGGTGGACAGGCCCGCCAGGTCCGAGCCCGCGCCCGGCTCGCTGAACAGCTGGCACCAGAGGATCTCCCCGCGCAGGGTGGGCGGCAGGAAGCGCTCCCGCTGCGCGGGCGTCCCGTACTGGACCAGCGCGGGCACCACCCAGGCGCCGATCATCAGGGCGGGCGCGCGCAGACCCGCCGCCCGCATCTCCTGGTCGGTCACGATCTGCTCCAGCGGCCCCGCGTCCCGGCCCCACGGCGCGGGCAGGTGCGGGACGACCCAGCCGCCCGCCGCCAGCTGCGCGGTCTGCTCCCGGCGGGGCAGCGCGGCGATCGCGGCGAGGTCCGCCCGGATCCGGGCCCGCAGCGGCTCCGCGTCCGCCGGCAGGTCCACGGTGACCGGGCGGCTGACCCCGGCCAGCGCGAGCCGGGTCACCCGCGCGGCGCACTCGGCGGAGGTGCCCAGCGCCGCGCGCAGCGACAGCGCCCGCCGGTAGTACAGGTGCGCTTCGTGCTCCCAGGTGTAGCCGATCCCGCCCAGGATCTGGATGCAGTCGTTCACGCAGCTCACAGCGGCGTCCGGGGCGAGGGTCGCGGCCACCCCGGCGGCGTAGTCGCGGGCCGCGGCGGCGCCGGCCGGACCGCCGCCGGCGTCCCCGGCGGGCTCGCCGGCCCGCGCGGCGTCCCACACCGCGGCAGCGGCCTGCTCGGCGGCGGTCAGCATCCAGGCGGCCCGGTGCTTGACGGCCTGGAACTGGCCGATCGGCCGTCCGAACTGGTGGCGGACCTTGGCGTACTCCGCCGCGGTGCGGACCGCCCAGCCGGCCAGCCCGCACGCCTCCGCGCCGAGGATGGCCGCGGCGAGCCAGCTGACCGTCCCGGCGGGCAGGCCGGCCAGCACCCGGCCGGCGGGCACGGCGAGCCGGGCCGCGCTGACCCGCCCGGCCGGCCGGGTCAGGTCCAGGCTGTCCACCGCGGTGATTTCCAGGCCGGCGGCGTCCACCGCCACCCACACGTCACCGTCCGGGCCGGCCGCCGGCAGGATCAGCAGGTCCGCGGCGGGCGCGCCGATCACCGGCCCGCAGCTGCCGTCGATCACCAGCCCGCCAGGCTCGCCGGGATCGGCGTCCGGCACCACCCGGACCCCTGGGGCCAGCGACACCGCACCGGTCAGGGTGCCATCGGCCAGCCCGGCCAGCAGCGGCGCCAGCGCGCTGCCGTCCGCCCGGCCGGCCGCCGCCAGCACCGCGCTGGCCAGCACCGTCGGCACGAACCCGCCGGGTACCAGCGCCCCGCCCAGCTCTTCCACCGCGATGACGAGCTCGGGCAGGCCGTAGCCCTGGCCGCCCGCCGCCTCCGGCAGGTGCAGCCCCAGCAGGCCCTGCTCGGCCAGGGCAGGGCGCAGCTTGTCCCGGTACTCCTCCGGCTGGCTGCCGTCGACGACCGCCCGCACAGCGCTGGCCGGGCAGTGCCGCTCCGCCCAGCCCTGCACGGATTGGGCTAGCTGGAGATGCTCGTCGCTGAGGGCCAGGGCCATGATTCACCTCGCGGGGGGAGTCCGATGGCGGACACCCTAATACTGCCCGGTAACAAGGCGCCGGGCCAGGCCCCGGCGCGCCTCCGGCCCGGCGAGGGCGCGGTTCAATAGGCGGGTGACCGAGCCACCGCAGCAGCCGCCCGTCCCGGCCGGCGGCACCCGCCTTCCGCGCAGCCGGGTCTGGTACGGCCTGCTGCACCAGGCCGAGCACGCGGCGATCCGGGGCGTCCAGGGCGCCGGGCTGCCCGCCTGGCGCCGGCACACCGCCGGGGAGCCGCGCTGGCCGGTCACGCTGACCGTGATCGCAGCCATCGCGCTGCAGGTCATCCTCCCCGATCAGCTCGGGCTGCTGCCCCGCTACCTGCTCCCGAGCCTGGAAGTGGCGCTGCTGGCGGGCATGGTGATCGCTAACCCGGTGCGGATCGAGCGGCGGTCCCGGGTGATGCGGCTGGCCAGCATCGTGCTGATCATGCTCGTCTCGGCGGCGAATGCGACCTCCGCCGTACTGCTGGTCCAGGCCATCCTGCGGGGGACGGCCGGCGCGTCGGCCGGGCCGCTGCTGGCCACCGGCGGCGCGGTCTGGGCGACCAACGTGATCGCCTTCGCGCTGTGGTACTGGGAGTTCGACCGCGGCGGGCCGGTGCACCGGGCGCACGGCACCTTCCAGATCGCGGATCTGCTGTTCCCGCAGATGGCCTCCCCGGAACTGGCCGCCCCGGACTGGGAGCCGATGTTCGTGGACTACCTGTACCTCTCGTTCACGAACGCGACCGCGTTCAGCCCCACCGACGTGATGCCGCTGGCCCGCTGGGCCAAGCTCGCCATGCTGGTGCAGTCGGCCGTGTCGCTGGCGGTGGGCGTGCTGGTGATCGCCCGGGCGGTCAACATCCTCCCGGTGCACCCGGCCTGACCAGGCCGAATGTGACCCGCTGGTAACAAAGGGCTCGCCTTCGGGGTTACCACCGGGTAATATGCCTGATGTTACTCCCTAGTAGCCAGCTGCCATACCTCCGGGGGGCGCATCATGAGTCACTACAAGAGCAACCTCCGCGATCTCGAGTTCAACCTGTTCGAGGTCTTCCGGCGGCAGGACGTGCTGGGCACGGACCCGTACCCCGACCTGGACGAGGAGACCGCCCGCGGCATCCTGGACGAGGTGAACCGGCTCGCCACCGGCCCGGTCGCGGAGTCGTTCGCCGACGCCGACCGCAACCCGCCGGTCTTCGACCCGGCGACCCACTCGGTGCGGATGCCGGAGGGCTTCCGGAAGTCCTACCGGGCCTTCATGGACGCCGAGTGGTGGCGGCTGGAGCTGCCCCCGGAGCTGGACGGCACCGGCGCGCCGCGGTCGCTCGGCTGGGCGGTGGCCGAGCTCATCCTCGGCGCCAACCCCGCGGTCTGGATGTACGCGAGCGGGCCGTCCATGGCCAAGGTGCTCTACCGGGAGGGCACCCCGGCCCAGCAGCGGTTCGCGCAGCTGGCGATCGAGCGGGGCTGGGGCGCCACCATGGTGCTGACCGAGCCGGACGCCGGGTCCGACGTCGGCGCCGGCCGGACCAAGGCGGTCCAGCAGCCGGACGGCACCTGGCACATCGAGGGCGTGAAGCGCTTCATCACCAGCGCCGAGCACGACCTGGCGGAGAACATCTTCCACCTGGTGCTGGCGCGGCCCGAAGGCCACGGGCCGGGCACCAAGGGCCTGTCCATGTTCCTGGTGCCCAAGTTCATGGTGAACGAGGACGGCAGCCTGGGCGAGCGCAACGGCGTGCTGGTCACCAACGTCGAGCACAAGATGGGCATCAAGGCCTCCACCACCTGCGAGCTCACCTTCGGCGCCGACCGGCCCGCGGTCGGCACGCTGATCGGCGACGTGCACGACGGCATCCGGCAGATGTTCCTGGTCATCGAGAACGCCCGGATGATGGTGGGCACCAAGGCGATCGCGACCCTGTCCACCGGCTACCTGAACGCGCTGGAGTTCGCGCGGACCAGGATCCAGAGCGCCGACCTGACCCAGATGACCGACAAGACCGCGCCGCGGGTGCCGATCATCCAGCACCCCGACGTGCGGCGGCTGCTCATGCTGCAGAAGGCGTACGCGGAGGGCATGCGGGCGCTGGTCCTGTTCACCGCCAGCCTGCAGGACGCGATCCAGGTCGCGACGGCCCGGGGCGAGCAGGACGAGCAGGCGGCTGCCCTCAACGACCTGCTGCTCCCGCTGGTCAAGGGGGTCGGCTCCGAGCGTGCCTACGAGATGCTGACCGCGTCGCTGCAGACCTTCGGCGGCTCCGGCTTCCTGCAGGACTACCCGATCGAGCAGTACATCCGGGACGCCAAGATCGACAGCCTCTACGAGGGCACCACCGCCATCCAGGGCCTGGACCTGTTCTTCCGCAAGATCACCCGGAATCAGGGGACGGCCCTGCGGGCACTGCTCGGGCAGGTGCGCGAGTTCGCGGCCGGCGAGAACGGCAACGGGCGGCTCAAGCCCGAGCGGGTGGCCCTGGGCCAGGCCGCGCACGACGTGGAGGCCATGGCCGGCACCATGGCCGGGTTCGCCCTGGCCTCCCTGGAGCGGCCCGGCGAGATCTACAAGGCGGGCCTGAACACCACCCGGCTGCTGATGGCCCTGGGCGACCTGGTCGTCGGCTGGCTGCTGGCCCGGCAGGCCGAGGTGGCGCTCGCGGCCCTGGACGGCGGCGCCGCGGGCCGGGACGCCGCGTTCTACCAGGGCAAGCTGGCCACGGCACGGTTCTTCACGCAGACCGTGCTGCCCCGGCTGTCGGTGGAGCGGCAGATCACCGAGGAGACCACCCTCGACCTGATGGAGCTCCCCGACGAGGCCTTCTGACACGCGGGTGAGCGGGGGCGGGCCCGG
>JBLMWU010000244.1:0-56107 GCA_050257395.1 Gemmatimonadota bacterium | reverse complement strand
GGTGGGGGCGCCGGGGACGCCGGTCGCCGCGCTGGCCCGGCAGCCCGGGCTGCGGGCCGCCCAGCCGGCCGAGGACCCCACCGGCCTGCTGAAGTCGTCCTACCGCCTGACCGGGCTGGCCGCGATCCTGGTCGGGCCCAGCCGCCTGGTGACCGCCGTCATCCGGGCCCGGAACGGGCGGCTGCCACTCGGCACGGCGCTGAGCACGGTGGTCCCGGGCGGCATGCCGGCCTGACGCGGGCCGCCGCGGCGCCCCGAAAACCCCGGGCCGGTGCGGGATGCCGCCCGCCCTGCCGATACGCTGTGCGGCGTCGCATCGCCCGCTGCGGGTCGCGCCGCGGAGCCCGTTCCCGGGCCTGCCCGCGCCCGGGCCCGCGCGGCCTGCGCCAGCCGACCCACCTGGAACCCGGAGGAGAAGTCCCGTGATGCTCAGCAGCCGTGGCGCCAGGGCGCTGCGAGGCCTCGCCGTTGCCGCGGTGACGGTGCTGGTGCCCGCGGTCGCCGGGTGCGAGGCCGGCGCCAACGCCCCCACCCAGCAGTGGCACCAGCCCACGCCGGGCGCGTCGGCGACCCTGAACACGATCACGATCAGCAACGTGTTCGTGCTCGGCGCGCCGCCCCACACCTCGCTCGCGGCGGGCAGCTCGGCCGGCCTGTTCCTGGCCCTGACCAACGACGCCAGGACGGGCGGGGACACGCTGGTCAGCATCTCCGCCCCGGGGACCGCAGGCTCGGTGCTGCTGCCGAAGCAGGGCATCGCCGTGGCCGGGCAGCAGTCGGTGCTGCTGCAGGGACCGGCGCCGGAGGTGCTGCTGCAGCAGCTGAGCCGCCCGCTGCGCGGCGGCCAGAACATCCCGGTGACGCTGACCTTCCGCAACGCGGGCAGCGTGACCCTGCGGGTGCCGGTGATGCCGCGCGCCGCGTACTTCTCGACCTACTCGCCCGCGCCGGCCAGCCCCACCGCGACCCCGTCGCCCACGGCGACCGGCAAGCACCACAAGGCGGCGGTGTCGCCCGTCCCCACCCCCACCCCGACCGGCTGACCGGCTAGCTGAGGGGCTCGAACTTGTAGCCCAGGCCGCGCACCGTGATGATGTGCTCCGGGCTGCCCGGGTCCACTTCCACCTTGGCGCGCAGCCGCTTGATGTGCACGTCCAGGGTCTTGGTGTCGCCGACGTAGTCGGCACCCCACACCCGGTCGATGAGCTGCATCCGGGTCAGCACCCGGCCCGCGTTCCGCAGCAGCACTTCCAGCAGCTCGAACTCCTTGAGCGGGAGCTGCACCTGCTCGCCGCGCACGGTGACCACGTGCCGGTCCACGTCCATCCGCACCGGGCCGGACTCCAGCACCGCCGCGCCGGTCTCGTCCGGCTCCCCGCGCCGCCGCAGCACCGCCCGCATCCGGGCGACCAGCTCGCGGGAGGAGAACGGCTTGGTGACGTAGTCGTCCGCGCCCAGCTCGAGGCCGACCACCTTGTCGATCTCGCTGTCCTTGGCGGTCAGCATGATGACGGGCACGTTGGAGCGCTCGCGCAGGGTCCGGCAGACCTCGCTGCCCGGCAGGCCCGGCAGCATGAGGTCGAGCAGCACCAGGTCGGCGCCGTTGCGGTCGAACGTCTCGATGGCGTCCGGCCCGGTCGGGCAGACGGCGACCTCGAAACCCTCCTTGCGCAGCATGTAGGAGAGCGCGTCGCTGAACGACTCCTCGTCCTCAACGACCAGCACGCGTGTCACGTCACTGCCTCCCGGGCAACTTGCGCAAGACCGGCAGCGGGGCCACCGCCGGACGTCGGGGGTTGGGAGATCACGGGGAGCCGGAAGGTGAACGTCGAGCCGACGCCCTCCTTGCTCCACACCGTGACCTTGCCGCCGTGGGCGGCCACCACGTGCTTCACGATCGCCAGCCCGAGCCCGGTGCCGCCGGTGACCCGGGACCGGGCGGGATCCACCCGGTAGAAGCGCTCGAAGATGCGCTCCAGCTCCCGCTCGGGGATGCCGATGCCCTGGTCGGCGACGCTGACCTGGGCCGCGTCCGCGCCGTCCCGGGTCGCCGAGACGACCACCCGGGTCTTCTCCGGGCTGTAGGCGACCGCGTTGTCCAGCAGGTTGCGCAGCGCGGTCACCAGCAGGTCCTCGTCGCCGAGCACAACCAGGCCGTCGTCGCAGGTGGCGGCCAGCTCGATGCCGCGGGCGCTGGCCTTCATCCGGCTGCGGTCCAGCGCCTCGGCGACCACCGCGCCGAGCTCGACCGGCTTGGGGTCGGGCACCGGCTCGGCCGCCTGGATCCGCGACAGCGTGATCAGGTCCTGGACCAGGTAGGTCAGCCGGGACGCCTCCTGGCGCATCCGGCCCGCGAACCGGCGCACCGCCTCGGGATCGTCGGCCGCCTCCTCCACGGTCTCCGCCAGCAGGGCGAGCGCGCCCACCGGCGTCTTGAGCTCGTGGCTGATGTTGGCGACGAAGTCCCGCCGGACCTCCTCCACCCGCCTGCTCTCGGTCTGGTCCTCGGCCAGCAGCAGGATCAGGCCCCCGCCGCCGATCGCGGTGCCCAGCGGGGCGACCCGGACGGCGAAGCTGGTCCGGCGGCCGCCGAACCTGGTGCCGGAGACCTCGACCTCGCCTTCGCGGATCTCACCGTCCCGGCGCACCTGCCGGGCCAGGGCCAGCAGTTCCCCGACCATCAGCTGGTCGCCCTTGACGAGGCCGAAGGCCCTCGCCGCCGCGCTGGCGCGCAGCACGCGGTCGTCGTGGTCCAGCACCACGGCCGAGGAGGAGAGAACGGAAAGAACGGACGCGACACCGGTGGGCAGCCGGGACGGCTGCCGGCGGATTTTCACCGGCTGGCCCTCGCGGCGCCGCCCCGGGTGCCCGCGATCACGCTGGCACCGCCCGTCACCTGCACACTCACGATCTGATGGTATGCACGAAGTGGGCAAACCGCGCCAGCCGAGGGCCGCCCGCACAGGCTAATTCCGCAGGTGTTCACACAGCCGACAGTAACCGGCCACGGCAAGTTCACCAGCCCCGCACCACCAGCCAGCCCGGCCGCTACGGTCCCCCTAACGTCCCTGGCTGGCCACGGCGGCCGCGGCGGTCACCGCCGCTTCCGGGTCCAGGTAGCGGCCGCCGGGCACCAGGGGCCGGAAGTCCTCGTCCAGCTCGTAGAGCAGCGGGATGCCGGTGGGGATGTTCAGCCCGGCGATCTTCTCGTCGCTGATCCCGTCCAGGTGCTTGACCAGGGCCCGCAGCGAGTTGCCGTGCGCGACCACCAGCACCGGCTGGCCGGAGGCGAGGTCCGGGATGATCGCGTCGTGCCAGTACGGCAGCATCCGCTTGAGCACGTCCAGCAGGCACTCGGTGCGCGGCAGCAGCTCCGGCGGCAACAGCGCGTACCGTGCGTCGCCGGCCTGGGAGAACGGGTCGTCGTCGGGCAGCGGGGGCGGCGGCACATCGTAGGAGCGCCGCCACAGCATGAACTGCTCGTCGCCGAACTCCTGCCTGGTCTGGGCCTTGTTCTTGCCCTGGAGCGCCCCGTAGTGGCGCTCGTTCAGCCGCCAGGACCGGCGGACCGGCAGCCACAGCAGCCCGGCCGACTCCAGCGCCAGGTGGGCGGTCTGGATGGCCCGGGTCAGCGCCGAGGTGTGCAGCACCGCCGGCCGCAGGCCGGCGTCCCGCAGCAGCACCCCCGCATGAGCCGCCTCCTGCCTGCCCTTGTCCGAGAGGCCGACGTCCACCCAGCCGGTGAACAGGTTCTCCGCGTTCCAGGTGCTTTCCCCATGCCGCAGCAGGACCAGCGTCGTCATGGTCCTGAGCGTAGCCGGGCCCCGCCTATCCTGGGCCGGCCGGGCAGACCGCCCGGGCCTCACCCCGGCGCCGGGAACACCGCGCTGCCCGCGGTGGTTGCCTTGACCGGAGGTGCATGCCCGTGCCGCGACGCTTCCCCCGGCGGATCGCGACCATCAGCGTTCACACGTCGCCGCTCGAGCAGCCGGGCACCGGCGATGCGGGCGGCCTGAACGTGTACGTGGTCGAGGTCAGCAAGCGCCTCGCCGCACGCGGTGTCGAGGTGGAGATCTTCACCCGGGCCGTGTCCCGGGACGCCCCGCCGCTGGCCGAGCTGGCCCCGGGTGTGCTGGTGCGGCACGTGCCGGCCGGGCCCTTCGAGGAGCTGGACAAGGCCGACCTGCCCGCCCAGCTGTGCCACTTCACCTTCGAGGTGCTGCGCACCGAGGCCGCCTACGCGCCCGGCCGCTACGACCTGGTGCACGGCCACTACTGGCTGTCCGGGCACGTCGGGTCGGTCGCCAAGGAACGCTGGGGGGTGCCGCTGGTGCAGTCCATGCACACCCTCGGCCGGGTCAAGAACGCGGCCCTGGCGCTCGGCGACGCCGCAGAGCCCGAGATGCGGCTGCGCGGCGAGGCGGACGTGGTGGCGGCCGCCGACCGGCTGGTGGCCAACACCGTCGAGGAGGCCCGCCAGCTCACCGGGCTCTACGGGGCCGACCCGGACCGGATCGAGACCGTGAACCCGGGCGTGGACCTGGCCGTGTTCCGGCCCGGCCGCAAGGACGAGGCCCGGCGGCGGCTCGGCCTGCCCGCCAGCGGGCCGGTGATCGTGTTCGCCGGCCGGGTGCAGCCGCTCAAGGCCCCGGACGTGGTGCTGCGCGCGGTGGCCAGCCTCGCCCGCACCGACCCCGCCCTGACCCGCGACCTGACCGTGGCGTTCGTCGGCGGCCCGAGCGGCTCCGGCCGCGCCGACCCGGACCAGCTCACCGAGCTGTCCCGGGCGCTGGGCATCGCCCACCTGGTCCGGCTGGAGCCGCCGTGCCCGCAGCCGGAGCTGGCCGACTGGTACCGGGCCGCCTCCGTGGTCATGGTGCCCTCCTACTCCGAGTCGTTCGGGCTGGTGGCGGTGGAGGCCCAGGCGTGCGGGACACCGGTGATCGCGGCGTCGGTCGGCGGCCTGCGCACCGCCGTGCAAGACGGCGTTTCCGGGGTACTGGTGGACGGTCATGACCCGGTCACCTACGCCCGCGTGCTGCGCGACCTGCTGTCCGCACCCGCCCGGCTGGGCCAGCTGGCCCGCGGCGCGGTGGCGCACGCGTCCCGGTTCGGCTGGTCCCGGACCGTGGACCGGCTGCTCGGCGCCTACTCAGAGGCGATGGCCGCGCCGCAGCGCGCCGACTGCGCCACCCAGGCGGGCTGAGCCCGGCCGGCCTGGCACGATAGCGGCCATGACGGACCTGCTCCCGGGACGGCCCGCGTGACGCCGGCGCAGGCGGAGGCGGCGGCGCAGATCGAGTCGGCGCTGGCCGGCCTGGACCTGACGGCGGAGAGCCCCCGGCCCGGCGCCTACCTGGTCCGGCTGGCCGGGCAGCACAAGCTGGCCACCATGACCTGGCTGATCGTGGGGGCGCACAGCCTGCACGTGGAGGCGTTCTTCTGCCGCCAGCCGGATGAGAACCACGCCCGCTTCTACCGGTTCCTGCTGGAGCGCAGCGGCCGCATGTACGGGGTGCACTTCGCGCTCGACCCGGACGGCGACGTCTACCTGGTCGGCCGGCTGCCGCTGGCGGGGGTGTCCGAAGCCGAGGTCGACCGGATCCTCGGCTGCGTGCTCACCTACTCCGACGAGAACTTCGACCGGGCGCTGGCGATCGGCTTCACCTCGTCCATCCGCCGGGAGTGGGAGTGGCGGCGCAAGCGCGGCGAGAACCTGGCCAACCTGCAGGCCTTCGCGCGGCTGATCGACCTGCCGGACGACGGCGGCCCGGACTAGGACTTCACCAGCCGCGCGATCGCGTCGGCGGCCTCCCGGACCGACTCCCGGCCCTCGTCGCCGCCCTTGCGGACGGCATCGGACACGCAGGCGCCCAGGTGGTCCTCGAGCAGCCCCAGCGCCACCGCCTGCAGCGCCCGGGTCACCGCGGAGACCTGGGTGAGGATGTCAATGCAGTAGACGTCCTCCTCGACCATCCGCTGCAGGCCGCGTACCTGGCCCTCGATCCGGCGGAGGCGCTTGAGGTAGGCGTCCTTGTCCTGGGTGTAGCCGCGCATGCCGCGACAATACGTGGCCCGCGGGCGCGGCGCCTCCCCCCAGCCGGTGACCGGCCCGCGGCGTCAGCCGCTGACCGACCCCGGCGGCGGGATGGTGCCGGGCCCGGTCAGGCTGCACAGGGCCGCGGTCGGGCTGGTCTCGAACAGCGGGGCCGCCAGGGCGGGGGGGCGCAGGAACGCCGGCGCCCGCAGGTCGAGCAGGTCCAGCATGTCGCTGGCGGCGGCGTCGCGGCGGGTCATGGCCGGCAGGTTCCACTTGGCCTCCGCCAGCCGGCAGATGCTGGCGTGGTCGAAGACCTGGTGGGAGACGTAGTTGCGGCGCGCCCAGGGGGAGATCGCCACGCACGGCACCCGGAACCCGTACCGGCCGAACCCGTCGTAGGCCTGCCCGGCGGGCACGGCCGGCGGGATGCCGTCCGGCGGCACCGCCGCTGGCGGCGGCACGTGGTCGTAGTACCCGCCGCCCTCGTCGAAGGTCAGCAGGAGCAGGGTGTGCGGCCAGCCCGGGCCGGACATGACGGCCCGGATGACCCGGGCGGCGAACTCCTCGCCGTAGATGATGTTCTGCGGGTTCTCCTCGGACTGGCTGCTGAACTCCGGCTCGACCAGGCAGAAGCCGGGCAGGTGCCCGGCCGCCGCGTCGGTGAAGAACTGCGCGATCGGCACCACCTTGGTGCCGAAGTTGCGGAAGTACAGCGGCGGGTACAGCAGTGCGGTCGGCAGGCTCGAGTAGTAGTCGCGCCAGCTGACCCCGTGGGCGTCCAGCCGGTCCATCAGGGTGCCGTTCGGCGGGTAGTCGGTGGTCGCCGGGGTGGTGTCGTTGACCTGGCCGATCGAGGTGGCGGCCAGCAGGTAGCGCCGGTTCGGGTAGGTCTGGCCCAGCACCGACGCGAAGTAGCGGTCGGCGACCGGGAAGGCCGAGGCCAGCGAGTAGTAGAAGGGCAGGTCGGCCCGCTGCCAGTAGCCCATGGCCACCGGCCCGCTGGCGGAGGCGGCGAACCCGTCCATTTTGCCGCCGTCGTACTGGATGTGGCTGGCCTGCCAGTCCTGGGCGGGCTGGCTTTGCAGCTGGCAGGTGGTGGGCATCCGGAAGGCGTGCTGGGTCCGGCCGTCCGGGTAGGGGTTGGCCGCCGTCGGCAGGCCGCCGGGGCCGAGCTGGAATCCGTCGGCGCCGGGCCGGCCCAGCATGCCGAGGTGGTTGTCGTAGGAGTGGTTCTCCATCATCAGCACGACGATGTGCTGGATCTGCGGGAGGGTGTCGGTGCCCGCGGGCAGGTGCGGGTAGGGCAGCGCGTCCGGCCCGGGTAAGGCCGCCCCGGCCCGCCCCGCGGCCGCGGCCGGCGCGTCCCGCCACCCGCCCGCGCCGGCCGCCGCGCCGGCCGCCAGCCCCGCCTTCAGCACCCCGCGCCTGGTCAGCCCCTGCCGCACCGCGCCGTCGCCGTCCACACACCTCACCCCATCCCCATCGGTGACACCAGAAGCCTTAGCATCGCGTGGACACCTGCTGCTGTGCTCGCAGCAGTAAGCGTCCAGTCACCAGTTGGGCTTCCGCGTTGCGCGCAGGCGGCAGGAGGATGGCCATGGGGCCACTAGCCGGGATACGAGTGGTCGAGATCGCCAGCCTGGCGCCGGCCCCGTTCGGCTGCATGATCCTTTCGGATCTGGGCGCGGATGTGCTCCGGGTCGACCGGGTGGGCGCGGCCGCGGTGCCGATGGCCACCGGCGGGCCGCTGGAACGGGGCCGCCGGTCGATCGCGCTGAACCTGCAGGACCCGGCCGGGGTCGGCCTGCTGCTGCGGCTGCTGGAGGACGCGGACGTGCTGGTGGAGGGGTTCCGGCCGGGGGTGGCGGAACGGCTCGGCTTCGGCCCGGACGTGTGCGCGCAGCGCAACCCGCGGCTGGTGTTCGCGCGGATGACCGGGTGGGGGCAGGACGGCCCGCTGGCGCCGACCGCGGGCCACGACATCGACTACATCGCGGTCGCGGGCACGCTGCACCCGATCGGCCGGGCGGGCGAGCGGCCGGTGCCCCCGCTCAACCTGGTCGGGGACTTCGGCGGCGGCGGGATGCTGATGGCGCTGGGGGTGCTGGCGGCGCTGCTGGAGCGGCAGCGGTCCGGCCTCGGCCAGGTGGTGGACGCCGCCATGGTGGACGGGTCGGCGCTGCTGGCGGCGTTCATCCACGGGCTGCACGCGGCGGGCGTGTGGCGGGACGAGCGGGGCGTGAACCTGCTGGACACCGGCGCGCCGTTCTACGACACCTACGAGACCTCCGACGGCCGGTACATGGCGGTCGGCGCGCTGGAGGCCCGGTTCTACGGCGAGCTGGTCAAGGGCCTCGGGCTGGCCGATGAGGACCTCCCGGGCCAGCACGACACCGCCGCCTGGCCGGTGCTGCGGGCCCGGTTCACCGAGGTCTTCGCCAGCCGCACCCAGGCGGAGTGGACGGCCGTGTTCGAGGGCACCGACGCCTGCGTGTCGCCGGTGCTGCCGCTGGCGGAGGCGCCCGGGCACCCGCACAACGTGGCCCGCGGCACGTTCACCAGCGTGGGCGGGACCACGCAGCCCGCCCCGGCGCCCCGGTTCAGCCGCACCCCCGCGGACCCGCCGCGGCCCGCCGTGCCCGCGGGCGCGGACACCGGCGCGGTGCTCGCCGGGCTGGGCCTGGATGACGGGCAGATCGCCGCGCTGCGCGAGCGCGGCGTCATCGGCTGACCGCCTGCCCGGGCATCGGTTCTTTTGCGCCGGAACGAACAGTCAGCGGCCGGCGTTGCGCAGACGCCGCCGGCGTGCCGTAATGAACCAGGACAGTCCCGGCGCCGGGACCGCGGTGGCCGGGGCGGGCGCCGCGGCGGCTAGCCTTAAGGGACAGCCAGGACGAAGGAGGTGCAGGACCGTGCCGGATCCATCCAGTACAACCAGGGCGGTCACGGCCTGCATCAGGGGCCGGGCCGCCAGAGGGCACCTGCACCTGTCCCGACCATCCTGGCCGGCCGCTCCGGGCTAGACCGCCCGGCCTGGCCGGCGGGCACTGGAGGTTGACGTGTTCGACCGGCGTATCTTCAACCCCCCGCACCTGCCAGGCCCGCTGCTGCACCGGCAGTCTGGCAACGGCTCCGCGGGGAGCGGCGGGCACGCCCAGCGGCTCCTGGCCACCCGCCTGGTGCGGCAGAACATCATCTCCCTGGCCGGCCTGATCGGCCGCCCGGTCCTCAACCAGCGCGGCGAGGAGGTCGGCAAGGTCGTCGACCTGGTCGCCCGCGTGCACGGCGACGACGAGGCGTACCCCGCGCTGACCGGCATGATCCTGCGGATCGGGCGGCGGCGCACCTTCCTCGACGCCTCCGCCATCGAACGGGTCGAGCGCCGCTCGGTCACGCTGCGGACCGCCCGGCTGGACCTGCGGGACTTCCAGCGCCGGGAAGGTGAGGTGCTGCTCGCCCGGGACATCCTCGACCACCAGCTGGTGGACACCGACGAGGTGCAGGTGATCCGGGCCGCGGATCTGTACCTGGCCCAGGTGGGCGAGCAGGTCCGGCTGGTCGGGGTGGACGTGGGGCTGCATTCGCTCATCCGCCGGCTCGGCCCGTGGCGCTGGCGGTGGCGGCCGACCCCCGGCCGGGTGATCGACTGGGCGGCGATCGAGTCGTTCGGGACCGGCACCGGCCAGACGACGCCCGCCGCGGTGCGGCTGCGCACCCCGCACGCGGCGCTGCACCGGCTGCGCCCGGCCGAGCTGGCCGACGTGCTGGAGGAGCTGGGCCGGCCGGGCCGGCAGGAGCTGCTGGCCAGCCTGGACCACGAACGGGCCGCCGACGCGCTGGAGGAGATGGAGCCGGACGAGCTGACCGCGCTGCTGCGGGAGATGGACCCGGCCCAGGCGGCGCAGCTGGTCGCGAAGATGGAGCCCGACGAGGCCGTGGACGCGCTGCGCGACCTGCCCGCCAGCGAGCAGACCCAGCTGCTGGCCCGGATGCCCGCGCCCAAGCAGCGGGAGCTGGCCCGGCTGCTCGGGTACCCCGGCGACGAGGCGGGCGGCTTCATGACCAGCGTCCTCGCCTGCGCCTCGCCGGGTGAACGGGTCTACGAGGTGCGCCAGCGGCTGGCCGGGCAGACCGAGCACCGGACCGAGATCGACTCGGTCGCGGTGCTGGACGACAGCGGGCGGCTGATCGGCGACATCCCCGCCTTCGACCTGCTGATCAGCGACGACAACCTGCGGCTGGCCGACCTGCTCGACCCGGGCAACCCGCCGGCCACCCTGCGGCCCGACGCCGACCTGGACACGGTCGCCACCGAGCTGGTGGAGTCCCGGCGGTCCTCGCTGCTGGTCGTGGACGACGACGGGAAGCCGCTGGGCCGGATCCTGTCCGACGACGTGCTCGACGCGCTGGTGCCCGGGCACGGCCGGCTGCACTTCCCGAGGATCCTCACGTGAGCACGCGGCAGCAGGAGGAGGCAGAGGGGCAGCCGGAACTCGCCGGGCCGTCGCGGCGGCCCGGCGGGGCCGCCGCGCTGGGCCGGCTGCGGGCCAGGTCGGCGCGGCTGCTCGGGTCCCGCAAGAGCCGGATCTGGCTGGTGCTGGCCGTGGCCGGGCCGGGGGTGATCGCCGCCAACGCGGGCAACGACGCGGCCGGCATCGCCACCTACGCCTCGGCGGGCTCGCAGTACGCCTACCGGACGCTGTTCTTCATGGTGCTGGTCACCATCGCGCTGGTGCTGGTGCAGGAGATGGCGGTGCGGCTGGGCACCCACACCGGTAAGGGGCTGGCCGCGCTCATCCGCGAGCAGTTCAGCCTGCGGCTGACCGGGATCGCGCTGATGTGCGTGCTGATCGCCAACACCGGCCTGGTGGTATCGGAGTTCGCGGGCATCGGCGCCGCGTTCGAGCTGCTGGGGGTCAGCCGCTCCATCATCATCCCGGTGGCGGCGGTCGCCATCTGGGCGCTGGTGCTGTTCGGGTCCTACCGGTACGCCGAGCGGATCTTCCTGATCATGTCGCTGGCGTTCCTGGCCTACCCGGTCGCGGCGGTGCTGGGCCACCCCGCCTGGGGCCAGGTCGGGCTGAACCTGGTGGTCCCGCACTTCCTGTTCAGCAAGGCCTACCTGCTGCTGGGCGTGGCGCTGATCGGCACCACGGTCAGCCCGTACATGCAGCTGTACGCGGCCGCCGGGATGGTGGACAAGGGCGCCGACAAGGCCGATTACCCGCGCGCCCGGATCGACGCCATCTCCGGCGCCATCTTCGCCTGCATTGTGTCCATCACGATCATCATCGCCACCGCCGCCGCGATCGGCGGGAAAGGCCCGCTCACCTCGGCCGCCGAGGCCGCCAAGGCGCTGGAGCCCGTCGCGGGCCCGGCCGCCGAGGTGCTCTTCGCGCTGGGCCTGATCGGCGCGTCCGCGCTGGCCGGCGCCGTGGTCCCGCTGTCCAGCGCCTACGCGATCAGCGAGGCGGTGGGGGTGGAGCGGTCGGTCTCCCGGAAGTTCAACGAGGCCCGGCTGTTCCTGGGGCTGTTCACCGTGCAGGTCATCATCGGCGCGGCGCTGGCTCTCACCCCGATCAACCTGATCACCCTGCTGATCGGCACCCAGGTGCTGCAGGGCATCGTGACCCCGGTCATCCTCGCCTACATCCTGATCCTGTCCAACCGGCGCAGCCTGCTCGGTGACGCCGCGAACGGCCCGGTGTTCAGGGTGGCCGCCACCGTGGTCACGGTCGGGATCTCGGCCATGAGCCTGACCCTGCTCGGATTCACCGTGCTGGGCCTCTTCGGCATCGGCTGAGGCCGGCTACTGTCGGCGCAGGCTGCCCGTCTGCCCTGCTGGGCAGGCCGCAGGCCCACGGTGGTTGAATGCCAGCGGCGAACGTGACGAACGAAGGACGCATCCGGCGTGGCTATGCGGAAAGCGGCGGGCCTGCTCGGCGGGGCTGACCTGCCCGAGGGTTTCTGGTACTCGGTGAAGCGCCGCATCCTCGGCCCGCCCATGGTCAACGAGCAGCTCTCCCACCAGCGGCTGTCCAAGCCGCTCGCGCTCGGCGTGCTGTCGCCGGACGGCATCTCCTCGTCCAACTACGGGACAGAGGAGATCCTCATCGCGCTGCTGCCGCTGGCCGGGCTGGCCGCGTTCACGCTGATCCTGCCGATGACCCTGGTCATCCTGTTCGTGATGCTGCTGGTGCTGCTGTCCTACCGCGAGGTCGTGATGGTCTACATCCGGCCGGGCGGCTCGTATGTGGTGGCGCGGGAGAACTTCGGCCCGCGGATCGCCCAGGTCGCAGCGGTGGCCCTGCTCATCGACTACGTGGTCACGGTGGCGGTGCAGATCGCGGCCGGAACCGCCGCGGTGGCGTCCGCCTTCCCGGCCCTGGAGCCTTTCACCGAGCCGATCACCATCGCCGTGATCCTGCTCATGTGCTACGGGAACCTTCGGGGCATCAAGGAGGCCGGCCGCACTTTTGCCGTGCCGACCTACCTGTTCTCGGGCGCAGTGATCCTGATGATCGTCGTGGGGCTGATCCGGGAGGCGCTGGGGAACCTGCCCAGCTACGACCCGCACTCGCTGCCCCACCACATTCAGATAGGCGCCGGCACGTCGGCGCTGCTCTCGTTCGCCATGTTCTTCACGCTGCTGCGCGCTTTCGCGAACGGCGGCGCGTCGCTGACCGGCATCGAGGCTGTGTCGGATGCGGTCGGCGCATTCCGGCCCCCGGAGGGCGTCAACGCCCGCCGGGTGCTGGTGGCCGAAGGCGCCATCCTGGCTTTCCTCATCGCCGGCATCTCCTGGCTTGCCCATGTGACCCGGGCCACCCCGCGCTGGCCCAACCAGGTCCCCACGGTGCTGGCCCAGGAAGCGCAGATCGTGTTCGGCCACTCGTTCCTGGGCCAAGCGCTGGTCCTGCTGCTGCTGGCCGCCTCCGCGCTCATCCTCTACACCGGCGGGAATACCAGCTTCAACGGGTTCCCGTTCCTGGCGAGCTACGTCGCCGGGGACGCGTTCCTGCCCAGATGGCTGCTCAAGCGCGGGCACCGGCTGGTGTTCTCCAACGCGATCATCATGCTGACCATCATCTCGATCGCCCTGATCATCACCCGCGGCGCGAACGTCAACAACCTGGTGCCGCTGTATGCGATCGGGGTGTTCACCGCGTTCACCATGGCCGGCTTCGGGATGGCCCGCTACCACAACCGGCACCGGGGGCCAGGCTGGCGCCGCAAGATGATCACCAACGCGGCCGCGGGGGTGCTGACCACGATCGTGGTGGTGATCTTCGCGGTGGTGAAGTTCACCGAGGGCGCCTGGCTGGTGGTGGTGCTCTTCCCGATCCTGACCTTCGCGCTGATCCGGCTCAACCGGGAGTACCGGGCCGAGACGGAGGTGCTGCAGCACATCGGCGAGCGGCCCAAGGCGCCCGAGCCGCCGCTGTACCCGCGCCGCACCGTGTACCTGTTCGTGGACAGCTTCGACCTGGCGACCCTGGCCGCGCTGCGCTACGCCAAGAGCCTGCGCCCTACCACGCTGCGCGCGGTGCACTTCGTCATCGACAACGTGCAGGCCGACAAGCTCCGGGACGAGTGGTCGCGGGCCGACCGCGGGGTGGTGCTCGACTTCTTCGACTGCCCCGACCGCCGCCTGGCCAGGGCCAGCGCGGAGCTGGTGAGCCGGGAGGCGGCGCAGCCGGGCACCCACGTGACGGTGGTGCTGCCGCGGCGCAGCTACTCGCCGCTGCTCGGGCGGCTGCTGCACGACCGGACCGCTGACAAGATCGCCGCGGTGGTGAGCCAGATCCCGCACTCGGCGGCCACCATCGTGCCCTTCGACGTGCGCAGCCGGCTGGAGGTGGCCCAGGAGCGGCTGGACCGGCAGGCTGCCATGGCAGGCAAGGCCCCGGCCGGGGACGGCGCCGGGACCGGCGACGGCTCCGCGGCGGCCGCGGCCTCCGGGACCACGCCCGCGGAGGCCCCGCCGGCCGCCGGCATGGTGCCGGCCACCAGGGACCACGCGGAATATCACCGGCCCGCGCCGACAGCGGGCGCGCGGCCCATCGGCTCGCTGGGCGGCCCGGGCAAGGCCACCGTGGAAGGACGGGTGCGGGCGGTGGAGATCCGGCCGGTGGAGCGCAGCGCGGTGCTCGCGGCCGAGATCTCCGACTCCACCGGCGACCTGACCGCCCTGTTCTACGGGCGCAGCCACATCCCGGGCCTGGTCTGCGGCGCGAAGGTCCGCTTCCGCGGCCCGGTCGGCGTCCGCGACGGCATGCCCGTCATGATCAACCCGGCCTACGAGCTGCTGGCCCCCGGCACTTCCCCTTCCCCCGGCGAAGACTCCGCATAAGCGGGGCGGTAGGGGACCTTGGCCACCTGCGGCCCCGCCGGGCGGCCCTGGCGGGCGGCCGCGGGCGCCGCTTGCCTGGGAGCATGGCTACCCAATCCGCCGCCGGGCGGCGGCGCTGGCTCGCGCTGGCCGTGCTGTGCGTGTCCCTGCTGATGGTCAACCTGGACAGCACGGTGCTGAACGTGGCCCTGCCCACCCTGGTGCGGGACCTGCACGCCACCGACAGCCAGCTGCAGTGGATCGTCGACTCCTACGTGATGGTCTTCGCGGGCCTGCTGCTGGTGATGGGCAGCCTGGCCGACCGGATCGGCCGCAAGAAGGTGTTCCTGGCCGGGCTGACGGCGTTCGCCGCCGGGTCCGCGTGGGCCGCGTTCTCCGGGTCGGTCGGGATGCTGATCGCGGCCCGGGCGAGCATGGGCATCGGCAGCGCCATGATGATGCCGTCCACGCTGTCGATCATCACCGACACGTTCCGCGACCCCGGCGAGCGGCAGCGGGCCATCGGCATGTGGGCCGGCACCAGCGGGGTGGGCATCGCGCTCGGCCCCATCGTGGGCGGGGCGCTGCTGGCCAGCTTCTGGTGGGGCTCGGTCTTCCTGATCAACGTGCCGGTCGCGGCGGCCGGGCTGCTGTGCGCCTGGCCGCTGGTGCCGGACTCGAAGAACCCGGCCGCCCGGCGGCCGGACGTGGCCGGCGCGCTGCTGTCTATCGCCGGGCTCGGCCTGCTGCTGTGGGCGATCATCGAGGCGCCCAGCCACGGCTGGTCGTCCGGGCTGGTCATCGGCACCGGGGCGGCCGGCCTGGCGGTCATCGGCGGGTTCATCGCCTGGGAGCTGACCACCTCCTCCCCCATGCTGGACCTGGGCTTCTTCCGCAACCGCCGGTTTTCCGGGGCGGTCGGCTCGGTGGGGCTGGTCACCTTCGGCCTGATCGGGTCGCTGTTCGTGCTCACCCAGTTCCTGCAGTTCGAGCTGGGCTACACGGCGCTGCAGGCCGGGGTGCGGGTGATCCCGGCGGCGGCCGCCATCGCGGTCATCGCGCCCCTGTCGGCGCCGATCGTGCGGCTGGCCGGCAGCAAGCTGGTGCTCGCGGCGGGCCTGCTCATCATCGCCGGCGGGCTGTGGCAGATGTCGGGCGCGACGGTGACCTCCGGGTACACCGACACCCTGCCCGGCATGATCATGCTCGGCCTCGGGGCCGGGCTGGCCATCCCGTGCGCGACCGGGTCGGTCATGGGCTCGCTGCCGCAGGAGCACACCGGCGTCGGTTCGGCCACCAATGGGACCTTCCTGCAGCTCGGCGGGGCGCTCGGGGTCGCGGTCATCGGCAGCCTGCTGGCCACCCGGTACCAGGACAACATGACCGCGGCGCTGGCCGGGCGGCCCGTGCCCGGCCCGGCCGCCCACCAGATAACCGGGTCGCTGGGCGGCGCGCTGGAGGTGGCCGCCCGGCTCGGCGGCCCGCTGGGGGCGGGACTGGCCCACCTGGCCCGGGTCGCGTTCATGAGCGGCATGAGCCTGGGCCTGACGGCCGGCGCGGCGGTCGCGGGCGCGGGCGGCCTGCTGGCGCTGCTGCTGATGCCGTCCCGGCCGCCCGCGGGCACCGGGCCGGCCAGCGCCGGGCCCGCTCCGGCGAGCACCTCGCCGGAGCCCGAGCCCGCCCGGCCGCGCTGACCGGGCGGGCGCCGGCCGGCGGAAGCGGTAGACCACGATGGAGCCGCCGATCGTGCCGACCGGGCAGAGACGAGCAGCGCTGGCAGCGGTATTTTCACCAGCAGGCTCCCGGGCCAGAACCACCATTCATGACCGTTCCACTGTTCGCCCAGCAGATAGGCCGACGGGCCGTTGGCGTCATTTTCCGCCAGGAAACGCAGGCCCCGGCGGAAGGGCATCGGCAGCAGATACGACCGGCGGTGCACAATGTGCGGGTCAATCGCCGCGTAACTCGCCCAGAACAGCACAAACGCCATCGCCAGGATCGCCGCGCCGCTCACCGCCGCCCGCATGCGCCCGTCACGCCAGCCGGCAACGGTGACCGTCCCTGCTGCCACGGCAACCGGCAGCAGCCCGGTCGGTGCCGCCGCCACCGCGGCGCCGGCGGCGAGCCGGTCAGCCAATGTCGATAAATAACAGGATTTCACGCATTTGACTGGCTCCGTTCAGTGGGGAAATGCCCGGGCTTAGCCCAGGGCCGCCGGCCGGCAGCGCGACGGCGCCGGGCGGCCCCGGTCATGTCGGCCAGGGGATTGCGCAAGCCGGAGTTACTGAGTAGTAAGGACACAGAAAGCGTCACCGGTCCCCGAGGAGCCCGCCGTGAGCACGTATGAGCACTACACCCGCCCCGTGGCGCCCGGCACCTGGGACGTGCCCGCGTCCGGCGCCGCCCGCTTCAGCTGGGAGTACGACGAGGGCCGCGGCCGGCTGCTCGACCTGTACCAGCGCGGCAAGGACAAGCAGTGGGACGCGACCAAGCGGATCGACTGGGACCTGCCGGTGGACCCCACGAACATCATGGAGACGCCGGACGAGTTCATCCCGATCTACGGGTCGCGGCAGTGGGAGATCCTCAACGACAAGGAGCGCAAGGAACTCGGCCAGCACCTGGGCTCCTGGCTGTTCAGCCAGTTCCTGCACGGCGAGCAGGGCGCGCTGACCGTCGCCGCCCGGATCGTGGAGTCGGTGCCGGACATGGACTCGAAGTACTACGCGGCCACCCAGACCATGGACGAGGCCCGGCACGTGGAGCTGTACTCGCAGTTCCTGCGGGACAAGGTCGGCATGTTCTACCCGATGAACGACCACCTCGGGAAGCTGCTGGCCGACGCGCTCAGCGACTCCCGCTGGGACCTGCCGTACCTGGGCATGCAGGTGCTCATCGAGGGGCTGGCGCTGGCCGCGTTCGGCGTGCACCGGGACATGTCGAACAACGCGCTGGTCAAGCAGCTCCTCGCGTACGTGATGCAGGACGAGGCCCGGCACGTGGCCTTCGGCCGGCTGGCCCTGCGTGACTACTACCGGGAGCTGACCGAGGCCGAGCGGACCGAGCGCGAGGAGTTCGTGGTCGAGGGCTGCTACCTGATGCGGGACCGGTTCCGCGGCCAGGAGATCTGGGAGACGCTCGGCTACGACGTGGACGAGTGCATGGAGTTCTCCGATAAGTCCCCGGTCCAGCAGGCGTTCCGGGCGCTGCTGTTCAGCCGGATCGTGCCGTGCGTCAAGGACATCGGGCTGTGGGGCCCGAAGGTGCAGGCCGCCTACGCCGACATGGGCGTGCTGGACGCGGCCAAGACCGACCTGGAAGCGCTCATGCGCGACGACGAGGAGCTGGCCGAGAAGATCGACCGGGAGAAGTACGAGGCCGAGCTGGCCGCCCGCCGCGCCGAGGTGGACGCCGCGGTCACCCAGGGAGCCGCGGCCGAGTAGCCACCGCCTGACCAGGCGTAACCGCCGGTCAAACCGGGTTGCGGACCGGGCGAAAAGGCCGTCGGCGGCTGCCGTTTTCCGCCATATTGAGCGGGTGTTCGGGATCGTCCGGCCCTGCCGTCACCGGCTGACCGCGGGCCTTTTCGGGGAGTGGACGGCGCACCTGTGCGGGCTGTGCCTGGCGCTGCGGGATCTGCACGGCCAGGCTTCCCGGCTGGTGACCAACTACGACGGGCTGCTGGTGTCGGTGCTGACCGACGCGCAGCGCCCGGTCGCGCAGCAGCGCCGGCTGGCTGGGCCGTGTGCGCTGCGCGGCATGCGCCGCGCCGAGGTGGTGGACGCGGGCGCGGCCGGCGAGCAGCTGGCGGCGGCGGTGTCGCTGATCCTCGCCGCCGGCAAGATCGGCGACCACGTGGCGGACCGGGACGGTGTGTTCGCCCGGCCGCTGGTGGCCGCGCCGGCCCGGCTGGTGGCGAGCCGGTGGGCGGCCGCGGGCGCGGTGACCGCAGCCGCCACCGGCTTCGACGCCAGCGTGCTGACCGGCGCGCTGGGCCGCCAGGCGGTGCTGGAGCACACCGCCGGGGTCACCCTGCTGCAGCTGACCGAGCCCACCGAGACCGCGGTGGCCGCCGTGTTCGCCCACACCGCGGTGCTGGCGGGCAAGCCGCACAACGCCGGGCCGCTGGCCGAGGCCGGGCGGTTCTTCGGGCGGATCGCGCACCTGCTGGACGCGGCCGGCGACCTGGCCGCCGACGAGGCGGCGGGCGCCTACAACCCGCTGGCCGCCACCGGCACGGACCGCGCGCGGGCCCGGCAGTACTGCGACGAGGCCATGCTGGGGCTGCGGCTGGCCGTCGCCGACCTGGACCTGGAACGGCGCGACCTGGTGGACGCGCTGCTGGCCAGCGAGGTGGCGCGGTCGATCCGGCACACGTTCGCGGGGCGCGGGCCGGGCGCCGGCCACCGGGCCGGGCTGCTGCGGGGCCGGCTGCCGGGCTGCCCGGTGGCCGCCGCGGGCCCGCTGCTGGCCGGAGTCCCGCAGCCCGGCCCGCTGCCGCCCGGCCAGGCGCCGCAGGCGGGCCCCCTGCCGCAGGCCGGCCCGCTGCCCGGTCCGCAGCCCGGTCCCCAGCCGGGGCGGGGCGGCGGCTGCTGCCGGGACGGGTGCTGCGACTGCTGCGGGGACTGCTGCTGCGAGGGATGCTGCGACGCCTGCGGCGCCTGCGGTGACTGCAGCTTCTGACCCGGGCAGCGCCGGCCGGGAAAAGGACAATCGTCCCGTAGCGGGCCGCGGTGCCGCTACGGGATCATGAGCGGGTGACCCCGACGCAGCCAGCAGCCCCGCCCGTGACCGCCCCCGCGATGCCGGCGTTCCCGCCCGGCTTCACCTGGGGGGTGGCCACGTCGGCCTTCCAGATCGAAGGAGCCGTCGCCGAGGACGGCCGCGGCGACTCGGTCTGGGACGTGTTCTGCCGCCAGCCCGGGACCATCCGCGGCGGCCAGAACGCCGACGTCGCCGCCGACCACTACCACCGGTGGCCGGAAGACGTCGACCTGATGGCCGGGCTCGGCGTGGGCGCCTACCGGTTCTCGCTCGCCTGGCCGCGGATCCAGCCGGACGGCAGCGGCCCGGCCAGCCGGCCGGGCCTGGACTTCTACGACCGGCTGACCGACGCGCTGCTGGCCCGCGGCATCACCCCGGTGCCCACGCTGTACCACTGGGACCTGCCGCAGCCGCTGGAGGATGCCGGCGGCTGGCTGGCCCGGGACACCGCCGCCCGGTTCGCCGAGTACGCCGGGCTGGCCGCGCAGCGGCTGGCCGACCGCATCCCGCTGTGGATCACGCTGAACGAGCCGTTCGTGGTGACCGCCTACGGCTACGCGCTCGGCATCCACGCGCCCGGCAAGGCGCTCATGCTGGACGCCCTGCCGACCGCGCACTACCAGCTGCTCGGGCACGGGCTGGCGACCGCCGCGCTGCGGGCCGCGGGCGCGGCCCAGGTCGCGATCACCAACAACTACTCCCCGGCCTGGCCGGCCTCTGACAGCGAAGCCGACCGGGCCGCCACCCACGCGTACGACCTGCTGCACAACCGGCTCTACACCGACCCGCTGCTGCTGGGCGCCTATCCGGACCTGTCGCCCTACGGGATCGGCCCGGAAGGGCTGGCCTGCGTGCAGGACGGCGACCTGGCGGTGATCTCCGCCCCGCTGGACGCGCTCGGGGTGAACTACTACAACCCGACGCGGCTGTCGGCGCTGCCGGACTCGCCGCTGCCGTTCCAGATGCAGCCGATTCCCGGCTACCCGGTGACCGCGTTCGGCTGGCCGGTGGTGCCGGCGGCCCTGCGCGACCTGCTGCTGATGCTGCGGGAGCGCTACGGTGCCGCCCTGCCGCCGGTGTACATCACCGAGAACGGCTGCTCGGCCGCGGACGAGGCCGGCCCGGACGGCAGGGTGGCCGATGAGGCCAGGATCAGCTACCTGGACGGGCACCTGCGCGCCGTGCACGAGGCGATCACCGCTGGCGTGGACGTCCGCGGCTACTTCGTGTGGACGCTGATGGACAACTTCGAATGGACCGAGGCCTACGAGCAGCGGTTCGGGCTGGTCCACGTGGACTTCGCCACCCAGCGGCGCACGCCCAAGGACTCCTTCGGCTGGTACCGGGACATGATCGCCGCGCAGCGCGGGTCAGCGCAGGGCTGACCCGCGCGCCGCGGCGGCCTCCTGCTGCCGGAGCGCCGCCTGCGCGCCCGCGCTCAGCGAGTCAGCGGGCATCCGGAACAGATGCCCCGCGGCGCAGCGCAGGCCCAGATGGTCGATGGGCCCGTCCGTGCTGGCCAGCACGAAACGGTCGGTGACTTCCGCCGGGCTGGGGCACTCCGGGCAGCAGATGAGGATCAGCACTCACATCGCCTCCTGCCGTTTCCGGGCTACCCAGAATCGGACAAGAAACACATTCCGCGCATGACCGAATGCGCCCCGCAGCCGTTTCCGGTCCCCGTCAGCGGCCGGCGGACCGCCGGCAGCGGGGGCAGAGACCCCAGAAGGTGACCTCCGCCTCCTCGACCGCGAAGCCCGCGGCCGCCGCGGGCTCCAGGCACCCGGCGGAGGCGGGCGCGCAGGACGCATCCGCGCGCTCGCCGCAGCCGCGGCAGGCCAGCCGGTGGCGGCCGCCCGCCCGCGGCCCGGCCCGGCCCGGGCTGCCGCCCGGCGGGGCGGCGGTGACCCGCAGACCCGCGGCGCGGATGCGATCGGCGTCGGTCACGTGACGGAGCCTACGACTGCAGACACGAGCATTTCAACTTAACGAATCACTACATATAGGCGAACGCGGGCCCGGGCGAGCCAAAGGGCTCCAGCGGCCCGGAGGCGAGCGAGGGCCAGAAAGACAGAGCCCGCCCCGGCCGGGCGTCAGCCCTGCCGGGACGGGCGTGATGAAGCCGGTCCCCCGATTCATCAGTTGGGTCCCCCACGCACATGATCGCACGTCAGCGCGGGCACGGCCACGCGGGGTGCCCCGCCGCGCCGGTGGCTGTGCCGTTCCGCGTCAGCTGCGGCAGAATGCCTGTTATGGCGGATACGGGGCATCGGGATGGCGGTACGGGCGACCCGCTTTCCCAGGAATTCGACGAGAGGTTCACGGCAGCCGCCCGGTTCCGGGAGCCGTCAGCCGCCGAGCGGGCGCGCAAGCAGGGCAGGTTAGCCCGCCGGCGGCGGGAGCGGCTGTCCCGGCGCTACAGCGCCACCACCCCGCAGCGGCCGCATCACCTGGTCCGGACGTCGCTGACGCTGCTGCTCTTCCTGGGCGTGCTGGCAGCGGTGGGCTGGGTGCTCAAGGTGGACCTGACGGCGCGGCCCGCAGCCGCCGGCGCGAGGGCCACGGCCAGTCCCACCGCAAAGGCGGCTGCCTCGCATCCGGCCACCCGGCGGGCCTTCCCGGTGACCGATCCGTTCGCGGGCTCACCGGCGGAGCACTTCGCCGACGGGGCGGCGGGCATCGTGCCGCCGGCCCCGCACGCTGTGGGCCGCTACCCGGCGGCGCAGGTCGCCCGCGCCTACGCGGCGGTCAGGGCGATGCTGATCGCCGCGCATCTCAACCGGCGCACGCTGCTGGGCGGCACCCCGGCGGCCTTCGCCCGGCTGCTCACATCCCAGCAGCGGCATTTCTTCGACCGGCACCTGGACAATCACTCAGGCAGCAGCACCCGCTACTGGGTGACCTCGTTCGCGCCGGGCAGCGCCCAGCTGGCCGGCAGCGTGGTCAAGGTGCACGGCTCGATGAAGGCTGTCACGGCGGTCGACGCCGGCAACCGGCCGGTCCTGCGGGTCAAGGCGGACTACCTGTTCGTCTACCCGGTGCAGCGGCCCGGTGCGCCAGCCACCCGGATGCGGATCGTGGTGCGGGACGTGGAGTGGGTGGACTTCGCGCACTGGGACCGGCTGGGCGGGCCGCTGGAGCCCTGGTGGACACCGCAGGGCGGGGCGACGGACGGCAGCCGGTGCGACGTCAACGACGGCTATATCCACCCGGAGTTCCCGTACGGCGTGCCCGACCACGTCCGGCCGTCGGGACGTCCCGTCGACCCGTACAACCAGTCGGTGCCGCCGACCCAGCAGAAGGGCTGCCACGCCACCACCGGGACCTGACGCGGCCCCGGGCTGGCGGGTCTGGTACCCATGGGGAGCGTGGACCCCCTCGACAGCCAGCTCCGGTTCCTGTACGCGGTGGACAAGCTCAAGACGGTGCTGCGGCAGAGCCCGCTCACCGACCGGTCCCGGCGGGAGAACTCCGCCGAGCATTCCTGGCACGTCGCCCTGATGGCGCTGGTGCTGGCCGGGTACGCACCGCCGGGCGCCGACCCGCGCCGGGTTATGGCCATGCTGCTGATCCACGACCTGGTGGAGGTCGACGCCGGTGACCTGTTCGTGTACGCGGACGAGGCCGCGCAGGCCCGGCAGGAGGAGGCCGAGCGGGCCGCGGCCGCCCGGCTGTTCGGCTTGCTCCCGCCGGGCCAGGGAGCCGAGCTGCGGGCGCTGTGGGACGAGTTCGAGGAGCGTGCCACGCCGGACGCGAAGTTCGCCCGGGCGCTGGACCGGCTGCAGCCGATGCTGATCAACATGGTGACCGGCGGCGGCACCTGGACAGCCCATGGCATCACCGCCGACCTGGTGCTGCAGCGGGTGGCCCTGATCGAGGACGGCTCGCCCGGGCTGGGCGAGTACGCCCGCGGCATGATCGGCCGGGCGATCGCGGAAGGAATCCTGGCCCCCGCTCCGGACAGCGGGACGGGCTCCCGGTGACCGCCGCGCAGGGCGGCCGCCGCTATAGCGGCGGCGCGAGCCGGGTACGAGTCCAGCTATGAGCCAACCCCTCGGCGGCGTCTCCCCGCGCAGGCTCCGGGCGGGCGCGGCGCGCGCCAGCCGGCGCCTCCCACGACCGGCGGACGTGGCCGGCCGGCTGGAGCACGCGACCGTGCTGGACCGGGCCGCGCACGCGCTGGCCGGCGCGGTGCGGCGGGCGGTACCGCCCGGGCGCACCGCCGACGCCCTGCACGGCGTGTGGCTGGGACAGCCGCTGCACCCCACCCTGAACGGCATCCCGGCGGGCTGCTGGGCGTCCGCGGCGGTGCTCGACTTTGTGCCCGGCGCGCAGCGCACGTCCCGGGCACTGATCGCCCTGGGCCTGATCAGCGCGCTGCCGACGGCGGCCACCGGGCTGGCCGACTGGTCGGTTCTGCACCGCGACCAGCAGCGGGTCGGGCTCGCGCACGCCGCCGCCGGGGCAGGGGCCGGCTCGCTGTTCGCCGCTTCGCTGGTGGCCCGGATCGCCGGGCGGCACCGGGCCGGGGCGATGCTGACGGCGGGCGGGCTCGCCGCCCTGGGCGCCGGCACCTACCTGGGCCGGCATCTGGCCTTCCCGCTGGGCGCGGGCGCCGGGCACGCCGAGCCGGTCACGCACCTGTCCCCGCTGGGCTGGCACGACCTGTGCCGGGTCTACGAGCTGCCGGACGGCCGGCCGGTCCGGCGCCAGCTCGGCTACCTGAGCCTGCTGGTGCTGCGCCAGGGCTCGGAGGTGATGGTCCTCTCCGACCATTGCGCTCACCTCGGCGGCCCGCTGCATCAGGGGACGCTCGGCAGCGACGAGCACGGCGACCCGTGCATCACCTGCCCGTGGCACGGCAGCGTGTTCCGGGTGACCGACGGCTCGGTCGTGCACGGCCCGGCCACCGCCCGCCAGCCCGGGTTCGACACCCGCGTCGCCGATGGCGGCATGATCGAGGTGCGGCCCCGCACCTGACCGCGCGGCCACCCGCGGCGCTGCAGCCGGCGGGACCGCTGGGTCAGGCCTGGCCGTTGCCCGCGGCCCGGCTGCGCGACCCTTCCGCCGGGTGCTCGACCAGGGCCAGCACCCGGCTGGCCATGAAGCGGGCGGTGCGCACGACGCCGCCGCCCCGGGTCAGCTCGTTGACCTCCACCAGCCCGCGCCGGGTGACCACCTCCACCCTGCGCCCGGCCCGGGTGGCGGCCACCTCGTACGTCTTCGACCCGTTGCCGGCGTCGATGACGATCTCCACGCTGTCACCTTTCATCGCGCCCCCTTTCCGCGCCGGGCCCGTGCTATGTATCTGCCCGCGCAGGCGGCGGTGCAACGGCAACGGGGACGCGGCGGCAGGTCAGAGCACGGCGCGGGCGGTCCAGCGGGCGTGATTGCTCTCCACGATCAGCGGCACGCCGAAGCAGCGGGACAGGTTCTGCTCGGTGAAGACCTCGGGCAGCGGCCCGGACGCCAGTACCGAGCCCCGCCGCAGCAGCATGGCGTGGGTGATGCCGTCGGGCACCTCCTCCACGTGGTGGGTGACCATCACCATGGTGGGCGCCTTGGGGTCGCGGGCCAGCATGGCGATCCGGCGCAGCAGGTCCTCCCGGCCGCCGAGGTCAAGCCCGGCCGCGGGCTCGTCGAGCAGCAGCAGTTCCGGGTCGGGCATGAGCGAGCGGGCGATCTGGACCCGCTTGCGCTCCCCTTCGGACAGGGTGGAGAACCGGCGCCTGATCAGGTGGGCGCAGCCGAGCGCGTCCAGCAGCTCCACCGCGCGGGTGACGTCCGTGGACTCGTAGTCCTCCCGCCACCGGCCGACGATCGCGTAGGAGGCGGTGAGCACCAGGTCGATGACCTTCTCGCCGGGGGGCACCTTGTCGGCGAGCGCGGCGCTGGCCAGGCCGATCCGCGGCCGGAGCTCGAACACGTCGGTGGCGCCGAGCCGCTCGCCGAGGATCTCCGCGGTGCCCTCGGACGGGAACAGCTGGGTCGCGGCCACCTGCAGCAGCGTGGTCTTGCCGGCGCCGTTGGGCCCGATCACGACCCAGCGCTCGTTGTCGTGCACGGTCCATTCGACGTCCCGCAGCAGCATCGACCCGCCTCGCCGGATCCCGACCCCGCGCAGCCGTACCACCTCGTCGGACATCCGGCTCCTTCCCCGCGGCACCCTTGTGAGACGAACCTACGCTACGGGGCTGCCCCGGCCCAGCGACCGGCGGGCGGGCGCAACTCTCACGGCTGGCGGGTGCGCAGCCAGAGGTCGCGGAGCAGCGCGATCTCGGCGCCGTGGTGGATGGCCTCGCGGTTGATGTGCAGCACCAGCGCGGCCATCGGCCGGTCGCCGAACGGGCCTTCGGCCGGGCCGCACGGCCGGGCCAGGCCGTCCTCGCCGAGCCCGCGCACCCCCGCCTGCCAGGCGGCGTACTGCTCATCGAGCTGTGCCAGCGCGCCGTCCGCGGTGCCCGCGTACTCAAAGGTCTGGTAGCCGGCCGGCGGGCCGCCGAAATGCCCGGCCACCCGCATGCCGAAGACCCCCACGATGATGTGCGCCAGCCGCCAGGCGATGGTGGTCACCGGCGGCGGGTCCGGCTCCGGGAAGGCGAAGTCGATGGTGAAGCCGCCACTGCCGGCCTGCACCGGCGCGCTGCCCTGTCCGCGCGGGCGCACGCTCCAGCAGTCCGCCGCCGGCTCCCAGAAGTACTCGTCATCGGTGAGCCCGGCCAGCCGCGGCCGCAGCTGCTGCTGCCAGTGCCAGTCCAGCTGCCCGGCCAGCTCGGTGTTCCAGTCCACGGTCATAACCCGGACGCTACTGCGCCCGGCCGGGCACCGGCAGGGCGTGGGCTCCGGGGGCGCGGCCCGCGGACGGGGAGGTGCGCCGCCCCCGGTAGCGTTGGATGAGCGATGACTGCCCGCCCGCTTACCATCCTGGTGACCCTGACCGGCCGTGACCGGCCTGGGGTGACGTCCCGCCTGTTCACCACCCTGGCCGCCCATGAGCTGACCGTGCTCGACATCGAGCAGGTGGTCATCCGGGGCCGGCTGGTGCTGGGGGTGCTGCTGGGCTGCGGCCCCGATCCTGACCTGACCGCGATCCACCGCGGGGTCCGGGCGGTCGCCGACGGCCTCGGCATGGAGGCCGAGATCACCACCGGCTCCGGGGACGCGCCGCGGCGGCGTGGCCAGCTGCACGTCACGGTGCTGGGCAGCCCGCTCGCCCCGGCCGCGGTGGCCGGCATCGCCGGCCGGATCGCCGCCAACGGCGCCAACATCGACCGCATCGACCGGATCGCGGACCGCCCGGTGACCTGCATCGAGTTCGCGGTGTCCGGCGCCGACCCGGACGCGCTGCGGACCGCGCTGACCCGCGAGTCCGCCGAGCTCGGGGTGGACGTGGCGGTCCAGCGGGGCGGCCTGCACCGCCGCGGCATGCGGCTGGTGGTCATGGACGTGGACTCCACCCTCATCGCCGGGGAGGTCATCGACCTGCTCGCCGCCCGGGCGGGCTGCGCCGACCAGGTCGCCAAGGTCACCGCGGCCACCATGCGCGGGGAGCTGGACTTCGCGGCGTCGCTGCGGGAGCGGGTGGCGCTGCTGGCGGGCCTGCCCGAGTCCGTGCTCGGCGACGTCCGGCAGGAACTGCGGCTGGCGCCGGGCGCCCGGACGCTGATCCGCACCCTGCGGCGGCTGGGCTACCGCTGCGGCATCGTCAGCGGCGGGTTCACCCAGATCACCGACCGCCTGGCGGCCGAGCTGGGCCTCGACTACGCCGCCGCGAACACGCTGGAGGTCGCCGGCGGCAAGCTCACCGGCCAGCTGACCGGGCCGGTCATCGACCGGGCCGGGAAGGCGGCCGCGCTGCGCCGGTTCGCGGCCGAGGCGGGGGTGCCGCTCAGCCAGACCGTGGCCGTCGGCGACGGCGCCAACGACCTGGACATGATCGCCGCAGCCGGCCTGGGGATCGCGTTCAACGCCAAGCAGGTCGTCCGGGACGCCGCCGACGCCTCCGTCAGCGTGCCCTACCTCGACACGGTCCTCTACCTGCTCGGCATCACCCGCGCCGAAGTCGAGGCGGCCGACGCCACCGACGAAGGCAGCGGGCTGCTGCCCCGCTGAGCACCGCTCACCTGCCTGCTGGCGTGCGCGGGGCGTGGCGGGGCGGACAGCTAGCCGCGCGGCGACCAGAAGCGGGCCAGGGTGCCCGCGCCGGGTGCGGCGTCCGCCCAGCCGCCGGGCAGGCTGATGACCGCCAGGGCGGCGGTGGGGAACGAGTCGCACTCCCCGGTCAGGTCGTACACCAGCTGATGGGACGCGGGGTTGTGGCCCACCAGCAGCAGCACCTCCACCCCGGCGGCGGTCTCCCGGACGGCGTCCAGCAGGCCGTCGGCGCCGGCCGTGTACAGCCGGCGGTCGAACTCCGCCGCGGGCCCGTCCGGCTGGGCCAGGGCGCCGCTGACCTGCTGCCAGGTCTCCCTGGTGCGGCGGGCGGGCGAGCACAGCACGAGGCCGGGGATCAGCCCGGCCCCGCGCAGCCACGCCCCGGCCGCTGCGGCGTCGCGCCTGCCGCGGCCGGTCAGCGGCCGGTCCTCGTCGGCCAGGGCGGGCTCGTGCGCCGCCTTGGCGTGCCGCAGCACCACCAGGGTGCGCCCGCCGCCTTCGCTCATGTCCCGGATCCCTTCCCCGGTGGCCGGGCATCCCGGCCGCGGACATGCCGCGGGGCGCGGCGGCCGGCCTGGCCGGCTGCCGCGCCCCGCTCAGCTTCCCAGCTCAGCTGGCTGGCTTGGCCGTCTCGGCGGCCGCTTCCGACTCCGCCGCGCTGCCGGTGGGCTGGCCCGGCACCGCCGCGGCCGCGGCGGTGCCGCCGGGGCCCTCGCCGCCGGCGATCGCCTGCCCGTCGCCGCCGCCGGCCGTGATGCCGGCCGACCGGCGCTTGGACCAGACGATGGCGCCGACCACGATGCCCACCGCCACCACCGCCACCCCGACCCGCAGGCCGGTGTTGCTGGCGTACTTGACCACGCTGGTGGCGATCAGCAGCGAGACCAGGTTCATCACCTTGATCAGCGGGTTGATGGCCGGGCCCGCGGTGTCCTTGAACGGGTCGCCCACCGTGTCGCCGATGACCGTGGCCGCGTGCGACTCCGAGCCCTTGCCGCCGTAGTTGCCGTCCTCGACCAGCTTCTTGGCGTTGTCCCAGGCGCCGCCGGAGTTGGCCAGGAAGATGGCCATCAGCACGCCCGCCGCGATGGCGCCGACCAGGTAGGAGCCGAGCGGCGCGTAGCCGAGCGCGAACCCGACCGCGATCGGGGTGAGCACGGCCAGCAGACCGGGGGTGGCGAGCTCGCGCAGCGAGTCGCGGGTGCAGATGTCCACCACCGCGCCGTACTCGGGCTTCTCGGTGAAGTCCATGATCCCCGGGTGGGTGCGGAACTGGTTGCGCACCTCCATGACGACCCGCTGGGCCGCCCGGCCCACCGCCATGATCAGCAGGCTGGAGAACATGAACACCACTGCGGCGCCGATGATGACGCCGACCAGCACGTTCGGCTGGTCCACCGACAGGCTGAACGACTTGGCGGCGCTGCCGAGCGCGGCCTCCACCGTGGTCCGGAAGGACCCGAACAGGGCGGTGGCCGCGAGCACGGCGGTGGCGATGGCGATGCCCTTGGTGATCGCCTTGGTGGTGTTGCCGACCGCGTCCAGCTTGGTGAGGATCTGCGCGCCCTCGCCCGTGACGTCGCCGGACATCTCGGCGATGCCCTGGGCGTTGTCGGTGACCGGGCCGAAGGAGTCCATGGACACGATGACGCCCACGGTGGTCAGCAGGCCGGTGCCGGTGAGGGCCACCGCGAACAGCGCCAGCGTGGCGTTGCCGGTGCCGAGCAGGAACGCCAGGTAGACGGCGCCGCCGATCAGCAGGGCCGAGTAGACCGCCGACTCCAGCCCGGTGGAGACGCCGGACAGGATGACCGTGGCCGGGCCGGTGACCGAGCTCTCGCCGATGTCCTTTACCGGGCGCCGGGTGGTCTCGGTGAAGTAGCCGGTCAGCAGCTGGATGGCGCTGGCGAGCACCAGGCCGATGATGACCGCGCCGATCGCCAGCCAGCGGGGGTTGCCGCCGTGGTGCAGGATCGCCGGGTCGGTGACGCCGGTCAGCTGGCTGAAAGACGACGGCAGGTAGACGAACGTAAGGATGACCACGCCGATGAGCGAGACGACGGCGGAGGCGAAGAAGCCGCGGTTGATGGCGCTCATGCCGCTGCGGTCCTTCGCCCGCGGCCGGACCACGAAGATCCCGAACACCGCGGTGATCACGCCGACCATCGGCACGAGCAGCGGGAAGACCAGGCCGGCGTTGCCGAAGGCCACCTTGCCCAGGATCAGCGCGGCCACCAGGGTGACCGCGTAGGACTCGAACAGGTCGGCGGCCATGCCCGCGCAGTCGCCCACGTTGTCGCCCACGTTGTCGGCGATCGTGGCCGCGTTGCGCGGGTCGTCCTCGGGGATGCCCTGCTCCACCTTGCCGACCAGGTCGGCGCCGACGTCCGCCGCCTTGGTGTAGATGCCACCGCCGACCCTCATGAACATGGCGAGCAGGGCGGCGCCGAAGCCGAAGCCCTCCAGCACCAGCGGCGCGCTCGAGCGGTAGATGAGGACCACGACCGCGGCGCCGAACAGGCCCAGCCCGACCGTGAACATGCCCGCCACGCCGCCGGTGCGGAACGCGATCCGCATGGCGTGCCGCTCACCGGTCTCGCGGGCCGCGGCCGCCACCCGCAGGTTGCCCCGGACCGTGAGCGACATCCCCGTGAACCCGGTCAGCGCCGAGAACAGGGCGCCGACGATAAAGAAGATCGACCGTCCCCACCGGATGCCCGCGGAGTCTGCCGGGAGGAGCAGCAGCACGAAGAAGATGATCACGACGAAGACGCCGAGGGTCCGGAACTGCCGCCGCAGATAGGCGGCGGCGCCTTCCTGGACCGCGCGGGAGATCTCCCGCATCTTCTCGGTTCCCTGGTCGGCCGCGAGTACCTCCCTCACCAGCCAGCCAGCCACGGCCAGGGCGAGCAGCGCGATCACGGCCACCACGACCACCAGGGTCAGGTTGCTGCCGCTCACGACCGCCCCGCCAGCGGCGAGGTTGAGCGTAGACATCAGTCCTCCTTGACAGGGGGCACACGGCATTCCGCGCGTGCTTGGTAAGCCATCCAGGGCACTGCCACGGCGACCGTGCCCGGTCGCGCAGGGACGTCACGCGGATGCCACGTGGACAGGTCCGGGATTCTACGCAGGGTTGCCAGCGAATGGTAAGCCGGGGTCAATTTTCGTTGCGCAGCGCGACACGCCCGTTGACCAGATTGCCGCGTATCCGTGTGGCGCTGGCGTCACCCGCGCCCCATCCGCCACCCTGCCCGGCCCCGGACCGGGCGGCCGGCCGGTCAGCGCGCGGCCGCCTCCGCCGCGGACGGCCAGC
Source organism: Gemmatimonadota bacterium (assembly GCA_050257395.1). Classification (GTDB taxonomy): domain Bacteria; phylum Actinomycetota; class Actinomycetes; order Streptosporangiales; family Streptosporangiaceae; genus JAIRTY01. The sequence continues at coordinate 25,501 of JBLMWU010000244.1, read as the reverse complement.
TCATCCTGATGCTCAGGCCCTCGTCCGTGCGCGCGATCTCCACGTCATCCGCCAGCCCGGCGATGACCGCCAGGCCGAGTTCCTGCGGCAGAACGGCGGTCTCCTGGCCGGTGCCGTTCGCGGCGGCCTGCTTCCCCGGCTCCTGCCCGGCGGCCGCACCGCCGCGGCCTTCCCCGGCCGCGCAGTCGCTCACCACCACCTCGAACCGCTCACGGGTGCCGGTCAGGGCGACCCGGACCGGCTCGCCCGGGCAGTGGAGCTGATGCGCCTCGACGGCGCGGGAGCATGCCTCGCCCACGGCCAGGCGCACCTCGTCCAGCAGTGCCTCATCCACCCCGCTGCGCCTGGCCACCGCCGTGGCCACCAGCCGCGCCGTCCGGACGTGCGCCGGCAGCGGCGTGAAGCTCATCTCGACCGTGGCCATCTGCGGGGTCAGCTGCTCGGGCGGGCTACTTCTCTGACTTCCGGGCGGCGATGGCCTCGTCCACGGTGTCGTGGATGCCGAAGACCTTCGTCAGTCCCGTGATCCGGAAGATCTTGAGGATGCGCTCCTGCGTGCACACCAGGTCCAGCGACCCGTCATGCGCCCGGACCCGCTTGAGCCCGCCGACCAGCACCCCCAGGCCGGTCGAGTCCAGGAACTCCACCTTCTCCATGTTCACCACGAGCTGGTAGTGACCGACATTGACCAGCTCGATGAGTAGCTCGCGCAGCCGGGGGGCGGTGTAGACGTCGATCTCGCCCTCCACATCGACGACTTCGATCCCGTCCTTGGTGTGGTGGTCCAGCTTCAGATCCACGAATCCTCCAGCGCCGTGCGACTGTTGTCTCATCCTGCAACCAGGCACGGCCACGCGCCTCCGGGGGGAGGTGTGCGGCCCCGTCGCGCATTCAATCACGCGCTGACGTCATGTCTACACGAGTTCACGCGCGGCGGCATCTCAGCTCCCCCGGTAAACAGTGATGTAACACTAGGGGCGATGCAGCTTTCCCGGCCGCCAGCGGGCGGCAGCCTCCCCGCAGATCCCGGCCTGGCCGCCGGGGCTGCCGCCGCCCGGATCCTCGGCCGCGGGGCGCGCTCGGGCCGGCTGGTCCACGCCGAGCACATCGAGGCCCGCCCCGGCCGGGTGGCGGCATGGCCGGACTGGGCACCCGAAACCCTGATCACCGCCCTGGCCGCCAGCGGGATGCCGCACCCGTGGGCGCACCAGGCCGCCATGGCCGAGCTCGCCCGCGCTGGGCAGGACGTGATCGTGGCAACCCCGGCCGCCTCCGGCAAGTCCCTGGGTTACCTGCTGCCGGCCCTGACGGCGGTGCTGGAGGGTGGCACCGCGCTGTACCTGGCGCCCACCCGGGCGCTGGCCGCCGATCAGCTGCGGGCCGTCCAGGCTCTCGGCATCCCCGGCATCGCGGCCGCCGTGGTGGACGGCGACACGCCGGCCGGCCTGCGGGAGTGGGCCCGCTGCCACGCCACCTACCTGCTCACCACCCCGGACCTGCTGCACCAGTCGCTGCTGCCCCGGCATACCCGGTGGAACGGCTTCTTCCGCCGCCTGGCGTACGTGATCGTCGACGAGTGCCACGGCTACCGGGGGGTGTTCGGCTCCCATGTCGCGCAGGTGCTCCGGCGGCTGCACCGGGTCGCCGCGCACCACGCCGGCGCGGCCGCCGCCGGGCGGGACGGCGACGGCGGCCCGCCGCCCGGGCCGGCGTTCCTGCTGGCCTCGGCCACCATCAGTGAGCCCGCGGCCTGCGCCCGGCTGCTCACCGGCCGGGACGCGATCCCGATCACCGAGAGCGGGGCACCGCACGGGCCGGTCATCTTCGGGCTGTGGGAGCCGCCGCTGACCGGCGGGCGCGGCGAGGCCGGCGCGCCGGTCCGGCGGGCGGCCACCGCCGAGGCCGCCGACCTGCTCGCAGACCTGGTCGCCAGCGACGTCCCGGCGCTGGCCTTCACCCGCTCCCGCCGGGGCGCCGAGTCGGTCGCGCTGGCGGCGCGGCGGCTGCTGCGCGAGAGCGGCGCGCCCGCCAAGGCCGGGCAGGTGGCCGCGTACCGCTCCGGCTACCTGGCCGAGGACCGCCGCGGCCTGGAGGCCGCGCTGCGCTCGGGGGCGATCACCGGCCTGGCCGCCACCACCGCGCTGGAGCAGGGGGTCAACTACACCGGCCTGGACGCGGTGCTCATCGCCGGCTGGCCCGGGACCAGGGCCGCGCTGTGGCAGCAGGCGGGCCGCGCCGGGCGGGCGGGCCGGGGCGCGGTCGCGGTGCTGATCGCCCGGGACGACCCGCTCGACACCTACCTGGTCCATCACCCGGACGTGCTGCGCCGCCCGGTGGAGGCCACCGTGCTGGACCCGGGCAACCCGTACGTGCAGGCGCCGCACCTGTGCGCGGCCGCGGCCGAGCTGCCGCTCTCCGAGGCGGACCTGGCCGCGTTCGGCCCGGGCGCCGCGGAGCTGGCCGGCACGCTGGTCGCCGACGGGATGCTGCGCCGCCGCGGTGCCCGCCTGTACTGGACCCGGCGGGGCCGGCCGGGCCGCCCGGGCGGCCTGCGCGGCACCAGCGGCCGCCCGGTCCGGATCGTGGAGGAGCCGACCGGGCGGCTGGTGGGCACGGTAGACGAGCCGTCCGCCCAGGTGCTCGTGCACACCGGCGCCGTCTACCTGCACCAGGGCGACACCTACGTGGTCAGCCGCCTCGACCTCGCCGAGCGGGTGGCGCTGGTGCGGGCCGGCGACCCGGGCTACGCCACCTCGGCCAGGGAGGTCACCGCGATCGAGGTGACGGCCGAGCTCAGCCGGGCGGCGCTGGGCGGCGCGGCCGTCCACTTCGGCGAGGTCGACGTGGTCCGGCAGGTGGTGTCGTTCACCCGGCGCGTCCCGGAGACCGGGCAGTTCCTGGGCGAGGTCCCGCTGGACCTGCCAGCGCGGGCGCTGCGCACCCGGGCCGTCTGGTGGACCGTGGGCGGCGCGGAGCGGGCCGCGCTGGCCAGCCGCGGGGTGGACCTGCCGGGCGCGGCGCACGCCGCCGAGCACACCGCAATCGGCCTGCTGCCGCTGTTCGCCTCCTGTGATCGGTGGGACATCGGCGGCGTGTCGGCCGACCTCCATCCGGCCACCGGCCAGCTGACGGTGTTCGTGTACGACGGCCACGAGGGCGGCGCCGGGTTCGCCGAACGCGGGTTCGCGGTGGCCGCCGACTGGCTGGCCGCCACGGCGGACGCCATCGCCAGCTGCGAGTGCCAGGCCGGCTGCCCGTCCTGCATCCAGTCACCCAAGTGCGGCAACGGCAACGAGCCGCTGTCCAAGGACGGCGCGCTGCAGCTGCTGCGGGCGGCGCTGACGCCGCTGCAAACGTTCTCCAAAAATGGGGCGACCCCCGCCGGGGGGGAGAGCGGGGGTCGCCGCACGGCCCGTCCCGCAGAGCGGTCCCAGCCGGCATCCAGCAAAGCCTGAGGCGCTGTCACCTGAGCGCTGAGTCCAAGTTACCAACCGGTCACGCGCAGATGCCATCAATCGCCGTCTTTAACCCTTATGCTGCCGGATCGTGGGCAGTCTCGTCGAGAGCCAAATACCAGTGGCCGCGTTTTTTGACCTGGACAAGACCATCATCTCCAAGTCGAGCACCCTGGCGTTCGGCCCCTCGTTCTACCGGTATGGCCTGATCAGCATGCGTGACGCGATGCGCAGCGCGCTCGCGCAGGCGCTGTTCAGGTTCGCCGGGGCCGACCACCAGCGGATGGAAAAAATCCGGGCCCAGGTCGGTGAGCTCTGCCGGGGCTGGCCAGCGGACCGGGTCGGCGAGATCGTCGCCCGCCACCTGGAGGACCTGATCACCCCGCTCGTCTACGCCGAGGCCCGGGCGCTGCTGCTGGAGCACCGGGGCGCCGGCCAGGACGTGGTCATCGTGAGCACGTCCGGGCAGGAGATGGTGGGCCCGATCGGGGCCATGCTCGGGGCCTCGTCGGTGATCGCCACCCGGATGGAGATCCTGGACGGCTGCTACACCGGGAACTTCGAGTTCTACGCCTACGGCGAGGCCAAGGCCAGCCGGGTGCGCGAGCTGGCCGACGAGCGCGGGTACCTGCTGCCCGACTGCTACGCCTACAGCGACTCCGTGACCGACCTGCCGCTGCTGGAGGTCGTGGGCCATCCGCGGGTGGTCAACCCGGACCGGGCGCTGCGCAGGATCGCCGAGCAGCGCGGCTGGCCCATCCTGGCCTTCGGCTCCGGGGCCGGCCCGGCCCGCAACAGCGCCGCGAATGTGTACCCCGATTCCATCGGGATAACGAATTCGTGACGCCCCGGCCTTTGCATCCGCGCTGATCCGGCGTAGAAAGAGGTCAAGGAGCACGGCAACCGGGCACCCACGCGCGACCAGCCGCGGGAGGCGAGCCGAGCCAGGACTGCGACGGCGAGCGGGCAGGAGCATCGCCCGCCCCGGGTGGACTGGCCGGCAGACTGAAGGTGCACGCTTGGTAACCCGGCTTGACGTGCCAGGCAGCGGCGCCCCACCGGGGCGCCGTTTGCTCGCCCGGACACCTGTTGCCGGCCCGGCCCCGGAAGCCTGTTGCCGGCCCAGCGGGTATTGGGCCTGAAACACGATCGGCTGATCCCGTAGGATTCCTTGGCGTAAGCGCCCCATCACGAGGGCGCAGCGGCGCTGGCCTGCATTCCCGCCGCCCGGCCCCGGCACGATCCCATGCCGCCCGCCGGGCCTATCCCCTGGCACGCGACACTGGGGCCAGGAACGTGGGCAGGCTCATGAGGGGAGGAGTGCGGGATGGCCGAGCCAGCAACCGCGCGGCTGTCGGAGAACGGCAGTAAGCAATCGGTTGGCGATCTCGTTTCGCTCGCCGTCAAGGACCTCACCCGGCTGATCCGGTACGAGGTCGAGCTTGCCAAGGTGGAGCTGCGCGCCGACATGCGCAAGGTCGGCCTGTCAGCCGCGCTGCTGGGCATCGCCGGGTTCGCCAGCTGCCTGGTGCTGGTGCTCCTGTGCATCGCGCTCGCTTTCGGGCTGATCACGCTGGGCATCTGGAACTGGGCGGCGTTCCTGATCGTGGCCGGCCTGTGCGTGGTGCTGGCGGCGACGGCCTGCGCCGTCGTCTGGCTCAAGATGCGGCGGATGAGCGGGCTGCGACGGACCAGGGCATCGGTGCACGACGATCTGGCCCTGCTGCGCCGGGACGAGGAGACGGCCGCCCCCGCGATCCCCGAGGCGGGGTGATCGGGTGGTCATGATCGGCGACTCGGCCGTCTACCTGGACGGCCCCTGGTCGCACCGGGCCGTCACCGCCAACGGGACCCGGTTCCACATCGCCGAGAACGGCGAGGGCCCGCTGGTGCTGATGCTGCACGGCTTCCCGCAGTTCTGGTGGACCTGGCGGTGGCAGCTCGAATCGCTGGCCCGGGCCGGTTTCCGGGCGGTCGCGGCGGACCTGCGCGGCTACGGCGGCAGCGACAAGCCGCCGCGCGGCTACGACCTGATGACCGCCGCGTCCGACGCCGCCGGGCTGATCCGGGCGCTGGGCGAGGCCAACGCGGTCGTCATCGGCCATGACTGGGGCGGGCTGGTCGCCTGGACGGCCGCGGCGTACCACCCGAAGGCCGTGCGGCGGCTCGGGATCGTATCGGTGGCGCATCCGCTGCGCCTGCGCACGTCGGTGGTCACCGGCCCGCTGCGGCAGGGCCGCAGCAGCAGCTACGTCCTCGGCTTCCAGGTCCCGATGCTGCCTGAGCGGCAGCTGGTCCGCCGTGACGCGGAGCGGGTGGGCCGGCTGCTGCGGTCCTGGTCCGGCCCGGGCTGGCCCGACCGGGAAACCGAGGAGCGGTACCGGGCCGCCATGCGGGTCCCGTCCGTGGCGCACTCTGCGCTGGAGTACTACCGCTGGTACGTGCGGTCCCGGGTGCGGCCCGACGGCCTGCGCTACGCCCGCCGCATGCGGGCCCCCATCCAGGCGCCCACCCTGCACCTGCACGGGGCGCTGGACAGCTGCGTGCTGCCGGACACCGCCCGCGGCTCCGGCCGCTACGTGGACGCCCCGTACCGGTGGCGGCTGATCGACGGCGCCGGTCATTTCCCGCAGGAAGAGCAGCCCGAGCGCTTCGATTCCGAGCTCCGCAGCTGGCTGGCCGACCCCGAGCCGGAACGATGACACACTGATGTCAGCTTTTGGGATTTAGGCCGGGGGTGCCGCAGGCGCCGGGCCACGCTGCTGGCCGGCGCGCCTCCGGCACGACCATGCGAAGCGCCCGCGAGGGAGGCCAATGAGTGAGCGCAGCGGCCCGGGCCGGGCGGACCGGGACCGGGACGAGACCGGCCGGCCGCGCAACGCCCGGCCCCGGGACGCGTCGGGGCGGCCGCTCCCGCGCGGCGCGGCCGGCGAGGAGCCGGTCCCGGAGGAGCCGGCCCTCCCCCCGGCCGAAGCGCTGGGCCGCGCGCAGGCACTGCTGGACGAAGGCCGCCCGTTCCATGCCCATGAAGTGCTGGAAGCATCGTGGAAAGCGGCACCGGCGCAGGAGCGCGACCTGTGGCAGGGGCTGGCGCAGGTCGCGGTGGGCCTCACCCACGCGCAGCGCGGCAACGCCCGGGGAGCGGTGGCGCTGCTGCGGCGGGGCGCGGACCGCATCAGCCCGCCGGGGCCGGCCCAGGACGCCCCGGCACCGCACGGCATCGACGCGGCCGGGGTGGCGGCCGCCGCCCGGGCGCTCGCCGGCCAGCTGGAACGGGACGGCCTCAGCGCCGGCAGCGGCCTGACCATCCGGCTGCGCGGTCCGCAGCCGGGCCGGCCGCCGGCCTGACCCGGCGGCGGAGCCGCCCTGGCCGGGCGGCTACGCGCAGCCCTGGGTCGGGACGGCGGCGACGGCCGCGTCGCCGTGCTGCGCGTCCGGCGCCACCTCGCCCGCAGTCAGCGCGTAACCGGTGTCCGCCACGCCGACCGCCTGGGCGAACACGACCCCGTAGACCCCGCCGCCGGGCGCGATCAGCGGGCCGCCGGAGTTGCCTGGCTGCACCACCGCCCGCACCGCGTAGATGTCGCGGGTGACGTTGCGGGTCGAGTAGATGTTCAGGCCGGTGGCTGACTGCTCGGGCCCGATCCGCGCGGGCACGGCGGTGAACCCGCTGTTGAGCGGGTAGCCGACGACGATCGCGTCGCTGCCCGGGCTGGCGGGGGGCAGGAAGTGCAGGGGCGGGGCGTGCAGCCCCGGCACGTACAGCACCGCGATGTCCCGTTCCGGGTCGTACAGGACCACGGTGGCGTGGTGGGACACGTGGTGACGGGTGTACACCGTGGGGCCGTCGGTGACCCCGGCCACCACGTGCGCGTTGGTCATCACGTGGTTCGGCGCGTACACGAACCCGGAGCCCTCGATCCGCTTGGAGCAGCTCGGCGCGTTGCCGACGATCTTGACGATGCTGCTGGCGTCGCGGGCGAGCCCCCGTGAGGTGAGCACGCCGGCGCTGGGCGGCGGCACGGCCAGCGCCCCCTCAGCGCCGAGCGCGCCGAAGACCTGGGTGTAGGGGCCGCTGGCCACCAGCCGGCGGAAGTTGGAGAACATGGTGTGCGCGGACGGGGGCATCAGCCGGTCCACGCTCTGCAGCACCGCCGACCGGTTGATCTGGCTGGCGAGGCCGCGGAACGGGGCGTTGACGAGCGCGGAGCCGAAGAGCCAGGCGAGCAGCAGCACCGAGATGACACTGACCACGGCGCCGCCGGTGGCGTCCACGTACGCGGCGGTCCGCCAGGTCACGTGGGAGCGCATGGACGCGCCGATCACCGAGGCCAGCAGCTGGCCGAGCATGGCCGCGAGGAACAGCACCACGATGGCGACCAGGGCCTGCTGGGTGGGGGTCTTGACCAGCGCCCGGGCGATCCCCGGTGAGATGAGGGCGCCGATCGCGCCGCCGCCGAGGAAGCCGACGAAGCTCAGGACGCCAACGATGAAGCCCTGACGGTAGCCCGCGACGGCAAAGGCGGCGGCGAGCGCAATCAAGATCAAATCCAGCAGATCACCCGGCACCCGCTCACGGTATCGGGCGATCCGGGCCGGCGGGACACGCTCGCCGTGACCGACCGGTAACCGTCACCAGATTCCTAGCCCGGCGCGGGCAGCCCGAGCACGTCCGGCGGCAGGTCCTCTTCCCGGCCGCGATCCCACGGCCGCTCCCAGCCGCCGAGCGTGAGCAGCCGGTCCACCAGCAGCGCGGTGAAGCCCCACACCAGCATGCCGTGCACCCGGAACGCCGGCCCGGCCAGGCCGGAGGGGTGCCGCACGGTCAGCCGGTTCGCCGGGTCGGCGAGGTCGGCGAGGCTGACCCGGGCCGCCGAGGTCACCTCCCCGTCCGCGGCGGCGGTGATCGGCCCCGGGCTGTGCCACCAGCCCAGCACCGGCGTGACGCGGAAGCCGCTGCGGGCGATGAACAGGTCCGGCAGCTGCCCGAGCACCTCGACGCCGGCCGGGTCCACGCCCACTTCCTCGGCTGCTTCCCGGAGGGCCGCGCCAACCGGGCCGTCGTCGGCGGGCTCGATCACGCCGCCGGGGAACGCCGCCTGGCCGGCGTGCCGCCGCAGCCACGGGCTGCGCTGGATGATGAGCAGGTCCGGGCCGGCGGTGCCCTGTCCGAAGAGCACCAGCACGGCGGAGGGACGGCTGCCGGCCGGCGGGCGCATCGGCGGCGGCACCGGCATCCGCGGTGCCGTTTCCGCGAGCCGTGCCAGCCACTCCGGCACGCCGGCAGCCATCCCCAGGGTCATGAGAAGGGACCCGCCTTGACCAGTGCCCGGGCGGTCTTCTCGTCGGTGGGCCCTTCGCCGAACGCCGGGCACCACCGGGCGACGCCGCAGGCGCCGCAGGCGGGGCGGCGGGCGTGGCAGACCCGGCGGCCGTGCCAGATGAGCCGGTGCGAGAGCATCGTCCATTCAGAACGCGGGATGAGCGCGCCAGCTTCCTGCTCGATCTTGTCCGGATCGGTCTGGGTGGTCCAGCCCAGGCGCCGGGACAGCCGGGAGAAGTGGGTGTCCACGGTGATGCCCGGCACCCCGAACGCGTTCCCGAGCACCACGTTGGCGGTCTTGCGGCCCACCCCGGGCAGGCTGACGAGGTCGGCCAGGCGGCCCGGGACCTCGCCGCCGTAGCGGTCGCACAGCGCCTGGCCCAGCCCGATCAGGCTGTTCGCCTTGGCCCGGAAGAACCCGGTGGACTGGATGATCTTCTCCAGCTCGGCCCGGTCCGCGGCGGCGTAGTCGGCGGCCGTGCGGTACCGGGAGAACAGGACCGGCGTCACCATGTTGACCCGCTTGTCCGTGCACTGCGCCGACAGGATGGTGGCGACGAGCAGCTCCAGCGGCGAGGTGAAGTCGAGCTCGCAGTGGGCGTCCGGGTAGAGCTCGGCCAGTTCGCGGTTGACGCGGCGGGCACGGCGCACGAGGGCGGTCCGCGAAGGGGGATCCTGGATCACGGGTTCAGCCTATTGACAAGCCACCGCTGGGCGCGCGCTGCGCATGCGTGCCCCTGTGCCACAATGAAAAGCCTGCCCGCGTGCCAGGGGCCCGGCGGCAGGCGTTAGGTCCCCGTGCAGGCCGTAACAAAATGTATCTGTATGCTTACGCTGAGCTAACTAGAGGCCGGCCGGAACCTCCCGGGCGGCCTCAGCACGTCGGTACCACGCGTTGTCGGTGCTCCGGGCGGCGGCAGGTGTGACTGCCCGGGGGAACGCTACCCACCTGCCGGGATGACGTTCATGCGATTGCTTTCGAGCCCTGGTGCGGGCTGGCAGCGGGCGGCCGCCGCCGCCCGGCGGCTGGCCGGCGCGGCTGCCAGCGCGGCGCGCCGGCACTGGCTGCTGACCGCGCTGCTGACAGCGGGCCTGGCGCTGCGGGTGGTGACCCAGGTCGCCTACCGCCCGGCGCTGTTCTACATCGACACGATCAAGTACCTGCTCGGCGCCTACCCGGGGAACGACCCGCCCGGGTACGAGCTGGTGCTCAAGGTCCTGCTGCCGCTCGGCAACCCGGCCAGTGTGGCCGCGATCCAGCATCTGCTCGGGCTGGGCATGGCGGTCGCGCTGTACGCCCTGCTGCTGCGCCGCCACGCGCCCCGCTGGCTGGCGGCCCTGGCCGCCGCCCCGGTGCTGCTGGACGCCTACCAGCTCCAGATGGAGCAGAGCATCATGCCCGACGTCTGGTTCGAGGCGGTGCTGGTGACCGGCCTGGTGGCGCTGCTGTGGCAGCCCCGGCCGGTGCGGTGGATGATCATCACCGGGGGGCTGGCGCTCGGTGCGTCCGCGGCGTTCCGGCAGGTCGGCGAGATCCTCATCGTCCCCGCGCTGGTGTACGCGCTGGTCATGGCCGCCCCGGGCTGGCGGCAGCGGCTCGGCCAGGCGGCGATGCTGTGCGCGGCGTTCGCGCTGCCGATCCTCGGCGCCAGCTTCGTGAACTACGTCTCGATCAAGCACTTCTCGCTGGCCCCGTACGCGTCCAGCACGATCTACGGCCGGGTGGCCCAGGTGGCGGACTGCGGGCGGCTGTCGCTGCCGTCCTACGAGCGGCCGCTGTGCCCCACCGCCAGCGAGAAGCGGCTCGGCCCGGACGGCCTGGACCACGACGCGGCGTCGCCGATCAAGACCTACATCCCGCCGGCCGGGATGCGCAACCACAACCTGATGGTGGACTTCGCCCGCCGGGTGGTCCTCCAGCAGCCGGCCAGCGTCGCCGCGGCGGTGGCCCGCGACTCGGTCAAGCTGTTCGCGCTGCAGCGGGCGACCAGCCCCGGCGACACCCCGATCGACCGCTGGCAGTTCCAGGCCGGCTATCCGCAATACCCCCCGTATGTGACCGTGAGCGGCGGCCAGGTCACGTTCGCCAGCCTGACCCCGCTGGGGACGGTCAAGGTGCTGGGCACCGCCGAGCGCTTCGGCGGCGGCGGGCCGGTCGCGGTGCCGCCGCTGGCGTCGTTCCTGCGCGCCTACCAGCGCGGCGGTGGCTACACGCCGGGCCCGCTGCTGGCTTTCTGCGTGCTGGCGGGCATCGCGGCCAGCGCCGGGCTGCTGCGGCGGTTCCGGCTGCCCGCCGCGGCCCGGGAGGCCGCGGCGGCCTGCCTGCTCGTCCTGGCCAGCGCGGTGATCCTGCTGCTCGCCTCGGACGCCTTCGAGTTCAGCTGGCGCTACCAGCTGCCGGCCCTGGTCATGCTCCCGCCGGCCGGTGCGCTGGCGGTGACGGTCCCGCTCGCCCGCCGCGCGCGGGCGGGCCGCCGCCAGCCCGCTGACGTGCCCGCCTACCCGCCCGCCAGCGCGCCCGGCGCCCAGCCCGCGGACCGCGACCGGGCGCCGGCGAACTAAGGCCGGTCAGCGGTCCCGGCCGCCGGACAGGTGCTCGCGGACGGGCTCGAACCCGGCCACCGAGAGGAAGATCACGGTGCCGAGCGGGGCCAGCATGACCGCGGGCAGCCAGGCGCGCGCCCAGGTGACCACCACGCTGCCGATCACCGCGCCGGTGATGATGGCGGCCAGGACGCCGAGGCTGCGCGGCAGCGCCTCGTGCCGGGTGCGGGTCGCCAGCGAGCTGACGAGCCCGGTGAGGGTGCTGGTCAGGTACGTCGTCGACATCTGGCCGAGCTGGCGGACCGCAGCCCCCTGCATGCCCATGCAGGCGGCGAGCGCGGCCACCAGCAGCAGCTGGCCGGCGAAGCCCGGATGGGTGCCGGTCAGCTCCCAGCCGACACCGAACACCGACATGATGACCAGCTCGGCGGACAGGGTGACGGTCACACTCGGCGGCCAGGTGCCGTCGGTGGGGGCCCGCCGGGCCGCGAGCGGCGCCCCGGCCGCGACGCCGGCCGAGTAGCCGGCCAGCGCCACCCCGCTGTGCACCGCCAGAGACGCGCTCGCCGTCCCGGCCGCGATGCCGAGCAGCACCAGGTTGCCGGTGATCACGCTGCTGAACACGCTGCCCAGGCCGAGGAAGCAGGCCGCGTCCACCACCCCGGTGGTGACGGTGAGCAGCACCACCAGCGTGTCGCGCGCGGCCTCGTGCCGCCGGGAACGTTCCATGGTCAGCCGGCCGCCGGGCCGCCGGACGCGGCAGCGAGCGCCAGTCCTGCATCCCGGATCGCTGTGGTCTGGTTACCCCGCGCCACCTCCCGCGAAATGTCGGCACGGCATGGCATGCTCGTCATGCCTGCGACAACCAAGCGGGCTCTTGTGAGACCGCGGCAGGGCATGCCGTGGCTGCGCGGGGAGGCTTCCGGACTGCCGGGCCGGCGAACCGCGAACCGACAGCGTGGCCCGCGAGGGCCGCGGCTGGAATCTCCGGCCCGGCAGGCCGGGGAGGATGCCAACTTGTCCATCACGCTCTCCATGGCGACGAGGGCGGGCCGCCCCTGACGGCCCGCCCCAGGTGGCTGCAGCTCCGCCATGGCCTCAATCTCCCCAGGGCCGGACCGGGCCGGTCAGTCCGGCGGCGAGGCCGGCCGCTCCGGCAGCTGACGGAGCAGGGCCGCTCCGTGTACCGGCTGACCTTATCCACCGCCTTCGCGAACTGGCCCGGCAGGTGGGCATGCCAGGCGGGCCAGCTCACCCAGCCAGGATGCGGTGCCGCCGGTCACCTGATGATCCTGCCTCCCGCCGCCTGCGCCCGCCCCCGCGCCCCCGGGGCACCCGGCGGCGATGGCCGTGGCAGAATGCCGAATTGCGTAACAGATGGTCATCGCTGCGGCCCGGCGAGCGCGGATCAGCTGTTTCTCACCCGGGCACGGACCGGGCCGGCTGGCGGCACCCTGCCGCGCGCGCCATAACGCGCAAGGGAGCAACCATGAGCAGCAAGCGCTGGCTGGCCGGGTGTGCTGTCGCCGTGTCCGCACTGCTCGCGGCCGGCTGCGGCGGCGGAACCGGATCCGGGTCCGCGCCGGGCGCGGCCGCTCTCGCGCGGCAGATGCGCAGCGCGATCAGGAACGCGACCAGCGTCCACGTCTCCGGCACGGCGGCCGGCAACGGCCAGCAGGTCCACCTGAACCTCAGCCTCACCCGGGCGGGCGGGATGAGCGGGACCGTGGCGCTGGGGCAGGCGCAGGTCACCATCCTGGTCACCGGCGGCAAGGCCTACACGAAGCTGACCCCCTCCGCGCTCAGCGCCATGCACCTGCCCATCAGCACCTGCGGGACGTTCTGCAACAAGTACCTGGTGCTGCCCGCGTCGGACGCCGCGGGCCTGACCGGGGGCATGGGCTGGTCGCAGCTCATGAATCCCTCGACCTTCAGCGGGACCGCCAGGCCGGGCACCAAGGTCACCGGCCCGTTCACCATCAACGGCCAGCAGGCCTGGAAGGTGAGCGACAGCAGCGGGACCGGGTACGTGGCGGCGCACGGGCCCGCCTACCCGCTGCGGATCATCGCACCCCGCGGCCAGGGCCCGGGCCAGATCGACTTCACCCAGTGGAACAGCGCCACCATCCCCGGGTCGCCGCCCGCGAGCCAGCAGGTGACCCTGAGCCAGCTGCACGGCTGAACCGGGCCCTGCCAGCAGGGGGCCGTCAGGAGTCGCGGGCTTCGGGGTCGAGGCCGAGGACTGAGCGGCCGCCGTCCACCGGCACGACGGCCCCGGTGACGAAGCTGGCCTCCGCCGACAGCAGCCGGGTCAGCCCCTCGATCGCCGCCTTGGCCGTCGCGTAGGGGAGGCTCCCGCGCACCGGCCGCTGGGCCTGGTGCGAGGAGACGTTGACGATGGCGCCGCCGGTACCGGTGGCCAGGAACCGCCGGACCGCGGTGGCGCAGCCGGTCAGCACGGGAGCGAGGTTCAGCCCGATGAGGCCGAGCACCTCCGCGGGCGGCGTGTCCTGCAGCGAAGCGTCCCGGAACACCGCGGCGTTGTTGACCCAGCCGGCCAGCGGGCCCGCCGCCTCGGCCAGGTCCGCGGCCTGCCCGGTGACCAGCTCATCGGCGGCGTCCCCGGCCACAGCGCGCAGCTGGGCACCCGCCGGGTGGCCCTCGGTCCAGGCGAGCGCCGCCGGGTCGGCGTCGATCACGGCCACGGCGCCACCGCTGGCGAGCAGCCGTTCGGCCACCGCCCGGCCGATGCCCCGGCCGCCACCGGTCACCACATAGGAGCCGGTCATCGTCTTCTCCCTGCCGCCCGGTGCAGGCCCGCTGCGGGGCAGGCTATCGGCCAGCGGCCGCCATCACCCCCGGATACGCCGCGGCCGATGACCGGATGGCCGCGGCGAACGCGGAGACCGCCGGATGACCGCGAGTTCCGCTGCGGCAGGCGGTCCGCGTGCGGCGGCGCGCCCGCAGCGGGGTGAGGGTCACCCCCGCGGGCACACCGGCCGCCGCGAGCTCCGGCACCAGGGCGGCGCCCTGGCCGGCCGCCACCAGCGCGAGCACGGTGGCGAAGTCGTCGGCGTGGTGGCGGATACGCGGGGTGAAGCCCGCGGCCTGGCAGGCGCGGACCACCATGGTGAAGCACATCGTCCCCGGGCTGCCGACGATCCAGCTCCCGTCGCGGCAGCCCAGGATGACGTCCCCGGCCGGGCCGCCCGGCTGCCCGGCCGTGGCCAGGTAGACCGTCTCCTCCAGCAGCGGCTCGGTGTCGAGCGCCGGATCCGGCTCGATCGGCACGTAGTCGTAGTCGTGGATGAGGGCGGCGTCGAGCGCGCCGGCCCGCAGCGCGGCGGGCACCTCGACCGGGTCGAGCTCGGTGACCATGAGGTCCAGGCCGGGGTGGTCACGGCCCAGCGCCACCAGCGCCGGGGGCAGGATCGTCCGCGCCGCGGTCGGGAACGCCCCGATCCGCAGCGGCCCGGTTACCCCGGTGCCCGCCGCGGCGACCGCCGCGGCGGCCTCCTCCAGGGCGGCCAGCACCGGCTCCGTGCGGCGGGCGAGCACCGCGCCCGCGGGGGTCAGGGCCACCCGGCGGCCGGCCCGCTCCAGCAGCGGCACCCCCGCCTCCCGTTCGAGCACGGCGAGCTGCTGCGACACCGCGGACGGGGTGTACGCGAGTGCCGCGGCGACCTCGCTGATGGTCCCGCGGTGGGCCAGTTCGGCCAGCAGGCGGAGCCTGCGCACGTCAAGCATTAGCACAGCTTAATAGTGAACGAAAAAATCTGAACTGGACCTTCACAATGGGCAGGCGGCAGGCTCGGGGCATGGATCAGCAGCCCGCAGGCCTCTACGTCCCGCTCGTCACCCCGTTCACCGCGGCCGGCCAGCTCGCCCCGCTGGCGCTCGAAGCGCTGGCCCACCAGATGATCGACGCTGGCGCGGCGGGCCTGGTGGTCTTCGGGACCACCGGTGAGCACGCCACGCTCACCGCCCGGGAACGGCGCACCATCCTGGACATCGCCGCCCGGGTGTGCCGGGACCGCTCCGCCGCGCTGATCGCCGGGGCCGGCTCCCACGACACCCAGGGCTCCCTGGCCGAGCTGCGGGAGCTGGCCGCCTGGCCGGAGGTGTCGGCGGCGCTCACCGTCGTGCCCTACTTCACCCGCCCCTCACAGGAGGGGGTGTTCGCCCACTTCGCCCACCTGGCCCAGGCGAGCCCGGTGCCGCTGATCATCTACAACGTTCCCCACCGGACCGGCCAGCGCGTCGGCTGGCAGACCCTGCGGCGGCTGGCCGGCCTGCCCGGGATCGCCGGGGTCAAGCAGGCCGTGGGCGGAATCGACGAGGACACCGTCCGGCTCATGGCCGATCTCCCGGCGGGGTTCGCGGTCCTGGCCGGGGATGACCTCTTCGCCTCCCCGCTGCTCGCCCTCGGGGCGGCCGGCGCGATTCTCGCCTCGGCCCACGTGTGCACGGAGGACTTCGCCGCCCTGGTCACCGCCTGGCGCACCGCAGACCCCGCCCGCGCCAGGGAACTGGGCGGCCGGCTGGCCCCGCTGTCCGCCGCCCTGTTCGCCGAACCCAACCCCACGGTCATCAAGGGCGTGCTGCACGCCGGGGGGCGGATCCCCAGCCCGGCGGTCCGGCTCCCGCTGGTTCCCGCCAGCCCGGCCGCGGTGGACGCCGCCCGGGCGCAGCTGGCACAGCTGGCACCGCTGCCCGCAGCCCGGTAGCCGCGCGCGGCAGCCCCACCCCGCCCGTCAGGGCGCCAGTGCCGGCAGACCGCCAGCGTCCCGCAGACCGCCAGCGGCTCCGGGCTGCCAGAGCCTGCGGGCTGCCTGCGCCCGGCCGGTCACCGTGCGCGTTCGGCCCCTACCTGCGGGTCCTTTGGCCCTGCCTGCGGGGCCGGGCCCTCGGCGAGGCTGGAGCCATGCATGGTGACCTATCCCCAGCGTCCCTGCGCCCAGCGATTGGGGCCGCCTCCAGCCACCGCCTCCGGGGGGCCGCGGCATGACCGGACTGGGACGGGACCTGACCCCGCTGCCGGACCTGCTGCACGGCTCCGCCCGCGCGGGACCGGTGCGGACCCGGCGGCCCGTGTACCTCGACCTGCTGCCGCCGTGCAACGCGGGCTGCCCGGCGGGGGAGAACATCCAGGCCTGGCTGGGCCATGCCCAGGCCGGCCAGCACGAGCAGGCGTGGCAGCAGCTCACCGAGGACAACCCGTTCCCGGCCATCCACGGCCGGGTCTGCTACCACCCGTGCGAGAGCGTGTGCAACCGGGCGAATCTGGACAGCCCGGTGTCGATCCACAGCGTCGAGCGCTTCCTCGGCGACCTGGCGCTGGAGCGGGGCTGGCGGTTCCGGAAACCGCCCGCCGCCACCGGCCGCCGGGTGCTGATCATCGGGGCGGGGCCCAGCGGCCTGTCCGCCGCGTACCACCTGGCCCGGCGCGGCCACCAGGTGGAGATCCGCGACGCCAGCCCGGAGCCCGGCGGCATGATGCGCTACGGCATCCCCGCCTACCGGCTGCCCAGGGACGTGCTGGCGGGCGAGATCGCCCGGGTGAAGGCGCTGGGCGTGACCATCACCTGCGGGCACCTGGTCACCGACCTGGCCGCGGAGCGGGAGGACGGGAAGTTCGACGCGGTCTTTGTGGCGGTCGGCGCGCACCTGTCCAAGCATGTGGACATCCCGGCCCGGGACGCGGGCCGGATCATCGACGCGGTGCCCTTCCTGCGTGAGGTCGCCAGCGGCGGCCACCCGGTGATCGGCCGCCGGGTCGCGGTCTACGGCGGCGGCAACACCGCCATGGACGCCGCCCGCACGGCCCGGCGGCTGGGCGCCGACGACGCGCTCATCGTGTACCGGCGCACCCGGGCGCAGATGCCCGCCCACGAGGAGGAAGCCACCGAGGCCGAACGCGAGGGCGTGCGCATCAACTGGCTGCACACCATCACCGCGTTCGACGGCCCGGACCTCACCGTGGAGGTGATGGAGCTCGACGAGTCCGGGTTCCCGCGCCCGACCGGCCAGCTGGAGAAGCTCAGCGCGGACACCCTGATCCTGGCGGTCGGCCAGGACGCGGACACCGCGTTCCTGCAGCAGGTGCCGGGCGTGGAGTTCAAGAAGGACGGCACCGTGGTGGTGTCGGCGGCCATGATGACCGGCTGCCCTGGGGTGTTCGCGGGCGGCGACATGGTGCCGGCCGAGCGGACCGTCACCGTCGGGGTCGGGCACGGCAAGAAGGCAGCCCGCTTCATCGACGCGTACCTGCGCGGTGAGCAGGCGGACCTGCCGCCCAAGCACGACCTGGCCGACTTCGGCAAGCTGCACCCCTGGTACTTCGCGGACGCGGGGCAGCGCCAGCAGCCCGAGCGGGCGCCTGGCGACCGGGTCGGCGACTTCGGCGAGGTGGTCGGCGGGCTGGACGAGCGGCAGGCCACCTACGAGGCCCGCCGCTGCCTGTCCTGCGGCAACTGCTTCGAGTGCGATGGCTGCCTGGGTGCCTGCCCGGAGGACGCGGTGATCAAGCTCGGTCCCGGGCACCGGTACCGCTTCGACTATGACCGCTGCACCGGCTGCGCGACCTGCTACGACCAGTGCCCGGTGCACGCGATCGAGATGGAGGACGAGCCAAGGTGAGCACCACATCGCCGCAGGCACCGGCCCCAGCGCCAGCGAGGGAGGCCAGGAGGACGACCCGGGTCACGGTCGACGGGAACGAGGCTGCCGCCTCGGTCGCCTACCGGCTCAACGAGGTGTGCTGCATCTACCCGATCACCCCGTCGTCGCCGATGGCGGAGCTGGCCGACGAGTGGTCCAGCCAGGGCCGGCCGAATATCTGGGGCTCGGTCCCGGCCGTGGTGGAGATGCAGAGCGAGGGCGGCGCGGCCGGCGCGCTGCACGGCGCGCTGCAGAGCGGCGCCCTGACCACGACGTTCACCGCGTCGCAGGGCCTGCTGCTGATGATCCCCAACATGTACAAGATCGCCGGCGAGCTGACCCCCACCGTGGTCCAGGTGGCCGCGCGCTCGCTGGCGGCGCAGGGCCTGTCCATCTTCGGCGACCAGTCCGACGTGATGGCCGTCCGGCAGACCGGGTTCGCGCTGCTCGCGTCTGCGTCCGTGCAGGAAGCCCATGACCTGGCACTGGTCGCGCAGGCAGCGACGCTGGCCACCCGGGTTCCGTTCGTTCACTTCTTCGATGGTTTCCGCACGTCACACGAGCTGAACACGATCGAGCAGCTCACCGACGACGACCTGCGCGCGCTGGTCCCGGCGGAACTGGTGCGCGATCACCGGGGCCGGGCGCTGTCGCCGGACCGGCCGTTCATCCGCGGCACCGCGCAGAACCCGGACGTGTACTTCCAGGCCCGGGAGACGGTGAACCCGTTCTACGCACGGGTGCCGGGCGCGGTGCAGGCGGCCATGGACGCGCTCGGCGAGCGCACCGGCCGCCGCTACCGGCTGGCGCAGTACACCGGGCACCCGGAGGCCGAGCGCGTGATCGTGGTGATGGGGTCGGGCGGGCAGACCGCCGCCGAGACCGCGCAATACCTGGCCGGCCGCGGGGAAAAGGTCGGCGTGCTGCAGCTCCGGCTGTTCCGGCCGTTCCCGGCGGCCGCGGTGGTGGCCGCGCTGCCCGCCAGCGCCCGCCGGGTGGCGGTGCTGGACCGGACCAAGGAGCCCGGCTCGCAGGGCGAGCCGCTGTTCCTGGACGTGCTGGCGGCGCTGGCCGAGGCGCACGCGGCCGGCGAGCGGGCCGTCATGCCCGCGGTGACCGGCGGCCGGTACGGGCTGTCGTCCAAGGAGTTCACCCCGGGCATGGCCGCCGGGATCTTCACCGAGCTGGCCGCTGAGCGGCCGCGGCCGCGGTTCACCATCGGCATCACCGACGATGTGTCCGGCACCAGCCTGCCGTACGACGCCACGCTGGACATCGAGCCGCCGGAGACCCTGCGGGCGGTGTTCTTCGGGCTGGGGTCGGACGGCACCGTCGGCGCGAACAAGAACACCATCAAGATCCTGGGCGCGGATCCGCACCGGCACGCCCAGGGCTACTTCGTCTACGACTCCAAGAAGTCCGGCTCGCAGACCGTGTCCCACCTGCGCTTCGGGCCGGTCCCGATCCGGGCGCCGTACCTGGTCAGCGGGGCTGGCTTCGTCGGCGTCCACCAGCCGAACCTGATCGGCCGCGCCGAGGTGCTCGGCCGGGCCGCGCCCGGGGCGACGGTGCTGCTCAACACGCCGCACCCGGCCGGTGAGGTGTGGGACACGCTGCCCCGCGAGGCACAGGAGCAGATCCTGGCCAAGCGGCTCACCCTGTACGCGATCGACGCCACCCAGGTCGCCGCGGACGCGGGCCTGGGCGGGCGGGTCAACACCGTGCTGCAGACCTGCTTCTTCGCCATCTCCGGGGTGATGCCGCGGGAGGAGGCGATCGCCGCCATCAAGGCGTCCATCGCCAAGACCTACCGGCGCCGCGGGCCCGATGTGGTCGCGCGCAACCACGCGGCGGTGGACGCCGCGCTGGCCGCCCTGCACGAGGTGAAGACCGGCTCGGCCGTAACCGCGATCAACGGCCGCCCGCTGGTGGTGCCGGCCAGCGCACCGCGGTTCGTGCAGACGGTCACCGCCGCGATGATGGCCGGCCAGGGCGACGAGCTGCCGGTCAGCGCGATGCCCGCGGACGGCACCTACCCCAGCGGCACCGCCGCCTACGAGAAGCGCAACATCGCCGAGGAGGTCGCGGCCTGGGACCCGGACCTGTGCATCCAGTGCGGGAACTGCAGCTTCGTCTGCCCGCACAGCGTGATCCGGTCCAAGCTGTACGAGGAGAGCAGGCTGGCCGGCGCGCCGGACGGGTTCGCGTCCATGCCGCTGGACGCGCGCGGCCTGCCGGACTCCCGCTACACCCTCCAGGTCTACGTGGAGGACTGCACCGGCTGCGGGCTGTGCGTGGAGGCCTGCCCGGTGTCCGCGCCCGGCGACCCGGAGCACCACGCCATCAACCTGGCGGAGCGCGAGCCGATCGTGGCCGCCCAGCGGGACAGCATCGAGTTCTTCGAGAAGCTCCCCGAAGCCGACCGGTCCCGGGTGGACTTCGGCACGGTCCGCGGGACCCAGTTCCTGCAGCCGCTGTTCGAGTTCTCCGGCGCCTGCGCGGGCTGCGGCGAGACGCCCTACCTGAAAGTGCTGTCGCAGCTTTTCGGCGACCGTCTCATGATCGCGAACGCGACCGGCTGCTCGTCGATCTACGGCGGCAACCTGCCGACCACGCCGTGGACCACCAACGCGCAGGGCCGCGGGCCGGCCTGGTCGAACTCGCTGTTCGAGGACAACGCCGAGTTCGGGCTGGGCTTCCGGCTCGCCGCCGACATGCACCTGGGCCTGGCGACCGACCGGCTGCGGGAACTGCGGGACGAGCTCGGGCCCAGGCTGGTCGATGACATCATCAGCGCGCCGCAGCGGCGCGAGTCGGAGTTCGCCGCCCAGCGCGACCGGGTCGCCGAGCTCAAGCGCCGGCTGGAGCGGCTGGACGGCAGCCGGGCCGCGGTGGCGGACCTGCGCAGCGTCGCCGACCACCTGGTCCGGCGCAGCGTGTGGATCGTCGGCGGGGACGGCTGGGCCTACGACATCGGGGCCGGCGGCCTGGACCACGTGCTCGCCAGCGGCCGCAACCTCAACGTGCTGGTGCTCGACACCGAGGTGTACTCCAACACCGGCGGGCAGATGTCGAAGGCCACCCCGCTGGGCGCGGTGGCCAAGTTCGCCGCGGCGGGCAAGAACGTGCCCAAGAAAGACCTGGCCCTGCAGGCCATCGCCTACGGCAACGTGTACGTGGCCCGGGTGGCGATGGGCGCCGACCCGCAGCAGACGCTCAAGGCGCTGCGCGAGGCGGAGGCCTACGACGGGCCGTCGCTGGTGATCGCCTACAGCCACTGCATCGCCCACGGCATCGACATGCGCAAAGGCATGGACCAGCAGTACCGCGCGGTGGCCAGCGGATACTGGCCGCTGATGCGGTACGACCCGGTGGTGCGCGCGGATGGCGGCAACCCGTTCCTGCTCGACTCGCCGCGGCCGCGGCTGACCCTGGCCGACTACACCGGCCGCGAGCTGCGGTACCGCATCCTGTCCCGGGCCGACCCCGCCGAGGCCGAGCGGCTGCTCGGCCTGGCCCAGCAGGAGGTCGACCAGCGGTGGGCGACCTACGAGGAGATGGCCACCCGGGGCCCGGAACGGTTCCCGGCGGACGCACGCAGGAGCGGCTGATGGATCTGGCAACGGAGTACCTGGGTCTGCGGCTGCGCAATCCGCTGGTCGCGTCGGCCACGCCGCTGGCGCAGACCGCGGCGGGCGTGCAGCGGCTGGCCGCTGGCGGGGTCGGCGCGGTCGTGCTGCCCTCGCTGTTCGAGGAGCAGGTCCGGCACGAGGCGGAGCAGGACGCCTGGCTGGCCGAGGCGGGCGCCGAGAGCTTCGCCGAGTCCCTGTCCTACCTGCCCGCCACCAACGGGGAGGCGGGCCCGCGCCGGTACCTGAGCCTGCTGGAACGGGCGGTGGCGGCCACGGACATCCCGGTCATCGCCAGCCTGAACGGGGTCACCCCGGGCGGCTGGACCGACTACGCCATCGCCATGCAGGAGGCGGGCGCCGCCGCGATCGAGCTGAACGTGTACTACCTGCCCGGCGGCACGCTCATGGAAGGGCGCGACCTCGAGCAGCGGTACGTGGACATCCTCACCACGGTCAAGGCGGCGGTCACCATCCCGGTCGCGGTGAAGCTGGCCCCCTACCTGAGCTCGGTCGGCCAGTTCGCGCTGCGGCTGGACGCGGCCGGGGCGGACGGCCTGGTGCTGTTCAACCGCTTCATGCAGACCGACATCGACCCGGAGACGCTCACGGTCAGCACCGGGCTGAGCCTGTCCAGCCCGGCGGAGGCAGCCCTGCCCCGCTCCTGGATCGCCCGGCTGCGCGGGCGGGTCAAGACGTCGCTGGCCGCCAGCACCGGGGTCGCGGACTCCTCGGACCTGGCCGCCTACCTGCTGGCGGGCGCCGACGTGGTGATGACCACCTCGGCGCTGCTGAGGCACGGCCCTGGTTACGCGGCGGTGCTGCTGGACGGCCTGACGGCCTGGATGCGCCGCAAGCGGTTCACGGGCGTCGGCGAGGTGCGCGGGCTGCTGGCCGAGCAGGCCGACGCCGGCGAGGAGCACTACGGCCGCATCGGCTACCTCGACGCGATCAGGGAAGCCACCCGGGCGTACGGGGCGCACTGACGCCGGGCGCGCCCGGCGCCTGCTCGCCGCGGTCCGGCCGGGCAGTTCCCGGCCGGGCAGTTCCGCCCCGGGCCGGGCGCGGCTGGCTGGCGCCGGCTGGTGGGCGGGCCGTTAAGGCGGCCCGCGCGCGCTGCGGCGGGCGGGGCGGCACCGGCACGGGCGCCAGCTCGCCCACGGTCACGACCCGTGGATCGCCGCCGACCGCGATCCGCCGGACGATCATGTCCCGGCTGACCGTGCCCTGCCGCCGCCCGTCGGCCCCGTAGACGGGCAACACCGCCACCCCCAGCTCGCGCATCCGGTGCCCCGCCTGCCGCAGGGTGTCGCCTTCGCGCACGCCCGCCACGTCCGTGTTCACGCCCAGCCCCCTGTGGTCACCCTGATCCCCTTGCTGCCCTTTTCTACGATCCGGACCCGTACACCGGTTCACCACCGGCTGACAATTCGCTGAACGTTCCCCGGCGGCTGCGGCCGGCTTGACCCAGCGGGGTACTTCCTGCAAAACCGCTGGTCAGCACCTGATCAAGGAGTGAGCAGGGTCTTTCCGGTGACGGCGCGGGACTCGATGGCGGCGTGGGCGGCGGCGGCCCTGGCCAGCGGCTGCCGCTGGCCGATCACCGGCAGCAGCCGGCCTGCGGCCGCCTCGGCCAGCGCGGCGGCGGTCAGGTCGCGGGCCAGTTCCGGCGCGACCGGCACCCCCCGGATGACCGTCACCTTCCGGGCCGCCGCCTCCGCGTCGCTCACACCGGTGAACGACCCGCTGGCCATGCCGAACACCAGCATCCGCCCGCCTGGCGCCACCAGCCCGAACGCGTCCCGGCCCAGCGTGCCGCCGACCCCGTCGAACACCACGTCCACGCCGCCGGCCGCCCGCCGGACCAGATCCAGCCAGCCCGGTTCACCGTAGTCGACGGCGATGTCCGCGCCGAGGCGGCGCGCCGCGGCGAGCTTGCCGGGTCCGCCGGCCGCGGCGATCACGGTGGCACCCGCGGAATGGGCGAGCTGCACCAGCAGGCTGCCGACGCCGCCCGCGGCCGCCTCGACCAGCACCCGCTCCCCGGCCCGCGGGGTGGCGGCCCGGATCAGCGCGATCGCGGTCCGCCCGTCCGCCAGCAGGGCCACGGCGCTGTCCATGGGCACGGCCCCGGGCACCGGCACCGGCAGGGCGGCGGGCACCGCGGCCCGCTCGGCGTAGCCGCCGGTGCCGCCGGTGGCGGTGACGACCCTGGTCCCGGCCAGGGCAGGGTCCACCCCCGGGCCGGTGGCCGCGATCACGCCGCCCACCCCGTTGCCGGGCACCACCGGCAGGGCCCAGCCCATGCCCGGATGCGGCGGGCGGCCGGCCCGCAGCTGCGTCTCGACGAAGGTGACCCCGGCGTACTCCACGTCCACCAGCACCTGGCCCGCGCCGGCCCGGGGTTCCGGGGCGTCGCCCAGGGCCAGCACCTCCGGCGGCCCGAACCTGGCCAGCCACACCGCGCGCATGCGGTCAGCCTGCTGCCTCAAGCCCGCTTGAAGTCAAGCTCGTTCCTGACGCGTGACCCGCTCTGGGCGGGCACGGTGGCGGCACCCGGCAGGGCCCTACGGTTGCCTCATGACCGAGCCTGTCTTCGACGCGGAAGGCCTTTTCGGCGACGACTACCTGTATTTCTTCGCCGGGCCCCTGGAAGAGCGCGGCGATGCGGAGACCGAGCTGCTCTGGCAGCTGCTGGACCTGCGGCCGGGCATGGCGGTGCTGGACCTGGCCTGCGGGCACGGCCGCATCGCCAACCGGCTCGCCCAGCGCGGCTGCGTGGTGACCGGCCTGGACGCCACGCCGCTGTTCCTTGAGCACGCCCGCCGCGACGCCGCCGCCCGCGGCGTCGCCGTGGACTACCTCCACGGCGACATGCGTGAGCTGCCATGGCAGGGCCGGTTCGACCGGGTCATCAGCTGGTTCTCCGCGTTCGGCTACTTCAGCGACGACGGGAACCGGCAGGTGCTCGCGCAGGCCGCGGCCGCGCTGCGGCCCGGCGGGCGGCTCGCGGTGGAGATGAACAACTATCCCAGCCTGATGCGCCGGTACCAGGACGTCACCGTCACCGAACGGAACGGCGACCTGCTCATCGACCAGCACCGGCTGGACCCGCTGACCGGCCGCAGCGACGCCGTCTGGACCTTCGTCAGGGACGGCGCGGTCCGCCGGGTGCCGTTCTCCGTGCGGCTGTTCACCTTCCCGGAGCTGCGGGACTGGCTGCTGGCGGCGGGCTTCGCCACCGTAGACGGCTACGGGGAGGACGGGCAGCCGCTCACCGCCGCCAGCCGCCGGATGATCACCGTCGCGTGCCGGTGAACCTCGCCCGGCTCCGGCGCAGCGACCGATGTCGCCAGGCGGTCATCCGCTGAGCGGCCGCGCCGTCGATGCCATTCGAAATAAGGTGCGATTCTTTGGGGAGAGCTGTAAGATTAATGGAAGCAGCGTGATTCTGGTGCTGACGGATCGCATGCACCAGCCGGGAGCACGACCGCCCATACACGGCAAGCGGAGGAGCGCAGTGACTGTTCTCACCCAGTTCGCCGACCGCCTGCGGGACTGTGGTCCCCAGGACGCGGTCGATGCTCGCTGGGCAGGGGACGCCCCGGCAGATGAGGCGTTATGGGAGCTGGCGCCGGATCCGGACACCGATCCACCGGATGACCTGAGCGCGTGGGCCGGGGTGCCCGCCGAGCTGACCCTGGAATGGCTCGACGCGCAGGCGGCAGCGGAGCGCGGGGCGGCGCGCTGGTTCGAGCCAGGTGGCCTCTCGCGGCCCGGCGGCCGGGCCGGGCGGGGGTTCGCCGCCGGTGGCCCTGCGGAGCGGATCGGGCCCGGGGCGGTGCTGGCGGGGCTGACCGGCCGTGCGTGGGAGCAGCACGAGCGGGTCA
>JBLMWU010000243.1:0-89623 GCA_050257395.1 Gemmatimonadota bacterium | reverse complement strand
GTCTGCGAAGATGTAATTTACTATAGGGTCGTGGTGGGCGAGTTGCTTCCCCGGGCGCACCAGGCCGCGATGGTTACTTACTTCTTGGGTGCCAGGTTCATCATCTGCTGGCCCCAGTCGGGGTAGTTGTAGGCGGCTGGCTGGGCGTACGGGTTGGCCTGGGTGACCCAGCCGGTGAAGCTGCCGGTGTCGTACTGGAACCAGTCGACCTGCTCGGTGACCGGGATCACCGGCACCTCCTGGAGCATGACCTTCTGCAGCTTGCTGACGATCGCCTGCTGCTGCGCCGGGTCGGTGGTGGTGGGGTAGGAGTTGATCAGCGCGTCGGTCGCCGGGTTGCTGTAGCGCGAGAAGTTCGAGCCCGCGGGCTGGCCGATCGGCGCGGTGTTCCCCGAGTACAGCCACTGCCGCAGCTCGTAGTACGGGGTGGGGCCGCCGGTCTCGGCGTAGTAGCCGAGCTGGAACGTGCCGTTGTACAGCGCGGCCTGCCAGGCGGGCGCGGCCAGGTTCTTCGGGGTGACCTGGATGCCGACCGCCTTGAGGTCACCGACGATGACGTTGACCGCCGCCACCCAGTCGGAGAAGCCGCCGTTGTTGGTGAGGGTGAACGACAGCTTCTGGCCGCCCTTGGCCATGATGCCGTCCGGGCCCTTCTTGAACCCGGCCGCGGTCAGGATCGAGATCGCCTTGCTGGGGTTGTAGGCGTAGTTGTTGCCGAACGCGGCCGCCTGCCCCTTGTCCAGCCAGCTGGAGAAGGTCGGCGTGACGATGCCGGCCTGGTTCGACGGCGGCTCGTAGCCGTACTCGCCGATCGTCGACGCGCGCTGCCGGTTGATCGCGTACGCCATGGCCTGCCGGACCGCCGGGTTGGCCAGGATCGGGTTCTTGAGGTTGATGAACATCGAGACGTTCGCCACCGGCGGGAACCAGTAGTGGTAGTTCGGGCTCTTGTCCAGGTAGAACTTCTGGATGCTCGGG
This sequence comes from Gemmatimonadota bacterium, assembly GCA_050257395.1. Classification (GTDB taxonomy): domain Bacteria; phylum Actinomycetota; class Actinomycetes; order Streptosporangiales; family Streptosporangiaceae; genus JAIRTY01. The sequence continues at coordinate 88,645 of JBLMWU010000243.1, read as the reverse complement.
ATGAACTGGCTGCCCCACTGCGCCTGCCCGTTGGCCAGGTAGGTGTTGGCGGTGTCGTTGCTGGTGAATGCCGGGTAGTTGACGGTGCTCACCTTCGGCTTGCCCGGCTGGTAGTAGTGCGGGTTGGCCTTGTAGGTGATGTTCTGCGGCGTGCACGGCTTCACCACGTAGGCGCCGGTGCCGACCGGGTTGGTGTCCGGGTACTTCACCGGGTCGGCGACGGAGCCCCAGATATGCTGCGGCACGATCGCGACCTGGTCGGCGATGTAGTAGAAGTACGTCACCGCGGGCGCCTTGAAGGTGAACACCACCTGGTTGCCCTGCTGGCTGACGCCGGACAGCACCGACCAGACCGAGTTCACGTCCAGCGCCTTGTACTTCTTGAGCAGGTTGAACGTGAACAGCACGTCGGCGGCGCTCATCGGCTTGCCGTCGCTCCACTTCACCCCGTTGCGGACGGTGAAGGTCAGCGTCTTGTTGCCGTTGCTCCAAGCGTAGCTGGTGGCCAGCCAGGGGGTGGTCTTGGCGCTCTGCAGCGTGTTCACGAACATCAGCGGCTCATACACCGGGCCGAACGAGTAGCCGATGTCCGACAGGTTGAACGGGTTGAAGTTGCAGGTCCACAAACTGCCGCTTTCGTTGTCGATGGTGAGCACACCACCGGCGGTTCCGCCCCCGCCGCCGCCGGATGACCCGGCTCCGCAGGCGGCCGCGAGCAGGCAGGAGGCGATGATGACGCCGATTCTGAATTTGCGTCTCATTGCGGTAGCCCTTCGGTGAGAGTGTCCGGCTGGGCTGGGTTGCCCAGCCGGTTGGGGAGGGCCGCCGCGGCGTCGGCGGCCAGCGCGGCCGCCCCCCGCAGCGGGGCGTCGTAAGGGAAGCGGGCCGTCACCAGTTCCGGCGGGAACGGGGTACCCGCGGCCAGGGCCGCGGTCAGCGGCGGGCCGAGCCGGTCCCAGGAGCGGACCAGCCCGCCACCTGCGGCGATCCGCACCGGGTTCAGGCAGATGGCCAGGTTGACCAGGTGGTAGGCGAGCTCGGTGATGGTGGCGTCGAGCAGGCCGGTCAGCGCCGGGTCGTGCGGCGCGGCCCGGAAGACCCCGGCGGCGGTCAGCGGCCCGGCGGCGGCCCGGCCGGCCAGCGCCCGCGCCTGCCGGGCCAGGCCCTGCCCGCTGGCCACGTCCTCCAGCGGCACCCGCTCGCCGAGGGCCAGGCCGACGTCGGCGATGGCGCGCAGGTTGTAGCCGATCTCCCCGGCCCCGCCGTCCCGCCCGCTGACCACCTGGCCGCCGATCACCAGCGCGGCGGACAGGCCGGTGCCCAGGTTCAGGTACACGCCCGGGTCACAGCCGCGCAGCGCGCCCCAGCGCGTCTCCGCGGAGGCCGCCGCCTTGGCGTCGGTCGCCATCCGGACCGGCACGCCGGCGAACGCGGCCCGCAGTTCCCGGCCGAAGGCGAGGTCTTCCCAGCCGTCGATGGCGGGCGCCAGCTCGACCCGGTCCTCGAACGGGATGCCGAACGTGGACGCGCCGACGGCGGCGAGCTCACGGCCGGGCGCCGTGGCGGCCAGCAGCTCGCGGGCGGCCCGGACACCCGCCCGGAAGACCTCGGGTGCGCGGGGCCTGCCCGGCCCTGCCACGGCCGCGCCCTGCCCGTCACCCGCCGTGACCGAAGCCAGCGGGTTCCCGGCCAGGTCACACACGGCAATGGCGGTCTTGGTGCCGCCGAAGTCGATGGCGAGCACGACCGGGGGACTTCCCACAAGGACCGCCTGACGGTAGGGGCCTGCCGCCCTGGCGGCTGCGGCCTGAAGCGCTTGCGCATAAGTTAGTTAGGACACTCTCCTAACTAATAGGGTCAAAGGTAACCTCGTGGCCGAACTGTTACCGGAAGCCGGAGGCCGGCCCTGATCGTCGGTGGCGTGGTGGAGGATCGCTCGGGTGGACATGATCTCGTTCGGCTCGGTTTTCCTCGAGCTTGTGTTCGGGCACGTGCCCGCGCTGCCGCTGCGCGGCGAGGAGATCTTCACCGACGAGTTCGCGATCTCCTGCGGCGGCGCCGTCAACAGCGCCAGCGCCGCCGCCTGCGCGGGCGCCAGCGCGGGCCTGTGCACCGTCCTGGGCGACGACCTCGGGTCCCGGGTGGTGATCGAGCACTGCGCCCGGGCCGGCGTGGACCTGTCCACGTCTCTGCGGGTGCGCCGCCGCGCCGCCGGCATCACCGTGGTGCTGAACTTCGACGAGGACCGCGCGTTCGTCACCCACGTGCCGCCCCGGCCCGCGGGTGAGCAGCCGGAACTGGAGCGGTGGCGATCGGTGCTGCGCCGGGAGCGGCCCCGCTGGTGCTACCTGCACGGCGGGCCTGGGGTGGCCGGCTTCCTGCAGGACGCGCGCGCCCTCGGGTCGCGGGTGGTGCTGGACATCTCGCTGGGCGACGAGCGGCACCGCCGGGACGCCATCATCGACTGCATCCGGCTGGCCGACGTCTTCGTGCCGAACGAGGACGAGCTGCGCGCCCTGACCGGCACCGCCACCACCGGGGCGGCGGTGGCGGCCGCGACGGCCTGGGGCACCCCGCTGGTGGTCAAGCGCGGCCCGGCGGGCGCGCTGGTCGCGGGGCCGGACGGCGTCACCGAGGTGACGGCGGGGCTGCGGCAGGTCATCGTCCGGGACCGGACCGGCGCTGGCGACGCGTTCGCTGGGGCGATGATCGCCGCGCTGGTGCGCGGCGCCCCGCTGGCCGAGGCGGTGGTGTCCGCCAACGCGGCCGGCTCGGACGCGGTGGCCCGGCTGGGCGGCGTGGGCGAGGTCGACGTCCCCGGCATCAGCACCGCCGACCGCTCGCTCGGCTCCCAGTTCGTAGAGACGGTGGCCCGGGCGGCCGCCCAGCACGCGGCCTCAGCGGCGGCCACCGATCAGGCAGCAGCGCAGGCAGCAGCAGCGCAGGCCGCGGCTGCGGAGCCGGCCGCGGCGGACACCGGCAAGGAGCACGGCCAATGAAGCTGGCGATTCTGGGAGGCGGCGGGGTCCGGATGCCCGCGTTCGTGCGGGCCGTGCTCGCCGGGCGGCCCGGCACGTTCCGCGAGATCTGCCTGTTCGAGCCCGACCAGGCCCGCCGGGACACCATCTGCCGGCTGGCGGCCGGGATCGCCGGGGCGATGGGGCACCCCGGCGTGGTCACCGTCACCGCCGACCCGGAGGCTGCCTTCACCGGCGCGGACTACGTGTTCTCCGCCATCCGGGTGGGCGGTGACCGGGGGCGGGTCATCGACGAGGAGGTCGCGCTGAGCCGCGGCATCGTCGGGCAGGAAACCACCGGCCCGGGCGGCGGCGCCATGGCGCTGCGCACCATCCCGGTCGTGCTGTCCTACTGCGACCTGCTCAGCCGCTGCTCGCCCCAGGCGGTCCTCATCAACTTCACCAACCCGGCCGGCCTGATCACCCAGGCGATAGCCGTTCACGGAAAAGTACCGGTCGTCGGGGTCTGCGACACTCCCGGCTCGGCGGTCGAGCGGCTCGCGGAGTTCCTCGGCATGGAGTCGGTGGAGCTGAGCGGCTCCTACGCCGGGCTCAACCACCTCGGGTGGATATGCTCGCTGCGCGACGGCGAGCGGGAGCGGATCGGCGAGGTGCTGGACCGGTTCGAGGAGCTGCAGCGCTACGACCGGGAGTTCGCCGGGTTCGACCCGGGGCTGGTCCGGCGGGTGGGGGCGATCCCCACCGAGTACGTGTACTACTTCTACGACCCGCGCCGGTATCTCGACGGGGTCGCACGCGCCGGGTCCAGCCGCGGCCAGGACGTGCTGCGCCTGAATGAGGAGCTGCTGGGGCGGCTGCGGGCCGTGTTCGCCGACGGCGGGGTGGACGCCGCGTGGCAGGCCTACGACCTGCTCCTGGGCGTGCGGCGGGACACCTACATGCGCACCGACATGCAGGGCGCCAGCGGCCAGGACGAGGCGCGGGCCCGGCGGGCGGCAGCCGGCGGCGTGGCGCTCGCCGACGCGCGGATCGGCGGCTACGAGGGCCTGGCGCTGCGGGTCATCGACGGGCTGGCAGGCCAGGGGGAGCGGGACGTGATCGTCAACGCGCCGGGCGGGCAGACCCTGGGCCTGGACGCCGGCGACGTGGTGGAGACGCCGGCCCGGGTGAGCACGAGCGGGCTGACCCCGCTCGCCGCGCCGGAGCTGCCGCGATCCGCGCGGGCCCTGGTCGGGCAAGTGAAAGAGTATGAGCGCGGCATCGTCGAGGCGGCCCTGACCGGGGACGCCGGCCTGGCGGGTGTGGCGATGGCCCTGCACCCGCTGGTGCCGGGCATCACCGCGGCCCGCGAGCTGATCGCCGAGTACCGGGAGAGGCACGGCCAGTGCCTCGCTTACCTGCGGTAGCGGGGAGGGGGGAGCGGTGACGACGAGCCAGGCGGCGCGGCCGCAGCTCATCCGGGCGCTCAACGAGCAGCTGCTGCTCGGCCACATCCGTCAGCTCGGCCCCTGCTCGCGCGCTGAGCTCGCCCGCCTGTCCGGGCTGTCCAAGCCCACGGTCTCGCTCGCGCTGGCGAACGTCGAGCGCTCCGGGCTGGTCCAGGTGGCCGGGCACCGCACCGGGGTGCCCGGCCGTTCCGCCCGGCTGTACGAGATCCGGCCCGAGGCCGGCTTCGTGCTCGGCCTGGACATCGGCCAGCAGTACCTGCGCGGCGCGCTCGCCGACCTGACCGGGGAGATCCGGGCCAAGCAGTCCGCCCGCAGCCGGGCCAGCGGCGTGAGCAGCCGGATCGCGGAACTGACCGGCCTGGCCGACCGGCTGTGCGCCGAAGCCGGGCTGGCCCGCGCCGACGTCACCCAGACCGTGATCGGCAGCCCCGGCGTGTACGACCCGCGGCGCAACGCGATCACGCTGACCGGGCGGCCCGGCTGGGGCCGCCCCGAGGTGCTGGCCGGGCTGCGCAGCGCGTTCGGCCCGGACCTGGTGGTGGAGAACGACGTGGACGCGGCGGCCCTGGCCGAGCGGGCGCACGGGCACGGGGCGGGCGCGGGGAGCTTCGCGTTCGTCTCCATCGGCACCGGCATCGGCATGGGCCTGGTGATCGACGGCCGGCTGCACCGGGGCTTCCACCGGGTCGCCGGCGAGATCGCCTACCTGCCGATCTCCGAAGGGCTCGGCAGCGACGCGCAGGACGCGCGCCGCCGGGGCACGCTGGAGGCGTCCGCGTCCGCCCCCGCCATCGTGCGGGCTGCCCGCCGGGCGGGCATGCGCGGCGCCGTGTCCGCGCGGCGGGTGTTCGAGGCCGCGGCCGCGGGCGACGCCCGGGCGGCCGCCGTGGTGGCCGACGAGGCGCGGCTGGTGGCCAAGGCCATCTGCGCCATCATCACCGTGGTGGACCCCGAGCTGGTTGTGCTCGGCGGCGGGATCGGGCAGGCACCCGGGTTCGCGGAGGCGGTGGACGCGGAGCTGCGGGCGACGGCGCCGGTCATGCCCGCGCTGCGGGTCAGCGCGCTGGGCACGGACGCGGTGGTGGACGGCTGCCTCGCGGCCGGCGCGGACCTGGCCTGGCAGCGCCTGCTGGACACCCTCCCCGCCCCGCCCGGCCCCGCCGAGCCGACCGAGCCCGCCGCCCCCCTCCAGCCCGCCGCCTCCTGATCGCGGCTCATGCGCGCCCGGCCGCCATCAGTCGCGGAAGGACGGCGGTCGGCTCTCCTTGCGGGCGCGCACGGCCTCTTCGAAGTTCTGGGTCGTGAGCCGGACATAGAGCTGGCCCAGCCCTTCGTGTCCCATGTGCCCGGCCAGGCTGCCCGCGTCCAGGCCCGTCCACAGCATCCGCTTGGTGAGCTCGACACCGGGCCGGCTGAATGCCGCGATCCGTTCGGCCAGGTCCAGGCAGGCCGTGAGCAGGCCGCCGCCCGGGACGGTGCGCGACACCAGCCCGATGCGCTCCGCTTCGGCCGCGTCCACGTCGCGGCCGGTCAGCATGATCTCGGACGCGCGGGAGGAGCCGACGGCCCGCGGCAGCAGGTAACTGAGCCCCAGCTCGGCCGCGGTCAGCCCGTTGCTGATCCCCGCCGCCCGGAAGTACGCCGACTCGCTGGCGATCCGGATGTCAGTGGCCAGGCTGAGGCAGAAGCCGCCGCCGATCGCCGGGCCGTTGATCGCCCCGATCACCGGCTGGGGCATCTTGCGCAGCGCATGGATCACGTCGTCGAGCAGGGACATCGACCGCAGCGCGATCGAGGACCTGGTGAGTCCGTCGATGTTGGGGACCTCGCCCGCGGACTCCAGGTCGGCGCCGGAGCAGAAGCCGCGTCCCGCGCCGGTCACGATCACGACCCGGGTCTCGTTGTCCCGGCCGGTCTCCTCGATGGCCTCGCGGAACGGGATCATGACGTCGAAGGCCATCGCGTTCATCCGCTCCGGCCGGTTCAGCGTGACCTGGGTGACCTGCGGGCGCGGCTTGCCGACCAGGACAAAGGGCATCCGGGGAATCCTCTCGCGAGAACAAGCAAGCGCTAGGTTAGCGCTTCTGCCCGTGGGCGGCCCTTCCTCGTCGGTGCCGGTAATCGCGTGCTCGATGGCTGTGCGGAGCCCGGCCGCCGAGCCGGCATGGACGGTAACGGCAGGGCGCCAGGCTTTCCAGCGCCCGAGCTCATAGGTGACGCCCCAGCCTGGGTATTCATCTGCGATGGCCTGGGGATATTCGGGTGGCCCCGCGGCCGAGGGGAAGCCGCTGCCCTCTGAGTTCACCCTGATGGGCGAGCACGGCGTGTCGCGCGACACGGTCCGCAAGGCGGTTGGCGTCCTGCGTGACGAAGGGCTCGTCGTGACCGTCCAGGGCAAGGGTTCCTACGTCGCCAGCAGCAAGAGATGAAGGCGGTGCAGCGAACGGCCGGTGGGCACGGCGTCAGGGTGGCCGCTGCTCTCTACCGGAAGTGGTCGGCGGCCGCCTGGACGGTGGCGACGTAGCGTGCCCACCAGGCGTCGTCGCCGAGTTCGTCGCGGCCGGAGCCGACCCCGCCGTCGATGGACTCCCGAACGATGTCACAGTGGCCCGCATGCTGGGCGGTCTCGGCCACCACCCGCACGAGAAGCGAGCCGAGGGTGGTGTGCTGCCGTTCTTCCGGCCACCAGGCGACCCGGGCGGGAGCATCGAGGTCCAGGGAGCCGATCGACTCGTCGGAGTGCTGCCAGGCGGCGCGGTAGAGCCCGGTCAGGTACCCGCTGCTCTCCTCCGCCCCGGCCGCCCCGACAGAACGGCGCGGCGATCGCACGCGGAAAACCTGTTGGGACAGCACCGGGGTCCGCGGCTACGCTGCCCGGTTGTGGCGGCACCCGGCAGGCGGAAGATGCACGACGGCGAAGCCGCCATCGACGCCGGGCTCGTCCGGCGGCTGCTCGCCGCCCAGTTTCCCCGGCTGGCCGGCCTGCCGGTCAGCGAGGTCCCATCGACGGGGACCGTCAACGCCATCTTCCGGCTCGGCGGTGAGCTGTGCGTGAGGCTGCCCCGGCTGCGCGAGTACGCCGGGGACATCGACCGGGAGTGGCGGTGCCTGCCCCTGCTCGCACCGCACCTGCCGCTGCGGATCCCCGAGCCGGTGGAACTCGGCCAGCCGGGGAGCGGTTTCCCTTTCCGCTGGGCCGTCTACCGGTGGATCGGCGGGCGCCCGTACGCCGGGGAACTCGTCAGCGACGAACGGCAGGCTGCCGCGGACCTCGCCGCGTTCGTGGCCGGGCTGCGCGGGGTGGAGGAGGTCGCCGGGGCGCCCCCGGCCGGGCGCAGGCCGCTGCGCGAACTCGACGCCAGCACGCGCGAGGCGATCGGATCGGCAGCGCAGGTCATCGACAGCGCGGCGGCCACCGCCGCCTGGGACCGGGCCCTGCAGGCCCCGGCGTGGGACGGGACGCCGGTGTGGATCCACAGCGACCTGCTGCGGCCCAATCTGGTTGTCGAGCGGGGGCGCCTGCACGCGGTCATCGACTTCGGCGGTGCGGGCATCGGTGACCCTGCCGCCGACGTGATCGCGGCCTGGAGCGTGTTCGGCCCGGCCGGGCGGGCAGTCTTCCGCGCCGCCCTGGCGGTCGATGACGGCACCTGGGAGCGCGCCCGCGGTTTCGCGCTCCACCAGGCGGCGCTGATCATCCCGTACTACGCCCGGACGAACCCGGAGTTCGCCGGGCTCGCCAGGCGCACGATCAGCGAAATCCTCGCTGATATACAGGCGTGACGCGGGTCGCTCAGGGTGCGGTATGCGGGCTGGCGCCGTCGCCAGGGCAGTCGTAGAGGATGACGGTGACCGCCCGGGCGGTGACCTCGCCGGGGTTGTGGTAGCGGTGCGGCATGGTGGAGGGGAAGTCGATGCTGTCGCCGGGTTCGAGGTGATAGGTGTCAAAGCCGATGGTGATGTCGAGAGCACCGGTCATGACCGTCACCATCTCTGTGCCGGGATGAGTGTAGGGGCGGGGGTGAGACTCAGCACCGGCCTCGTAGACGAGTTCGAAGAAGTCCAGATGGTCATGGGTCGTGCGGGTCAGCCGCTCCCATCGGACCCCGCCTTCGATGTCGATGACCGCCCGGCTGCCACGGCGCACGACATACCGTCCGCTGTCGGCCGCGGGGTCACCGCCAGGGCTGAGCGCCGGCTTGGCGCCGGGCTGCCGTTCCGCTGCCAACGCCGCGGCCGCCGCCGGAGCAGCGGGCGAGCCCGGGGGTCCATCCAGGGAAGGGGTGCCCAGCCCAGCGCCGGCTGGCTCGTGGAAGAACGCGTCCACCGGCAGGCTGAGCGCCTGGGCCAGGGCGAACAGGGTCGACACTGACGGCCGGGACTGGCCGCGCTCGATCTGGCTGATCAGGCTCGGGGTGACTCCCACCTCCCGGGCCAGATCGGCCACTCGCATGCCACGCTCGCCGCGGTACATGGCCAGCCGCCGCCCGATATCGATAGCCAGATCAGCAGCTGACGGTCCGCGGGGCGGCATCGCTGCCTTCTCCGGCGGTGTCACGCCGTCGCCGACGGGCGGGACTTCTGTAGTAGCACTCGTGTCAGTCATCGCAGATCGCATGATATGGCACCGGCTTGACGGAGGTGGTTTCCACCTCCGTTAAGCCCTGCTATCGTCTGGTAAGAAAGCTTACCATCTATTTTATTGTCACTGAACCCGGCCGCCCCCGGCCTTCGCTGATGAAGGATTCACCATGTGGCCTCATGGACCGGATGCGGCGCGCGCGACTCCCGATCTGACCGGCAGGGTGGCATGACCACGCGCCCGAGGTTCACGGTGGTGGTGACAGACCAGGTCTTCCCGAGCGTCGAAACCGAAAAGCAGTTGCTGGCCACGATCGGTGCGGAGCTGCTGATCGCCGACGGGACGGCCGCCGGCGTGGCCGCGGTGGCGGCGGGGGCGGATGCGCTCCTCAATACCTACCTGCCGGTCACTGACGAGCTGCTGGCCGGGGTTCCCGGCTGCAAGGTCGTGGCCCGGTACGGCATCGGGGTGGACAACGTGGACCTGGCCGCGGCCCAGCGCCGCGGGGTGGTCGTCACCAATGTGCCGGACTACAGCGTGGAAGAAGTGGCGGTCCACACCATGGGGCTGCTGCTGGCACTCGTCCGGCGGCTGCCGGAGGCAGCCACGCTGGTCGCTGGCGGCGGCTGGGGCCTGGACGGGCTGCGCCCGGTGCGGCGTATGTCGGGGCTGCGGGTAGGGCTGGTCGGGTTCGGGCGGATCGCCCGGCTGCTCGCCTCCTATCTCGGGCCGCTCGGGTGCCAGGTCGTGGTGCATGACCCGTTCGTGACGCCGGCAGAGGGCATCCCGCCACTGATCACGCTGGCGGAATTGCTGGCCGGCTGTGACGTGGTGTCGCTGCACACGCCGCTCACCCCGGCGACACGGGGATTGATCGGGGCGGGCGAACTGGCCGTCATGAAGTCTGACGCAATCCTGATCAACACCGCCCGCGGCGGCCTGGTGGACGCCGCTGCCGTGTTCGCGGCCCTGCGGGCGGGACGGCTCCGGGCGGCGGCCCTGGACGTCCTGGACACAGAACCGCCCGGCCCCGGCGCCATCCCCCGCGACCTGCCGGGCCTGCTGGTGACGCCGCACATGGCGTACTACTCCGAGGAGTCGATCGCCGAATCCCAGCGGAAAGCCGCCACGCAGGTCATCAAGGTACTGACCGGGGGAGAGCCGGATTACCCGGTCACTACGTAGCCCGCTGCAGCCGTAACCGCAGCAACTGCATCCAGCAGCCGTGGCCGGTTGCGGCCCCGCGCGACAAGAAAGGACAACCCGCATGAAGGAAGCGTTCGGTGGGCTGAGCACGGACTGGAAAGAGGGGATCAACTGGGCCTCGGTCCGCCAGTGGCGTCTGCAGCGGGCGCGCGAGGCCATGGCCCGGCACGGCCTCGGCGCGCTGCTGCTCTTCTACGACGAGAACATGCGGTACGTGTCCTCCACCTACACGCCCGGGTGGAACCGGCTGAAGCCGGGGCTGCGGTACGTGGTGCTGTGCGAGGGCCGGGAACCGATCGTCTACGAGCAGGGCGACATCGGCATCCACCTCAAGGTGCACAACCCCTGGATCCCGCCGCAGAACGTGCGGCACTCCTACACCTGGATCAAGGGCGCGGCCGGGCCAGCGGCGCAGAACCAGGTCGCCAAGTTCACCGCCGCGCTGGTCAATGACCTGGAGGAAGCGGGCGTGCTGGACAAGCCGCTCGGGGTCGACTTCATCGACATCAACATGATGCGCGCCTTCCAGCAGGCGGGCGTCGAATGGGCGGACGGGATGACCCCGATGATGGAGGCGCGGTCCATCAAGAGCCCGGACGAGCAGAAGGCCTCCCGGATCGTCGGCGCGATCTGCGACAGCCTTCACTACGAGTTCACCCAGTTCCTCAAGCCGGGGATGACCGAGAACGAGGTCGCCGCGTTCGGGTTCGAGTACCTGTACTCCATCCCCGGCATGGAGGATGTCGAGGACATCATCGTCTCCTCCGGCCCGAACGCCTGGCCGAACTGGCGCAACTTCTCCGACCGGATCATCCGGCCGGGTGAGCTTGTCATCATCGACCTGGCCGCCCTGACCTGGAACGGCTTCAAGTCCTGCGTGTACCGGACCTACTGCGTGGGCGGCAAGCCCACCGACGAGATGAAGCAGTACTACGACCTCGCCCACAAGTGGCTCTGGGACGCCATCGAGGTGGTCCGCCCCGGCGTAACCACCCGCGACATCGCCAGCAAGTGGCCGTCGGCGCAGGAGGCGTGGGGATACGAGGAGGAGGACCAGGCGGCCGCGAACCTCTGGGGGCACGGGCTGGGCCTGGCGCAGTACGACCGGCCGGTCATCTCCCGGATCTGGTCGCTGGACTACCCGGAGGAGATCAAGCCGGGGATGGTGTTCGCGCTGGAGACCCAGCACGGCAAGGTGCACGAGTTCGGGGTCCGGCTGGAGGAGATGCTCCTCGTCACCGACGACGGTCACGAACTGCTCTCCAGCTACGCCTCACACGAGATCATCACCATCGCATGAGTTCGCGGTCCCCGCTGGTACCGCCGTCGCCGCCAGGCTCCGGGCTGGCCGCACCGGGCGGGCGGCTCCTCGCCCTGAGCGAGCTGGCCGCCGTCGGCCCGGCCGCGGCCAGCCAGTTCGGAGCCAAAGCCGCCCGGCTGGCCGCCGCCCTGCGCAGCGGGCTTCCGGTGCTGCCTGGCTGGGTGGTCCCGGTCAGCGAAGGCCGCACCGCGGCGCAGGCCGGCGCCGATGCCCTCGCCGCCGCCGGGCTGCCGGCGGGCCGGCGGGCCGTGCTCGCGCTTGCGCTCGACCCGGAACTGCGGGCCGAGCTGAGGGCGGCCGTGCAGTTGCTGGGCGGCCGGGTGATCGTCCGCTCCTCGAGCCCGCTGGAAAGCGATGCGCGCTGGTCGGGCGCGTTCTCCTCGGTCACCGAGGTGGGGCCGGATGACGTGGCGGCGGCCGTCCGGAGCTGCTGGGCGGCGGCGTTTGCCGTGGACCCGCTGGAGCGCCTGACAGCCTCGGGCCTGCCGGCCACCGCCCTGGAGCTCGGCCTGCTCATCCAGCCGCAGCTTCGGCCGGATACGGGCGGGGTGGCCCGGGTGATGGGCGCTGCGGTCAGCATCGAAGGGGTGGCGGGTCATCCGGGCGCGCTGCTCGCCGGCTGGGCCGAAGGCGCCACCGCGCAGGTCCGGCTGGACGGTGGCGGGAAGGACCGGCCTGCAGCCGGCCTGCCCACCGCCGGCGATGGTGGGCTGGCTGCCCTGGCCGGCGCGGACACGGTCGCCGCGGTCGCCGCCCTGGCCGCGCGGGTCGCCCGGGAGCTCGGCGACGACATCATCGAATGGGCCGCCGCGGACGGCACGGTCTGGCTGCTGCAGTCGCTCCGGAGCACCGTGCCCCAGCCCGCGCCGGCCGGGCCGGCCCGGCCGGCGGCCCCGGCTGGCGCGGCAGCCTCCGCGCCGGCCGCCGCCGCCGGGCTCACCGGCGCTGACCCGGAGGCTGCCTGGGCCCGGCTGGCCGACCCGGCTGATCCCAGACTGGCGGAAGCGGCGGCGGCGTCCTTCCAGGCACCGCCCGGTGCTGCTGACGGCCTCGCCGCGCGGCGCTGGATGCCGCTGCTCGCGGAGGTGGCGCAGGCCCAGGGCCGGCATGTGCCGGCCCGCCCGGCGGCGCCCGGCACTGCGGCTGGCCTGCTGGTCCGGTGTCGGCCGCACGAACGGCCGGACGGTGGCGGCAGGGATGCGATCCTGCTGATCGACCGCCCGCTGCCGGCGCTCGCACCGCTGCTGTTCGGTGCGAGGGGAGTGATCACGCGGACGGGGGCGGCAGGCTCGCACCTGGCCGAGGTGGCCCGGAGCCTCGGCGTGCCGATGGTGATCGGCTGCCAGCTGGATGCCGTCCTCGGGCCGGACCCGGACGCCCGGGACTGGATCGCCGCGATCGACGGCGAAGCCGGAGATGTCGCACTGCTCCCGGCATTCTGAACAGTCCCACTAACGACAGGCAGGAGTGGCGGGCATGGTGCGGTGGGGAATCATCGGGCTCGGCCGGATCGCCGATACGGAGATCGCCCCGGCGATCAGCGCACTCCCGGGCAGCGTGCTGCGCGGGGTGGTCAGCCGGGACCAGGGGCGGGCCGACAGCTTCGCCGGGCGGCACAAGGCGGAGCGCGCGCTGACCGGCTACGCGGACCTGCTCGCGGACCCGGAGGTGGATGCGGTGTACATCGCCACCCCCAACGCGCTGCACGCCGACCAGGTGGTCTCGGCCGCCCAGGCAGGCAAGCACGTCATGTGCGACAAGCCACTGGCGATGAGCGTGGCAGACGCCCGCCGCGCCGTTGCTGCGTGCGCGGACGCCGGGGTTCGGCTGGGGATCACCTTCCAGACCCGGTTCCACGATTCCTTCGACCGGTTCCGGACGGTGATCCAGGACGGGTCGCTGGGGGACATCCGGGTGGTGCAGGTGGAGATGAGCTCCGGGCGGACCCTGCTGAAGGGGTGGCGCACAGACCCGGCGCTGGCCGGGCTCGGGACCATCAACAACATCGGCGTGCACGCCTTCGACCTGATCCGCTACCTGCTCGGGGCCGAGGTGACCGAGGTGACCGCGCTGACGGGGCATGAGGCGGACCTGGTGCCAGAGACGCTCGCGCTGGTGCTGCTGCGCTACAGCAACGGCGCGCTCGCCTACGTCAACGTCAACCAGTCCGTCGCCCAGCCGCAGGCGGACATCACCGTGTACGGAACGAAAGGGCGCGTGGCCGGCCGATCCTGTACCCGGATGAACATGGCCGGCACGCTGGCGATCCTGACGCCAGACGGCGAGACCACCATCGAGACCGGGAGCTACCACGCCTACCGCAAGGCGGTGGGCGCGTTCGCTGACGCCGTCACCGAAGGCCGTGAGCCCAGCCCGTCCGGGCTGGACGGGCTGCGCAGTGCCGAGCTGACCGCGGCGATAGCCGAGGCGGTCAGCACTGGCCGGGCGGTGGCGGTGCCTGCTTCGTAGCCTGCGGCCCGCCGTCAGCCGCCTGCGGGCGAGACCATCCCGCCGAGCACCGCGAACACGCACGCAGGGTCCTCGTCCAGCCTGCCCTGCGCGAGCGCGGCCAGGTGCAGCTGGGCGCTGGCCGAAAACAGCGGCAGCGGGCACGACACCGCCCGGGCCAGCCCGCTGATCAGGTCGATGTCCTTCTGGAAGTACTCCAGCCGCATGTTCGCCTGGGAGAAGTCACCGGCCAGCATCATCGGGCCGCGCACCTCGAGCATCCGGGAGTTGCCTGCACCGTCGGACAGCGCGCGCAGCGCGAGCGCGGGATCCAGGCCCGCCCGGCTGGCGAAGACCAGCGCCTCCGCTGCCGCGGTGTGGTGCACGGTTACCAGGTGGTTGGCGATGAGCTTCATCCGCATACCGTTGCCGAACACTCCCACCTGGTACTGCACCCGGGAGAAGGCCGCCAGCACCGGCTGGCAGCGTTCGATCGCGGCAGCGTCGCCGCTGGTGTACACCGCGATGTCGCGCTCGCGCATCTGGCTGGCGGTGCCGCTGAGCGGGCAGTCCAGCATGAGCGCCCCGGCCGTCGCGAGGGCCTGCCGTGCCTCCTCCTTCACCTCCAGCGGCAGAGTGCTGGTCTCCACCACGACCAAGCCGGCGCTGGCGCCGGCAGCCAGGCCGCCTTCGCCGCTGATCACGTCGCGCAGAGCGGCGACCGAGGGCAGGGAGGTAATCACCACGCTGGCGCCGGCGGCCGTGCCGGCCGGGTTGTCCGCGGGCTCGCCCCCCGCCGCGGCGAGCGCGCTGACCGCCTCGGCGCGGACGTCATAGCCGCGGACGCCGAACCCGGCCGCGGCGAGGTGCCCGGCCATCGGGAGCCCCATGTTGCCCAGCCCGATCACGCCGACAGTGGCAGGAGTGACAGTCATGCCTAACCTTCCTTTCGAAAAGCCCGGCGGCGCCGGGCCGCTGCCCTGAGCGCGCCGGGCTGAGTGCGGCAGGCCCAGCCCGGCAGGCTCAGCCCGGGAGTGCCCCCGGCCCGGGCAGGAACTGCCCGCCCGGTATCCGGTCCGGCTCGTCCCGCCAGTCCGTCATGACCCCGCGCAGGATCGTTGCGACCACCCGGCCGCGCACCTCCCGCCCGGCGTACGGGGTCCAGCCCGCCCGGGAGCGGACGGCGGTGTCGGTCAGCGTGCGCCGGGCGTCCGGGTCGACCAGCGCCAGGTCCGCGTCGCAGCCCGGGCGCAGGTCGCCCTTGCCGCGCAGGCCGTAGCGGCGTGCCGGGGCGGTGGCATACGCCTCCACCACCCGTTCCAGCGAGATCCGCCCGGACAGGGCGGCGTCGATCAGCAGCGGCCCGGTGGTGTCCAGGCCGGGCAGGCCGAACGGGGCGTCCCAGATCGATCCCGCAGCCTTCTGCGCCCTGGTGGACGGGGCGTGATCTGACGACACGTGGTGGACGCGGCCGTCATGCAGCGCCGCCCACATCCGGTCGGCGTCGGCACTGCTGCGCACCCGGGCCGGCGGGGTGAACTTGCGCAGCGCCCCGTGCTCGCCGATCTCGTTCTCTGCCAGCAGCAGGTACTGCGGGCAGGTCTCGGCCACCACGTCGCCGCCGGCCGCGGCGACCGCCGCCAGCACGTCCGGGCTGCTCGCGTGGGCGACGGTGACCCGGGCCCCGGCGAGCCGCGCCAGCAGGCAGGCGGTCGTGACCGCGACCAGTTCCGCTTCCCGGGATCGCCATTCCGGAAGGATCCACGGGTCGTCGCGGCCCAGCGCCCGCAGGCGGCGCTCGGCCGCCGCGGTGAGCGTGGCGTCCTCGCAGTGGAGCAGGGCCGGGGCGCCGAGCCCGGCGAGCAGGCCGAGGGCTTCGGCCAGCACGTCGGTGCCCAGACCCGGGATGCCGTGCGTGTCGCAGGTGAAGATCTTGAAGAAGGTGACCCCGGCCCGCCAGAGCGGTCCCAGCTCCGCCAGCCGGTCCGGCCAGACGTGTGCGGCCAGCCCGTAATCCACCGCGGACCGGCCGGCGACCACGCTCAGCTTCTCGGCCAGCCGCGCCGGAGTGGTGACAGGCCAGCCGTGGGTGTGCTCGACGATGGTGGTGACGCCCTGAGCCAGCGCCGCCGCGGTCCCGGCCGGGAAGTCCTCCCGGGTTCCGTCACCGGGCTCCATCAGGTGCACGTGGGTGTCGACGAAACCGGGAAGCACCAGCAGGCCATCGGCATCGATGCCGGCCCCGCCGGCGCGCCCGCCGCGGGGGAGCAGCGCTGCCACCCGGCCGCCCCGGATCAGCACGTCCAGGGGCGCGCGGCCGCGGGCGGTCACGACGGTGCCGCCGCGGACGGTGAGCGTCCCTCCGTCCCCGGCGGCCTGCTCAGGCATCCCGCCCGGCCCGGTGGCCCTCGTACACCGCCTCGAAGGTGCCGCGGGGCGCGACCGCGTCCCCGATCACGGTCACCGGCAGCCCGGCCCGGCCGGCGGCGTCCGCGAGCGAGTTCACCGACTGGCGGGCGGTGGCCATGACCACCGTGTCGGCCGGCACCTCGAACGTGCGGCCCGGCAGGTAGATGTTGTAGAGGGTCGCCGAGGTGCTGGACAGGCGCTCCACGAAGTGATCCACATACAGCTGGACACCGGCCTCGTACACCTGGGGCATGATCCACTCGAAGTACGCGTCGGCGACCGTCTCGGAGGCGACCATCGGCCACCGGGTGACCAGCCGCACCGTGGCCGCCCCGGCCCGGGCCGCGTGCACGGCGATCAGCGGACCGATCAGGTCGGCCTGGTCATCGAGGACGAGCACGTCACCCCCGAGCGTGGCCTGGCCGGTGAGGACCTCGTCCCAGCCCACGCAGCGGGCCCGGTCGGCGCCCGGCAGGGCAGCGCCGGTCCAGCCCTGGAAGCCGTCCCGGCACACCCGGGAGCCGGTGGCGATCACGACCTGGGCGGCGCCCGCCTCCCGGCAGAGCGCGGCCAGCGAGTCGCCGGTCACCTCCGCCCCGGTGCAGATCTCCGCTCCGGCCTTGCGGGCCTGCTCCTCCAGCCAGCGGGCGATCTCGCGGTAGGTGGCGCGGCCGGGCAGCAGCGACTGCAGCCGCACGTGGCCGCCTGTCTCCTCCTCTTTCTCATGCACCGACACGTGATGGCCGCGGCGGGCGGCGATCCGCGCGAACTCCAGGCCGGCCGGGCCCGCACCGACCACCACGATGCGCTTGGGATCGCTGGCTTCCAGGGGCACCGCCTTGCCCCAGTGCCGCTCCCGGCCCACGGTGGGGTTGTAGACGCACTGGACGCGCTGCCCCTTGGACACGCTCTTCCAGCAGTGGTTGGCAGCGACGCACTTGCGGATGTCGTCGCTGCGGCCTTCGGCGACCTTCAGCGCCCAGTCCGGGTCGGCGAACAGCTGCCGGGCCACCCCGATCGCGTCCGCAGCGCCGGACTCCAGCAGTTCCTCGGCAACCTCGGGGGTGGTGATCCGGCCGACGGCGAAGACCGGGGCGGTGCTCACCGCGCGGATTCCCGCGGCGTACTCGCGCTCCCAGCCGCCCTCGAAGTGCATGGGCGCGTGGATGAACTGGTGGTGGACGCCGACGCTCACGTCGACGAAATCGACCTCGGCCCCGGCCTGCAGGTCCTGGACGATCTGCTGGACGTCGGCCTCTTCCAGGTCGCCGGGCCAGAGAGAGGTCGAGTTGATCCGGAACCCGAGGAACGCATCGGGCCCGATGGCGGATCGCATCCGGTGGAGCGCTTCCAGCGAGAACCGGAGCCGGCCCTCGTAGCTGCCGCCCCAATCGTCTGTGCGCTTGTTGTAGAGGGGAGAAAGGAATTGCCAGGACAGATAGCCGTGGCTCAGATGGAACTCGACCCCGTCCAGCCCCGCCTCCATGGCCCGCCGGGCCGCGCTGGCGTGGCAGTCCAGAATCTCCTCGATCTCGCCGCCCGACAGTTCCTTCGGGGTGTGGCCGCCAGGGAACTCACCGAGCGGCACCTGGCTCGGCGCCATCGTGTACCAGGTGGCATCCCGGTCGTAGCCCGGGTCCTGCTTGTAGGCGGGGAAGCCGCGGACGCCCGTGTGGCGGAGCTGGACCGCGAGCTTGGCGCCGTGCCGGTGGACGGCCTCCGCCACCCTCGCGAATCCCGCGATCTGGGAGTCGTCCCACAGCCCCGGCTGGGCCAGCGGGGCGGCGATGGAACTGCGGTGCACGTGTGTCCCGCCGATGATGATCAGCCCGACCCCGCCGCTGGCCCGTTCTTCGTAATAGGGGGCGGCGAGGTCGTTGAACCGGGCCGACTGGGGGTCGCTCACCCACGATGGGCAGGTGGGCGGGAAGACGATCCGGTTCTTGAGGGTGTGGCGGCGCAGCGGCAGCTCAGCGAACAGCCGCGGGAACCGGCGCATGCCGGGGTGGTCGGTCATTCTTCCCGCTCGCCCCTTCCCGGCACGTGCATGAATTTGCTGCTGGTGAACCCGCCGTCGATCAGGATGTCGGTCCCGGTCACGTAGCTGGCCTCGTCTGAGGCCAGATAGTGGACGAGCGCGGCGATCTCTTCTGGCGTGCCGATCCGCCGCAGCGGCGCGATGGCACTGCGGCCGGCCAGGATCTCCGGCCGGCTGTAGAGGTCCTCGGTCATCGGGGTGCGGACCATGCCGGGGGAGACCGACAGGGACCTGATGCCGCGGTCGGCCCACTCCAGCGCGAAGCTCTTGGCGAGCATCACCAGCGCCGCCTTGCACGGCGCGTACGCGCCGGTGTAGGGGTACGGGGCGTGCGCGGCGGTCGAGCCGATGAACACCAGCACACCAGAGCCTTGGCGGAGCATCAGCCGGCCGAGGTCGCGGCCGAGCAGGAACCCGCCCCGCAGACCCACTGCGAGCAGCCGGTCGAAGCTCTCGGCTGGCAGCGACTCCAGACGGCCGGGCATGCGCTGGATGGCTGCGTGCACGAGCACGTCCACCCGTCCGCAGCGATCATCGAGCGCCGCGGCCAGCCCGCCCACCGCGTCCTCGTCGGACACGTCGATGGGGAATTCCAGCCCGGTGCCGCCGGCAGCAGTCACCTCAGCCGCCACGTCCGCGCAGGTCCGCGGGTTCACTTCCACGACTGCGACGACGGCGCCGTCGCTGGCGTACCGCAGCGCTGTCGCGCGGCCGATCCCGCCACCGGCGCCGGTGATGACCACGACCTTCGCTGCTGCCGCGCCGGCGCCGGTCCCGGCCGGGGCCGGCGCCGGCGCAGCGGCGACCGGTGACTCGCTGGTCACCGCACCTTCGCTTCCGCGGCACTCACCGTGGCGGCAGATATGGTCTCCAGGGTGGTCAGGGCACCCGACGGGCCTGCCTTGACCACATCCCACGGCCCGGACACGTTGTGGAAGGCGTCGAAGTCCATCGGGCCGCTCGCACCGTCGTAGTTGATCTTCGATCCCTTCTTCAGCGCCGCCAGCCCGGCCGCGTAGGTGTCCACCATCGTTCCAGGCGGGTTCGACACCAGCGGCAGGCCGCGATTGATGTCTGCGCTGGTGGTGCCCTTCGCGGCGTCGATCGCCAATGCCATGTCGATCACGCCGTCGTAGGCGTAGTTCGCGCCGGCCAGCGGGGCTGAGTGGAACATCTTCTGGTAGGCGGCGCTGAAGACCGCTCCCGCGCCTGTGGTCGGGGTACCGCCCTCGACCGAGGTGACCTCGGCGTGCGCGGTGGCCGCGCCGACCGCGGTGATCCAGTCGCTGCCCGCGGTGACGTCCGTCCCGATGAAGGGAAGCCTGGTGCCGTTGAGGCTCTTCAGCCCGGAGAAGAAGGTGGACGCGGTCGGCGGATCGAGCTGGCCCAGAATGACCTGCGGGTGGGTACCGAGCAGCTTCACGATCTCGGAGTTGTAGGAACTCTGCCCGGGGGTCACGTTCACGACAGTGGTGAGCTGGCCGCCGAGCTTGGTGAAGTCGTTCTTGAGGAACGGCTCGAGTTCCTGCTGGGAGGCCTCGGTGGTGAAGAGGATCGCGGCCTTGGTGTAGCCCTTCTGCCGGGCGTACAGGGCGAGGGCGAGGGCGAGCTGGGAGTCGGACGGGTTGATCCGCCAGATGTAGGGGTCCTTGTTGTTGTCGAACGCGGTGGAACCGCCATTGAACATGTCCGGGATCTTGTTCTGGTCGAAGATCGGCCGGACGCCGAAGATCTCCAGCGTGGTCGGCCCGATGATGCCGACTGGGTGGTTCTTCGCGAGTTCCTGCTGGAGCGCGGGCACGGCGTCGGCCGGGTCGCCGTGCGTGTCCACCTTGTCGAGGACCAGTTTGCGGCCCATGATGCCGCCGGCCGCGTTCACCTGGGCCGCGCCCACCACTGCGCCGTTGTACATTGCCTGGCCGATCTCGGCGTAGGCGCCGGTGTCGGAGCCGAGCACCGTGATGTGGATCGGGCCCGAGCTCGCGCCGCCGCTGCCGGAGCTGCCGCCGGAGGCACAGGCGGTCACACCGAACGCGGCCGTGGTCAGCAGGGCGACGACCGCACTCACGCGTCTGGTGCCCAGCCCATGCAGTGCCAATGGCTTCATTGCCGCACTTCCTCTCCAGTTGGTCAGTTAGCTCAATGAGGATCTGGGGGGGATCTGGCCGGCCGGGTGCTAGCCGCCGAGGTACATATCCACGAGTTCACGCCGGCCCAGCAGTTCCGGGCCGGCGCCCTGGGCGGCGACCTCGCCGTTCACCATCACGTAGGCCCACCCGGAGTGGCTGAGCGCCCGCCGCGTGTTCTGCTCCACCACCAGGACGCTGATGCCTTGCTCGCGCACGGTCAGGATGTGCTGCCAGACCTGCTCTTCCACCAGCGGGGCAAGCCCGGCGGTGGGCTCGTCGAGCAGGAGCAGCCTGGGTTCGGGCATCAGCGCCCGGGAGAGCGCGAGCATGCTCCGCTGGCCGCCGCTCAGGGTGCCCGCCGGCCGTCCGAGGGCTGGCCGCAGGTCCGGGAAGAGCTCGCACACCGCGTCTACCCGGGACTTCGCGGCGGCGCGCCGTCCGTACGCGCCGACCAGGAGGTTCTCATGCACGGTGAGGGTGGTGAACACGTTGGCGACCTGCGGCACGTAGCCCAGCCCGCGGCTGACCCGCTGCTCAGTCGGCAGCCGGGACACGTCCTCGCCGAGGAACCGGATGACGCCCCCCTCCAGCCGCAGCTCGCCGGCCAGGGCTTTCAGCAGCGTGGATTTGCCAGCCCCGTTCGGCCCGACCACGCAGGCGAGCGCCCCCGGGGCGACGGACAGCGAGGCGCCGTGGACGATCGGGGCGCCCCCGTAGCCGACGACGACCTCTTCCGCGCTCAGCTGCACCGGCTCAGGCATGTGCCGCCCCCTGACCCAGATAGGCCTCGACGACCTGCTCGTTCTTGCGCAGCTCGGCCATGGTGCCCTCGCCGATCACGCGGCCGGAGCCCATCACGATCACCCGGTCACAGGTCCGTTCGACAAAGCGCAGGTTGTGTTCCACTATCAGCACGGTCACGCCCTGGACACGAAGGTCCATGATGGCCGCGCGGAGTTCCTCCGCCAGGACCGGATTGACCCCGGCCAGCGGCTCGTCCAGCAGGACGATCGTGGGCGCAGCCATGGCGACCCGGGCGAATTCCAGGAGCCGTTTCTGGCCGCCGCTCAGGCTGCCCGCCGGGGCTCCGGCATGCGGGGCCAGCTTCAGCCGCTCCAGCAGGGCGGCGGCTCGCTTCTCCAGTGCCCTTTCCTGCTCGTGCAGCTTGCCGCGGGCGAACAGGGCCCGCCAGACCGTCTCCCGCCCCTCCGCGGGCGCTGCCGCGACCACGTTTTCCATGACCGTGAGCGCGGGCCATTCCCGGGCGACCTGGAAGGTGCGCAGCAGCCCCTGGCGGCTGACCCAGTCGAGGCTGCGGCCGCTGATCGGCGCGCCGTCCAGCCGGATCTCCCCGCTGTCCGGTTTCACCAGGCCGGAGATCAGGTTGATCACGGTGCTCTTGCCTGCGCCGTTCGGCCCGACCAGCCCGGTGATGCTGCCGCGGGCCACCGAGAACGTGCATCCCCGCACCGCGTGCACGCCCCCGAAGCTCTTGCCCACGTCCGTGACCTCCAGGCAGGCCGGGGGCGGCCCGGGTTCCGCGGCCACGTCAAGCCTCGTCCGCGGTCGTGGTGGCAGCCGGCCGAGCGGTGCGCCGTCGCCAGTTCCAGGCGCCCCGGGTGCGCAGCTGTCCGCTCATCGTCTTCAGCTCGGGGAGAATCCCGGCGGAGCGGAAGCGCAGGACGCCGATGATCAGCAGTCCGACCACGATGTTCTGGACGGCCGGGCCGGCGTCGGAGTTGCTGCCGAGGGCAGGGATCAGCTGGGTCAGCTGGGGGAAGGCGATGAGCACGATCAGCGCCCCGACGACCGCGCCCAGGTTGTTGGCCGTGCCGCCGACCAGCAGGGCGCCGTAGAGCAGGAAGGTCTCCAGGGGCGACCAGGACGCCGGGTTGAAGGCGGTGATGTAGTGCAGGAACAGGCTGCCCCCGATGCCGCCGATCACTCCGCCGAGCACGTAGGCCTTGAGCCGGAGCCGGACGGCGCTGCGCCCGAACGCGGCTGCCGCGATCTCATCTTCGCGGACGGCCTTCACCGCGCGCCCGAACGGGCTCCGCCGGAGCAGTTCCACCACGGCGTAGATGATCACCAGCACCACGACGCACAGGCCGAAGTAGAAGCCCTGGTAGCCCTCCGGGGTGAGGTTCAGGTTGTTCAGGAACGGCTGGCTGGCACCGTAGAGCCCGTTGTAGCCGTTGAACAGCGGCTTGAACTGACTGATCACGGTGTAGCCGATGATTGTCGCGGCCACGGTGACGATGGCGAAGTAGTCACCCCGCAGGTTCCGCAGCGCCACAGAGCCGACCGCCAGTGCCAGCAGCCCGGAGCCGATCGCCGCCCCCGCCAGCCCGGCCAGGAAGGGCAGGTGGAGCCCGAGCACGTAGCTCACGTCCGGCTGGCCGGCGGATGAGGGCAGGGTGAGCACGCCATCGACGTAGGCGCCGAACGCGACATACAGGTAGTAGCCGAGGTCGAGTTGCCCGGACAGTCCCCAGCGGGCGTTCAGCCCGATCACGATCAGGGCGGTGATGGCGGCCAGGGTGCCGACGCTGAGCAGGTACGAGAGCATGGCGCCGCGCCTCAGCCCGCCGCTGCCTGGCGGGCCGCCACCAAGCCCTGGGGCCGAACGAGCAGCGCGGCGATCAGGAGCCCGAACGCGATCACGGTCTTGTAATCGGAGCTGATATACAGCGCGCTCACCTCCATGGTGACGCCGACCACGAGTGCACCGGCCATCGCCCCGTAGGGCTGGCCGATCCCGCCCAGGATCGCGGCGGCGAACACGACGAGCAGGAACTGGAAGCCCATGGCGGGGTACAGGCCGCCGGTGCTGATGCCGAGTACGTATCCGGCGAGGCCGGCGAGGGAGCCGGTGAGCAGCCAGGTCCGGTTGATCACCCGGGCCGCATTGATCCCGCTCGCGCGGGCCAGAGCGAGGTTCTCGGCCACCGCCCGCTGCGCGCGGCCGAAGTAGGTGTACCGGAGCAGCAGGTGCACCCCGAGCATGATCACAACGGCCAGCCCGATGATGAGTTCCTGCTGCGAGGTGAACAGGAACGGGCCGACGTGGTGGGGGTTGCCGCCGCCCAGCGGCAGCGACCGGGTGGCGCCGCCGTAGATGAGCAGGACCACGTTCTGGATGATCAGCGATGCCGCGATCGTCAGCACGAACAGGGTGAGCCGGGCCACGTTGCGATTCCGGAACGGGCCGAACAGGAGCTTGTTGACGCCGATCCCGAGCACGGCACCGGCGGCGATCGCGGCGACGGCGGCCAGGATGGCGTTGTGGACCGCCTGGTAGGTGCTCAGCGCAGCGTAGGCGCCCACGGTCATGATCTCCCCGTGAGCGAAGTTGGGCACCCGCGTCACGCCGAACTGCAGCGAGAGCGCGACCGTGGAGATGGCCAGGACCGATGCGGTCACCAGGCCGAACCCGATGCCGAGGAAGAGGGTGCTCATCCGGTTGCCAGGCGCGGAGGGCGCCGGTCCGCGGCGTGGGGCGGCGTCATCGGCTGAGGGTCAGCGACCACGGCGGCTCCTCTCGTTCGCGTCTTTGCGTCGAGCGTGTCGGCCCACGGCCAGGTCTGGAGCGCCTTAGCTGGCCATGGGGAGCCTGGCCTGCCGCCAATAGCGGGATTAAACGCGAAAATTAGCACGGCTACCGAGTAGCGTCAATGGCTGCCCAGCCCGCGCGCGGGCTCTCGCGCGCTGACGGCACGCTTTCCCTCATCGGCGCAGCAGTGCTAAGCAAAGTTGCCGAAGTCATCACGCATCACTTAAGGTCCCCTCACCGCCGGGCAGGCCCGGGCAGACCGCGCTTCCCGGCGCGCCACCAAGCGTGAGCGGACTGCCGCTGCCCTACGAAGAGGAGCCTGGCGTGTATCTCGACGTCCACAACCACGTCATCCCGGACGAGCTGCTCGACCTTGCCAACCGGGACAGCCGGCTCGGGTTCTCGGTGACGGACGGGATCTGGCAGGGCCGGCACCATGTGCCGTTCCCGCTCCACAACGCCTTCCGCGATCCGCAGGAGAAGCTGGCCGACCTGAGCGCGCGCGGCCTGTGGGGAGCGGTGATCTCGCCCGCGCCGGTGGCCTTCTGCTACGACCTGGAGCCGGAACTGGCGGCTGACGTGTGCCGGGCGACGAACGAAGGGATGGCCCACTTCTGCGAGGCGGCCCCGGACCGGCTGCACTGGCTGGCGAACCTGCCTATGCAGGCGCCGGCGCTGGCGGCCACGGTCTACCGGGAGGCAGCCACGGCGGGCGCGGTTGGCGCCGCGATGGGGACATCGATCGCGGGCCGCCGCCTAGACGAGCCGGAGTTCGCGGCGTTCTGGGCGGAGGCGGACAGCGCGGGCATGCCGGTGCTGATCCACCCGGCGTTCAACTGCGCTCACCCTGCGCTGGAGCAGTGGTACCTGCAGAACGCCATCGGCAACCCGCTGGAGACCACGATCGTGGTGGAACGGCTCATCTGCGCCGGGGTGCTGGACCGCTGGCCGGCGCTCAAGCTGGTGCTGATGCACGGCGGCGGGTTCCTGCCCTATCAGACCGGCCGGCTGGTGCACGCCCGGCAGGTGCGGCCGGAACTCGCGGATGCCCCGGTGAACGCCTGGGACTACTTCGGCCGCCTCTACTTCGACACCATCACCCACGACGCGCAGGCCCTTCGCTACCTGGTCAGCCGGGTGGGCCTGGACCAGGTGGTGCTCGGCACCGACCTGCCGTTCGACATGGCGCTCGCCGACCCGGCCGGCTTCCTGGCCGGCGCGCTGGACGAGGCGCAGGTCACCGCCGTCGCCGTGACCAACCCGCGGCGGCTGTTCGGGCTGGGGTGACCGCCCGGCCCCAGCCCCGCTGAGCGGCGCAACGCCCACTCAAGCTGGCCAGCCTGGTGTGAAACCGCCGCAAAAGGCAACAGAGAGGAGGTACTCCTACCTCCCGCGGAGGCTTCATGCTTGGGGCTTTACTGCTGGCCGGAATCGTGGCGGCACCGCTGGGCTCGGTCGCGTTGTTCCTGCCCACCCGGCGCCGGGCGGCCGTGGCCGGGGCCTGGCCCGCCACCCGCCGGCTGGCGCTGGCGGTCGCGGGCACCGCGGTCGTGGCCACGGTGGTGGCCGGTGTCCTGCGGCTGCTCGGGGTGGCCGGGCACAACCTGACCGCCGGGATCGCGGGCATCGTGTTTGCCAGCGCCATCTGGCTGCCGGTCACCCGCCGCTGGAACGCCCGCGCGCACCTGTGCTGGGCGTCGAGCATCTTCCTGTTCATCGTCTACCTGACCTTCGCGCTGGAGTGGACGTTCGCCAGCAACCTGGGCCTGGCGAGCACGGTCGGCGGGGTCGTGCTGTGGGTGTTCGAGGTTTTCGCCGCGCTGCTGTCGTGCGCGTACCTGTGGGAGATCTGCGACGCGCTTGGCACCGAGCACTGGCGCCGCCGGATCACCCCGCAGACGGCGCTGCCAGCCCCGGACAGTGAGCTGCCCATGGTCAGCCTGCACGTGCCCGCGCACAACGAGCCGCCAGACATGGTGATCGAGACGCTGCGGGCGCTGATGCGGCTGGACTACCCCCGCTACGAGATCTGCGTCATCGACGACAACACCGACGACGAGACCCTGTGGCGGCCCGTGGAGGAGTGGTGCGCCCGGCACGCGGTGAAGTTCAAGCACCTCGAGAACTGGCCCGGGTACAAGTCAGGGGCGCTGAACTACGCGCTGCGCAACATGACCGACCCGAAAGCCGAGCTGATCGGCGTGGTGGACTCCGACTACCAGCTTTCGCGCGGCTTCCTGCGCCGCTGCGCGCCCGCGTTCGCCGACCCGTGGATCGGGTTCGTGCAGGCGCCGCAGGACTACCGGGACTGGACCCACGCGGCGTACTACCGGCGGCTCTACTTCTCCTACAAGTACTTCTTCGCGGTGTCCCAGCCGTCCCGCAACGAGCACAACGGCGCGATCTTCGCCGGCACGATGGGCCTGATCCGCCGGGTCGCCCTGGACGAGCTGGGCGGCTGGGACGAGTGGTGCATCACGGAGGACGCGGAGCTGTCGCTGCGGCTGCTGCGGGCCGGCTGGTCCGGGCTGCACGTGGACCAGTCCTGGGGCCGCGGGGTCATGCCGCTGACCTTCGAGGCGCTCAAGGGGCAGCGGTACCGGTGGTGCTTCGGCGGGATCCAGATCCTGCGCATGCACAGCCGCTCCCTCATGCCAGGGCACCAGACCCGGGAGAACCACCTGAGCGCGGGCCAGCGGTGGGCGTATCTCGCCGGCGCCCTGCAGTGGTACGGCGACCTGCTGAGCCTGGTCTTCTTCGTGTTCCTGCTGGCCGGCGCGGCCAACCTGGCCACCGGCGGCGGCGAGCTGTTCCGCAAGCTGACCCCGTTCCTGCTGGCCACGGTGCCGGTGCTGGTCGGGCTGGGCCTGGTGCGCGCGGTGTCCCTGCTGCGCCGGGGGACCGGGGCACGGTGGCGGGACGCGATCGGCGCGTTCTTCATCTGGCAGTCCACCTCGCTGGTGGTGGCCCGCGCCTCGGTGCAGGGGCTGTTCGCCCGCAAGGCCGCCTTCCTGCGCACCCCGAAAACCAGCGAGCAGGCGAAATGGTGGGAGGCGCTGCGCGCCAACTGGGCCGAGTCGTCGCTGGCCGTGCTGGGGCTGGCGGGCATCGCCGGTGCGCTCAGCCACGCCACTCAGCTCAGCGGCCCGCTGCTCGCGGCGCTGCTGGTCTTCCCGACGCTCGGGATGGCGGCCGCGCCGGTCAACAGCTGGGCGGCGCAGCGGGCGTCGCTGCCGGCCTGGCTTGGTGAGCGGCGGCGCACCGAGTACCGCCGGGACCGGCGGGCCTTTGCGGCGGGCGCAGCCACCGGTGGTGCGGTGGTGGTCGCCGGGGTCGTCGTCGGCGCGCTGGCGCTCATGCTGGCGCCGAGCCACCACCAGGTGCAGCCGCCGACCCTGGTCGGCCCGGCGCAGGGCAGCTCCAGCGCCCCGGCCAGCCCGGCGCCGGCCCACAGTTCCGCGCCGGCCAGCCCGTCCGCCAGCCCGACGCCGGCTGCACCTTCTCCGACGTCACCATCGCCTACGCCCTCACCGACCCTGAGCAGCACGCCCAGCACCAGCTCATCAGCGACGCCCTAATTCTGGCCCTTGGCTCGCGCCCTTTCTGGCCCTCGCTCGCCTCCGGGCCGCTGGAGCCCGCCGTCTTCCCTCCTCGCTCCGGCTCCTTCGTCGCCTCGCTCGTCAGTCCAGACGGCGGCGGCCCTTTGGCTCGCTCGGGCTGGTCAGCGGGAGTAGGGGTCCTCGTAGCGGAGGGTGGGGGTGTTGTCGGCGGGATAGCGCTCGGCGGGGTAGCGGTCCGCCGGGTAGCGCTCCGGGGGATAGCGGTCCGCCGGGTAGCGGTCCGGGGGATAGCGGTCCGCCGGGTAGCGCTCGGCCGGGTAGTAGCCGTCACGCCGGGGCACGTCCGCGGGCGGCGGGGGCGGCTGGTACGGCGGGCGGCTGGTGCGGGCCCGGGTCCGGGGCAGCCAGATCACCAGCCACAGCAGCAGCCCGACGGCTCCGACCGCCATCAGGATGTCACCGATCATGTGCAGGTCGATGCCGTACACGGCCGTGGTGGCGATGGCGAACCTCAGCACGGCCCCGGCGGCGATCAGGAGTAAAGCGGCACCTATCGTCATATCTCGCCTCCAATGAGTGACCAAAGCTCAACCCTATGCACATCGGCAGGGACGAGGCAGGAAAAAGCGGTCGGCACCCAGGTTTCTGGAGACGCGGCGGGCGGGCCCTCAGTGAGGAGCGCAGCGCCGCCACCCGGGCCGGACGGGACGTCCCGGGCGGCGGCGTGCGTCAGCGCGGATGCTGCCGCTTACCGGTAGGGCTCGGTGGGGTAGCGGTCCGCCGGGGCCTGATCGGCCGGGTACCCGTCGCCGTAACGGCCATCCCGGTACGGTTCCCGGGCACGGGGCGGCACGTCCGGCGGCGCTTCATAAGCGGCGCGGCGGCTGCGGCTCCGGGGCAGCCAGATCACCAGCCAGAGCAGCAGACCCACGGCCCCCACGGCCATCAGGATGTCGCCGATGATGAAGAGGTTGAAGCCACCCACGCTCTCGGTGGAGATGGCGAACCTCAGCACGGCGCCCGCAGCGATCAGCAGGAGTGCGGCACCGATCGTCATGATGTCCCTCCCTGGGACGGGGCTAACACAAACTTGCTGACTTCCCCGCCCCAGGGCCCGCAAACAGGAAAAGTGCTCAGCCCATGCGGGCAGCTTCGGAGGTGCCGAAACGCTGGGCCATGAGGTGCTTGACGCCGCGCGGGAAGTCCCGGCCCGACGCCAGGTGCGACGGCATCAGCTTCAGCTGGGCATCCGCATCGCCGCCGAACGCGGCCGCGCACAGTTCCGGCTCCACGTTGGCGAGCGCCAGGATCGCGCCCGCGCAGCCGACCTGCCCCGCGGGCAGCAGCAGCGCCGACGAGCCCGTGTACAGCCAGCCCTGCCACCGGGCCCGGGTGGCGAGCAGCCGCTCCAGGTCGCCCGAGGAGTCCTTGCAGCCGGCCACCGGCAGCGTCTCCAGCACGTCGAGGCTGATCCCGGGCGGCGCCACCGCCGGGAAGTGATAGGCGAGGACGGGCACCGACGCGGCCGCCCCGGCGACAGCCTGGTAGTACCGCGTCGGGTCGGACACCCCGCGCGGGGAGCGGGCGATCACCGCGTCGGCGCCGGCGTGCACCGCCGCCTCGGTCAGGGCGCGCGCCTGCCGGTTGGACACGGCGCCGGTGCCGGCGATCAGCGGCACCTCCGGCACGGCCTCGCGAACCGCGGCGAACAGCCGCACCCGCTCGTCATCGGTGAGCGCGTCCGCCTCACCGGTGGTGCCGGCCACGACGATCGCGCGGACGCCGAGCTCGGCGAGCCGGGCGGCATGCCGGGCGGTCGCGGCGTAATCGACCTCGTCCGCGTCGTCGAAGAACGTGGCGAGGGCGACTCCCACCCCGGTGAACGGGGCTCCGGCAGCGGGCGCGTGGGTCATCAACAGCCTCCTGGCATCAGTGGGAGTCCCGGGGAACCTCGTGGCCGCTGGCGCCAACCAGGAAATCCAGGTCCGCACCCGCGTCCGCCTGCAGCACGTGCTCGGTGTACAGCTTGACCCAGCCGCGGGCCGCGGGCGGCGGCGGGTGCCACTGGCTGTGCCGCTGCGCCAGCTCAGTGTCGGTCACGTCGAGGTGCAGCCGCCGGGCGGGCACGTCCAGCTCCACCCAGTCGCCGTTGCGCACCAGCGCGAGCGGCCCGCCGGCCGCGGCTTCCGGCGCGACGTGCAGCACGACCGTGCCGAACGCGGTGCCCGACATCCGGCCGTCGCAGATGCGCACCATGTCGCGCACCCCGGCCTTGAGCAGCTTGGTGGGCAGCGGCACGTTGCTCACCTCGGGCATCCCCGGATAGCCGCGCGGACCGCAGTTGCGGATGACCAGGACAGTGGTCTCGTCCACCGGCAGCTCCGGGTCGTCCGCGACCGCGTAGTAGTCCTCCGGGCAGTCGAACACCATGGCCTGGCCGCGGTGGCGGAGCAGGTGCGCGGACGCCGCCGACTGCTTGATGACCGCCCCGCCCGGCGCCAGATTGCCGCGCAGCACCGCGGTGCCGGTCCCGGCGGGCTGGAACGGATCCGCCATGGTGGTGATGACGTCCCGGTTCCAGCAGGCCGCGCCCCCGACGTTCGCGCCGACGCTGGCGCCGGTCACCGTGACCGCATCGGTGTGCAGCAGCCTGCCGAGCTCGGCCATGACCGCGGGCAGGCCGCCGGCGTAGCAGAAGTCCTCCATCAGGTACTTGCCGGAGGGCTGCAGGTTCACCAGCGTGGGCACGTCCCGGGCGAGGGCGTCGAAGTCGTCGAGCGACAGCGGCACCCCCAGCCGCCCGGCGATGGCCAGCAGGTGGATCACCGCGTTGGTCGAACCGCCGATGGCCGCGTTGACCCGGATGGCGTTCTCGAACGCCTGCCGGGTCATGATCTGCGACGGCCGCAGGTCCTTGCCGACCAGCGTGACGATCTGCTGGCCGGCCCGCTGCGCGGTCTCGTACCGCCGCGCGTCCACCGCCGGCCAGGTCGCCGAGTAGGGCAGCTGCATGCCGAGCGCCTCGGCCATCGACGCCATGGTGGAGGCGGTGCCCATGGTCATGCAGTGGCCGTTGGACCGGGCCATGCAGCTCTCGGCGAAGGCGCACTCCTCCGCGGTCATCGCGCCGACCCGCATCTCCTCCTCGAACCGCCACACCTGGGTGCCGGACCCCACGTCCATGCCCTGGTACTTGTCGTTGAGCATCGGCCCGCC
This sequence comes from Gemmatimonadota bacterium, assembly GCA_050257395.1. GTDB lineage: Bacteria > Actinomycetota > Actinomycetes > Streptosporangiales > Streptosporangiaceae > JAIRTY01. The sequence goes on along the minus strand of JBLMWU010000243.1, from coordinate 57,757 downwards.
GGTGACCATCAGCGCGGGCAGATCCACGCTGGCCGCGGCCATCAGCAGGCCGGGGGTGGTCTTGTCGCAGCCGGACAGGAGCACCACCCCGTCCAGCGGATTGGCGCGGATGAGCTCCTCCGCCTCCATCGCCAGCAGATTGCGGTACAGCATGGCGGTCGGCCGGAGCAGGGTCTCGCCCAGCGCCATCGCCGGGAACTCCAGCGGGAAGCCGCCCGCCTGCCAGACCCCCCGCTTGACCGATTCGGCGACCCGGTGCAGATGCGCGTTGCAGGGTGCCAGTTCCGACCAGGTGGTGGCGATCCCGATGACCGGCCGCCCGTCGAACACCTCACCGGTGAAGCCCTGATTGCGCATCCACGACCGGTAGATCATCCCGGCGCGCCCGCTGGCACCGAACCACTCGGCGCTGCGGTGTCCCGCGCCGCCGGGCACTTCCGTCATGCATCCCGCCTTCCGGTTGGCTGCACTGCTGAGTGCACGGTACCTCCGCTCACCGCCCGCTGGTCGCGCACGGTCAGCATCACCAGCCCGGCCAGCGCTCTTTATCCGGTTGCCTGCGGGCCGCCGGCATGGCACCCTCGTCGCGTGCTGCAGTGAGCGCCTATCCGGCCCGCGCCCGAGGCGGCTTCTTGCCCGGCGGGTCTCGTCCGATGACACGGCGGGGTGCTCCCATGTCCAGGCAGCAGCAGGTCCACGCGACCGGGCTGGTGAAGATCTACGGTGACCGGCGGGTGCTGGACCTGCCCGCGCTGGCGGCCGGGCCAGGCGACCGGCTCGGCGTGGTCGGGGAGAACGGTGCCGGGAAGTCCACTCTGCTGCGGATCCTGGCCGGGGAAGAGCATGCCGACGCCGGGACCGCCCGCATCCACGGCAGCGTGGGGTATCTGCCGCAGCAGGTGCGGCTGCCGCCCGCCGCGACCGTCGGCAGCCTGCTCGACGATGCCCTCGCCGGGCTGCGCGATCTCGAGATGAGGCTGGCCAGGCTGGCGGAGGCGATCGCGCGCGATCCCGGTGAGCAGGCACTCGCCGGGTACGCGGACGTCCTGGCGGAGGCCGAGGCACGGGACGTGTGGGCCGGGCCGGCCCGGCTGGCGGCCGCGCTCGACGGCCTCGGAGTGGCCGGGCTGCCCGGCCGACGGCCGCTCGGCACCCTGTCCGGCGGCCAGGTCGCCCGGCTGGCACTGGCCGTGCTGCTGGTGGCCCGCCCCGGCGTGCTGCTGCTCGACGAGCCCACCAACCACCTGGACGATGCCGCTCTCGGCTATCTGGAGAGTGTCCTCGCGGGCTGGCCGGGCATCGTGGTCGCGGCCAGCCACGACCGGGCGTTCCTCGACGCGGCCTGCACCGGCATCCTCGACCTCGACCCGGGACCGGACGGCCCGGCCCGCTACAGCGGCCGCTACACCTGCTATCTCGAGGGCAAGGCCGCGCAGCGGCAGCGGTGGGCGAAGGCGTACGCGGACTGGACGGCCGAGCATGACCGGCTGGCCCGCCTCGCGCGTGGCACCGCGCACCAGATCGCTCCCGGGCGTGGCCCCCGCGACAACGACAAGTTCATCACCAGGTTCAAGGGCCAGCGGGTGGACACGGCGGTGAGCCGGCGCGCCCGGGCAGCCGGGCAGCAGCTGGCTGCCCTGGATGCTGCCCCGGTGCCGAAGCCGCCTGCGCCCCTGCGTTTCTCGCCTCCCGGGCCGGGATCGATCTCCGACGGGGTGGCCGTGTCCGTCCGCCGCGCGGACGTGCCGGGCCGGCTGGCGGTGACCGCCCTGGACATCGCGCACGACACCCGGCTGCTGGTGACCGGGCCCAACGGCGCGGGCAAGTCCACCCTGCTCGAGCTGCTGGCCGGCGACCTGCAACCGGCGCGGGGCCAGGTGCTGATCCGCCGCGGCCTGCGGATCGGGCGGCTCGCCCAGCGGGTGACCTGGGACCACCCGGAACGCAGCGCGCTGGAAGCGTACGCGGCCGGCCGGCCCGGCCCGGCCGGGGAGCACGCCCCGGGACTGCTCAGCCTCGGCCTGCTGCATCCCGGCACCCTGGCGACGCCCGTCGGGCGCCTCTCCCTGGGGCAGCAGCGGCGGCTGGCCCTGGCCCGGCTGCTCGCCGCCCGGCCGGACGTGCTGCTGCTCGATGAGCCGACCGACCACCTGTCACTGACGCTGGTGGAGGAGCTCGAGCAGGCGATCAGGGGCTGGCCGGGCCCGCTGGTGATCGTCAGCCACGACCGCTGGCTGCGCCGCGGCTGGACTGGTGAGCATGCCTCGGTTGAAGCGGGGCAGTTGCGGGGGTGAGTGAGCGGCCTGGCGCCTGCCGCAGCGGCGGGATGCATAGGTCGGAAGATAAAGGGTAACCTTCGTTGCCAATACAGATCGGACGAGCGGGGCCCGGCTGAACCCCGGTTTCGGCCGGGCGGCCCGCGGGGGGAGAGCTCGGTGACTCGGGACACCGCGCCGCTCGACCGCCTGGCCTGGGCGCTGGCGGACGAGCCCGCGACTAACGAGGTTGCCTGGCGGGCCTGCCAGGTGGTGCGAGAGCTGCTGCAAGCGGACGGTGCCGTGCTCACGGTGGAGACCGCGACGCCGCAGCGGACAGCCCTGTGCGCCACTGACCGGCGTGCCGACGCGCTGGACAACCTGCAGGACGTGCTCGGGGAAGGACCGGGCATGGACGCCTTCGACTCCGGCCGGCCGATCCGGACCGGCCTGGACCGGTCCGCAGCGGCCCGGTGGCAGCACTTCATCCCGGCCGCGGCCGGGGTGATCGGCAGCGACGGGCTGCTCTGGTCGATCCCGATGTGCTTCGCCGGCCAGACCATCGGCGTGATCACCCTCTACCGGGTGCTGCCGGCACCGGACGGTGAGCCGCTGGCCGACGCGCAGTTCCTGGCCGACCTGGCCGCCAGCAGCCTGGCGCGGGACCCTTCCGCCTACCGCTCCGTCACGGAGCCGGGCTGCGAGGACTGCTGGTCATCGCGGGCGGTCGTGCACCAGGCAACCGGGATGCTGGTCAGCCAGCTCCATGTGACGACCGACCAGGCGCTCGCGCAGCTGCGCGGCCACGCGTACGTCACCGGACGGCATCTCAGGGAAGTCGCCGGGGATGTGGTCGCGCGCAGGCTCGACCTGGCGGCCTGAGCGGCGGCGCCGGTTTGGGCGCCCCGGGCCCGGGGAGCTGCAGTGCTCATCAGGCTGGGAGGGCGGGCCATGACACAGCAGCGGGAGCACGAGGACGACGTGCCGGCGAGCATCGCCGAGCTGCAGAAGACCCTGCTCAGCACGGACACGGTCGAGGAGTTCCTGCGTGAGCTGGTCGCCCAGGCCGCCCGGCTGGTGACTGGCGGGCTTTCCTGCGGCATGACGCTGGGCACCGGGGCCCGGCCGTTCACGGTGGCGTGCAGCCACGAGCTGGCCGCGGACGTGGACGAGCTCCAGTACGAGCTCGGCGACGGTCCCTGCCTGGAATCCATGCGGTCCGGGACGCGGGTGCGCATCGAGGACACGGCGGCGGAGACCCGCTGGCCCGGTTTCTGCGAGCGGGCCGCTCAGCTGGGGGTGCGGTCGACCCTGTCATTCCCGCTGACAGCGGACGGGGAGCCCGCTGGCGCGCTCAACCTGTACGCGCCGGTGACAGCCGGCTTCGGCGAGGCCGAGACGCGCCGCGCCGCGCAGTTCGCCGAGCACGGCTCCGGTGCGCTGGCGCTGGCGTCCCGGCTGGCCTCCTACGCGTCGCTGACCGGCCAGCTGCGCGCGTCGCTGGCGTCCCGCGCCGTCATCGACCAGGCGGTCGGCGTGATCATGGCTCAGGAGCGGTGCAGCCAGGCCAAGGCGTTCGGGATCCTGCGGACCGCCTCCCAGCACCGCAACATCAAGGTGCGCGAGCTCGCGCGCGAGATCATCACCAGCGTGAGCGGCGAGCCGCCCGCGCCGCCGCCCTTCGACTACGGCTGAGGAAGCGGCTCGTCCGTATCCGGCTCGGTGCCGGTCCCCGCTGGCCACGCCGTCACCGGCCCGGCGCTGCGCGGCTCACCGGCCGGGCGTCCCGCCAGCGACGCGGCCAGGCTGGGATAGGTGTCGATCAGCCGGTCCAGCCCGGTCACGGTGAACACCCGGCGCACCGCCGGGACCGGCATGACCAGCCGCAGTTCGATGCCAGCGGCGCTGGCGCGCTTATAGGCGCGCACGACGGCGTTCACCCCGGCGGAATCGCAGAACGTGGTCGCGGTCATGTCCACGATCAGGGTGACCGGCTCACGGTCCAGCACCGACAGCAGCTTGCCCAGGATCGCCGGGGCATTGGCCACGTCGATCTCGCCGGGCAGCATGACAACGGCCAGCCGGCCGGCCCAGCGGACCGGATAGTAATCTGCGGACACGGCAACCACCTGCCTCAGCACCAAGGGCAAGGGGCCGCGTCTCTGGACCCAGCGGGGCGCCCTCCCGGGGTGCCGCCGCAGGAGGATTATCGCGGCCCGCCGCCGGGCGCGCAACTCAGGTTGCATGCCGCGGAGGTGGGTAGGGACAGGCCTCATGCCTGCCACCACCATCGTGCTCGCCGGCCGGTACCGGCTGGATGACCGGATCGCGGCGGGCGGCGTGGGCGAGGTGTGGCGGGCGACCGACACCGCCCTCGCCCGGCCGGTCGCGGTGAAGCTGCTGCGGGCGGAGTACGCCCAGCACCATGAGGCGCTCGCGCGATTCCGGGCGGAAGCCCGGCACGCCGGCTCGCTGTCACATCCCGGCATCGCCCGGGTCTACGACTACGGCGAGGGCGGCCAGCACTACCCGCCGTACCTGGTGATGGAGCTGGTCGAGGGGCCTTCCCTGGCCGAGTTGCTGTCCCGCGGGCGGCTCAGCCCGGCGCACACCATGGACGTGGTGGCGCAGATCGCCGCCGGCCTGGCCGCCGCCCACGCCGCCGGCCTGGTGCACCGGGACATCAAGCCCGCGAACCTGCTGCTGTGCGGCAACGGCCGGGTGAAGATCACCGACTTCGGGATCGCGCACGCTGCCGGGTCGGCGCCGCTGACGCGCACCGGGCTGCTCATCGGGACCCCCGCCTACCTGGCCCCGGAACGGGTGGCAGGCGCCTCCGGCACCCCGGCGGCCGACCTGTACGCGCTGGGGGTCGTGGCCTACGAGTGCCTGGCGGGCTGCCCGCCCTTCGGGGGCGAGCCGGTGGTAGTGGCGGCCGCGCACCGCGACCGGCCACTGCCCGCGCTGCCGCCGGCGGTGCCGCCCGGCATTGCAGCCCTGATCAGGGATCTCACCAGGAAGGACCCCCGGGCCCGGCCCGGCAGCGCCCTGGCGGTGGCGCGGCGGGCGGCGGCGCTCCGGGACGCCCCGGACAGTGACGTCCCTGCTGCGGGCGCCCTGGCCGAGGGTGTCGTGGCCGAGGGTGTCGTGGCCGAGGGTGTCCTGACCGGCGCCGGTCCGGACGGGGACGCGACGACCGCTGATGCGGCACGGAGAGAGGCTGCGGCGGCCCCGGAGCAGCCCGCCACCCGGGTCGCCGTGCCGCCCGGTCCAGGACGCGGGCGCCGGGACTGGCCCCTCCGGTGGGTGGCGGCCGCGGTAGCGGCAGCCGCCCTCGCCGCCGGCCTGGCCGGCTGGCTGTTCGCGGGCCTCCTGCAGGGCGGGCGGCCCGGACCCGGCCCGCCAGCGACCTCGCACCGGGTCAGCCCCAGCGCGCGAGCCCCGGCGTTCGGCGGCGCGTCCGCCGGACGCCGGGGGAGCAATACAGCGGCCCGGAGCCAGCCGGGCCATGACGGGCACCGTGCCGGGCACGGTGCCGGGCACGCCAGGCACCGGGGGCACGGTCACGCCGGCGGTAACCGGGCGAAGGGCTGATCAGCGCGCGGAGAGAACACCTGCGATCTTGGCTGCCGCCGCGCCGGGGTCCTCGGCGTCGTGCAGCAGCTCACCCCAGGACCAGCGGTAGAACCAGCGCAGCCGGCCGGTGTCGTCCGTGCTGGGCGTGCAGTCGATGCTCTCAGCGAGCATCGCCGCGCCCGGGGTGAAGATGTGCAGGGCGGGCGGGTAGGTCGCCCGCACCGTGGCGTGCAGGCCTTCGGTGTCGAGAGCAGCCGCCAGCCGGTGCAGGTGGTACGTGCGGGCATGGTCGCGAGGGCCGTTCACCGTCATCCCTGCCTAGCGTTGGTGGGCCATTGTCCGCGCGTGCAGGCGGCGCTTGTCAACCCTGGCCCTGGTAACCGTTCCCGTACGGGTCGGCTCCGTAACCGCCGTGCTCGGCCTGGTAGCCGTTGTACTGGCCGTAGTTCTCGTGGTAGCCGGCGCCTGAGCTGTCCGCGGCGGCGCCGTACCCGTTGTCCTGGTACTGCTCGCCAGCGGGCGGATACGGGTACTGGGCGGCACCGGATGGCGGCGGCACATTGACCGTGCGCGAGTCGCCGTACCAGGAACCCTGGTGGCCGTTGCCGGCCGGGAGGGCCGGCGGCGGGGCGGAGAGCGCTGGCTGGTAGGACGGCTGCTGGTAGCTGGCGGGGGAACTCGTGCCGTAGCCGTTGTGGCTGCTGTCCGGGTACCCGGCGGCGGAGCCGGCACCATAGCTGGCGTGCCCGTTGCCGGCCTGCTGGCTGTGCCCGTTGCCCGGGTAGCTGGACGGCGTGCCCGCGCCGTACTCGCCGCCGGGGCCGGGCTGGTAGCCGGCAGGGGAGCTCGTGCCATACCCGTTGGGGCTGCTGTCCGGGTACCCGGCGGCGGAGTCGGCACCATAGCTGGCGTGCCCGTTGCCGGCCTGCTGGCTGTGCCCGTTGCCCGGGTAGCTGCTGTCTGAGTAGCCGCCGCCCGGGTAGCTGCCGCCTGCGTAGCCGCCGCCGGAACTGGCGGCGGGGTAGCCGTTGTGGCCGTTGCCGCCGGCATAGCCGGCCTCGGCCGGGTAACTGGCGGGCGCGGCGTCGACATAGCTGCCGTAGGGGTTGCCGGGGGAGACCGGGTCGGGGCCGGTGTACCCGCCGGGCGGTGTGGTGCCCGGGCTGGTGTCGTACCCGCGCCTGCCGCCCGGGCTGGGCTGCTGCCGGGCGGCGGAGTCGTCGCGGGAGCTGCGCCTGGAGTTGCGGTAGGACCGGCTGTCGGTGGTGGTAGCCGAGTTGCGGGAGAACGACGGGCTGGTCAGCGGGTCGTCGTCCGCTGGCGGGCGTGAGCTGCCGGAGGACGGCTCGGCCAGGCTGGCCAGCATCGCCAGGCTCGGCTCGCCTGCCCGGCGGCCGGCAGGCGGCGGTGCCGGTGCCGGTGCCGGTGAGTTGCGGCGGGCCGGCAGCCGCTCGGTGAGCGCGTCCCGCTGCTGGCCGGCGGCGGCGGCCGGGCGGGCGGGCGGCTGGGATGATGCCGGGCGGGCGGCGCGGGAGCCGCTGCGGCTGGCCTCCCGGCCGGAACCGCTGGCGCCCGGGCCCGGTGCGCCGCTGCCGCCAGGGGTCTTGTGGCTGGTATCGGGCCTGCCCGCAGCTGACCGGGACGATGCCGGGGCCGCCGGGACCGGGTCCACTGCAGCCGGGCGGGATGACGCGGAGCGGGATGACGCGGAGCGGGATGACGCGGAGCGCGAGGACGCGGAGGGAGAGGACGCGGAGGGAGAGGACGCGGAGCGCGAGGACGCGGAATCCGGCGCCTGCGCGGAGCGCGACGGCCCGGGGCGGGCGGCGTCACCGCGAGACGATCCGAGCCGCGCGGTGTCGATCCGGGCGGTGACGGCGGCGTCCGCGTCGGCCCGGGCGGCGGGCTTGGCGGGCTTGGCCGTATTCGCGGGCTCGGCCATGGCAGCCAGCGGCTTGTCCGCGGACAGCTCCGCCCAGTAGTCGACGTCGGAGAGCTTGTCCCAGTCGGTGCTGGGCCAGTCGTCATCATCGTCGCGCTTGCTGCGGCCGCGGCTCTTGGCGGGCGCAGCGGGCTTGGCCGGCTTACGGCGGCCATCTGCACGGTCCGGCTCCCGGCTCGCGTCAGCGGCGGCTGCCGGGCGCCGTTCCCCGCTGGGCCGGGGGAACTGGTCGGACGGGTAGTCCTCGGCATGGACGCGGGGCGTGCTCACCGCGGGGTAGCTGGCGGGGCCGGTGTCGTACAGCGCCTCGCCGGGACCCGTGTCGTACGGGGCCAGGCCGGTCCCGGTGTCGTACCGGCCCGCGCCCGTGTCGTAGGCGGCCAGCCCGGAGCCGGTGCCGAACGAGCCGGTGTCATACAGTGCCTCGCCCGGGCCGGTGTCGTAGCTGGCCGTCTGGCGCCTGGCGTCCGTGCGCCCGCGCTCCTGCCCGGCCTGGCGGCTGCGGGACGGCGAACGGTCGTAACCGGCGGGCGCGGAGTCGTAGCGGCCGGACCGGCGCTGCGCGTACTCACGGCTGCCGTCCCTGTCCCGGTCACGGCGCCGGTCGCCGGAGCTGCTGTAGTCGCGGTCCCGGTCGTCGTATCCGCGCGGCCGGGTGCCGCTTCTGGTCCGGTCGGCCCGGCCCGGCTGGCGGCCTGCCCGTGGATCGTGCTCCCAGCCGCGGTCTGGCCTGGCAGTGAAATCCTCGCGCCCGCCGCTCCGGCCGGACCGGAGGCTGAAGGCAACAGCGCCGAGGATCACGATGATGACGGCTGCGATGCCAACCACGAGCAGAACCATCGCACCACCCCACGAGCATGGCCTCTGGGTGGCGCTAGCGACGCCCGCGCGGCCATCGGCGCGGACCATCCCCCCGTGCGGCTAGCGCCTTGGAGAGCTGTCCAAGGCTGAACTCCTGGGGTGAGATTCTCGCGGACCACTATGGCCGTTGTCACGCGATTAGAGAAGTTTTACTTGTGAGGATTACTCTATGCAACTAAGCAATTACGGAGAGGCGGTAACCGGCAGCCTGCCACGGGCGATGGCCGCGTGGGCGATGGCCAGCCAGGCCGTTTTGAGTCCCACGCCATCGCGCAACTTGAGCCTCGAACTCAGTGCGTAAACGGTGAACCGGTAGCCATGGCCGGGATTCGCGGGGCATGGCGCATCATAGCCGAGCTTGCCCTTACTGTTGTCCGCCTGCTCGGCTCCCGGCGGAATCTGGCCGTCAGGAATTTCGGTCGCCTGGGGGCCGATATTGAAAACGATCCAATAGATATATGGGGTGACGGGGGTGGCCGCATCGTCCATGACCAGCGCCAGCGACCTGGTCCCGGTGGTCGGCGCCCCGGACCAGCGGATGGGCGGGCTTTTCCCGCCGCCCCGGCAGGTATAGGCGCGCGCGATGACACCCCGGGTGACTACCGGGCTGGTCACCGTCATGACGTCGGGCACATTCTCGGCGACGGTGCGGGGACCGCCAACCAGCCCGCAGCCGCTGAGCACTGCGGCCAGTGCCAGTGCCGCGGCCCGGTAAAGCGCCATCGGGCGCAGCGGCCGGCCGGACCTGGCCCGGCCGGGTACCCCCATGCCGGGCAGGATCCTGGGCCGGCTCACGTTCCCACCCTCATCCCTCATGCCATGCGGATCGCCGTTGCCAGACCCGCCGTGGCTGATCGTACGCGCCCCGGCTGCTCCCGTCCGCCGCTTGCCGCGCGGCTGCCGCCGGGTGCCCGGGCGTGGCGTCGGGCACAGTCCCGGGCAGGGCTTACTCGGGCTGCCGGGAGGTGCCGAACATGATCTCGTCCCAGGAGGGGACGGACGACCGGCGGGACCGGCCGCCCGCGGCCTTCCTGGCCGGCCGGGCCGGCTGGGAAGGCTGGGCCTGAGGCGGCGGCTGGGCCGCGTTCTCCTCGCTCGCGGCGGCGGCAGCCGGGCGTGCTTCCGCGGCGGCGGGCCGGGCTTCCCGGGCCGCGGGCTGCGCCTCCCCGGCCGCCGGGCGCGTCTCCCGGGCGGCGGGGGGCGCCTCGCGGGCGGCCGGCCGGGGCTGCGCGGGCACGCTCCGCGGCTCGGGCCTGGCGCGGGGTGGCGCCTCGGGCGCCGGGGCGGGGTTGAGGCGGGTGGCGATCGGGGTCACTGTCGCGGTCACCGGGCCGCGCGGCGCCGGCACCGGGCGGGGGAGATCCTCCTCAGGCAGGGACAGCCGGGCCGCCGGGTCATCGGCAGGGGTCACGTGCCGGCGCTGCGGGTCAAAAACCCACTCGGCGAGCTGCGGCTGGCCCTGCGCGGTGAACGCGACCTGCACCATCCAGGTGCCGTCCGCCCGCTTGCGCGAGTCCCACTCCGCCTCCTCCAGGGATGCGCCCAGCGCCCGGAGGCGCTCGGTGACCACCTCACCCAGCTGTCTGCCCGGGCCGGACTCGCCGGCCCGGCGGATCGTCGCGCCCTGTGCCTCCTGCGCCCGGTAGGCACGCTCGGCCAGCACCGGTCCCTCGAAACGGCGGATCCGCTCGATCGGTATCCCGGACACGTCGGCGATCTCCTCCGCCGTCTCTCCGGCTCGGATCCGGTCCTGGATCTCCTTGGGTCGCAACGGATTCTCCACTTCGATCTCGTACTGGGCGAGCCGGGAGAACTGCCCCCGCGCCACGATCCTCAGCCGGTCATCGATCGGCAACACAAAACGGCCACTGCGGCCCGGCACCTCCAGGACGGCATAGATGCCGTCCTCGCTCACCGCGACGAGGCGCAGTTCCTGCATCAGCGTCCCTCCTGCGCCGCCGGGCGGTGCCGGCGTGCCCTGCCGTCGTGCTGCTGGCGTGGCCCGGACTTCCCCCTCAGCCGAGTCTGGCGTTCCAGACCGCTTCTGGCCAGCACCGCACGCGGCATGTCCCGCAGTTCAAGCACAGTATTCGGGGGCCGTCCCGGAGCGGAGCCCGAACCGGCGGGAATGCACCCGCCCTGCCCGCAGCCTCCGGACAGGGCGCAGCCTACGCGGCTCAGGCCCCCAGCCCGGACAGAACCTGGTCATCCGGGCCGCCGCCGGCCCCGCCGCCCGTCTCCGGCGCGCCGCCGGGGGCGGGCGGCTGGCTGCGGCTCATCCGGGCTGGCCACCAGTTCCACCGGCCCAGCAGCACCACGGTGGACGGCACCAGCAGCGTCCGCACCAGGAACGTGTCCATCAGGATGCCGAGCGCCAGGCCGAACGCGATGTCACGGAACTGGCTCCCCCCGTTCCCCCCGCCTGCCACGATGCCGAACACCACGAACGTGCCCGCCAGGATGAGCCCGGCCGAGGTCACCGTGGTCCCGGTGACGCTCAGCGCCCGGGACACCGCCTGCCGCAGCGGGAGCCCGGCCGCCTCCTCCCGGATCCTGGTCATGACCAGGATGTTGTAGTCCTCGCCGAGCGCCAGCAGGAAGATGAACATCAGGAACGGCAGGAAGAACACCAGGCCGCCGCTGCCGCCGAGCTTGACGAACAGCAGGACCGCCAGGCCCAGCGCGGCCAGGTAGGACAGGCCGACCGAGGCGATGAGGTAGAGCGGGGCCACCAGGCTCCGCAGCACCAGGGCGAGCAGCAGCCCGATCGCCAGGATGGCGATGGGGATGACCTTGCTGAGGTCGCTGTTGGAGATGCTGCTGATGTCGTACAGGGCCGGCGCCTCGCCGCCCAGCGCCGAGTCGGTGGCGTGCACCGCTGCCGCCACCCTGGTGACGTCCGCACGCAGCGCGGGCACCGCGTTCATGGCGGGCGTGCCGCCCGGGTCGCCGGCCTTGAGACCGGTCTCGAACAGCACCGTCCGGCCGTCCGGGCTCACGAAGTTGCCGGTCGCCCGGTACAGCTCATACGCGGGCGCTGGCACCCGGGTGCCGGGCGGCGGGACCGGCGGCAGCGCCTTGGCCGGCCCGAGCTGGGCGTGCAGGGCGGTGTACGCCGCCGGGGCGATCGGGGCACCCACCGGGTTGAGCGGGCCGGACACCGTCGTGAACAGGCCGCTCGCCTGCAGCTTGCCGGCCGCGGCGGCCAGGTCCGCCGGGTGCGCCCACACCGGCTGGCCGAAGCGCAGGATCACCGTGGTCGGGTTGGCGGACGACTGCGGGAAGTCGCGGGCGAGCAGCGCACTGCCCGCGGCCGAGTCGGTGCCGGCCGGGGCCGCCGTGCTGCCGCCGAAACCGGAGGCCGTGTACCCCAGCGATGCCACGGCCAGTCCGCCGAACAGCACCAGCCCGATGGCCAGCGTCGGGATGGGCTGGCGGACGACGCGGCCGGCGATGCGGCCCCAGAGGCCCGCCCTGCCACTGCCCTGGATGCTCCACGGCAGCAGCTTGGGCCGGCGGAAGGCGGCCTGGAAGCAGGTGCGCTTGACGGCGAGCAGGGACAGCCGGATCGACAGCAGGGCGGGCAGCAGGGTCAGCGCCGCCAGCAGGGTCACGCCGATCGCGATCGCGAACGGGATCCCCAGGTCGGAGTAGAACGGGAAGCTGGCCACCAGCAGCGTGAGCACCGCAGCGATCACCGTGCCCGCGGAGAACGTGATCGATTCCCCCACCCGGGTCACCGAGGTGACGATCGCGTCTTTCGCGGGCTGGCGCGGATGGAGCAGGTCCCGCCCGACCGCCCGGGCCAGGCCGCCGAATCCCGAGGTGGCGTACGACTCCTCCGGGTGCCCGGCCCGCCGCAGCTCCTCGCGCACGCGGAAGACCAGGAACAGCCCGTAGTCCGTGCCCGCGCCCAGCACCAGCACGATCATGAGGAACTGGGCCAGCGGCGAGACCTGCAGGCCGTGCTGGGCCGCCTCGGCGATCAGCGGGCCGGCGATCGCCACCGAGAGGAACGCCGGCGCGATCGTGGTCAGCGACAGGGTCAGCGAGCGGAAGATCAGCACCAGCAGCACCAGGATGAACAGCACAGACACGTTCTGCACCTTGTTGCCCGTGTTGCCGTTCGCCTTCTGCTGGTCCACCTGGGCGGCGATCGCCCCGGCGAGATGGGCCTGCAGCCCGGCTGGCAGCCCGGCCCGGCCGATCGCGGTGCGCAGGTCGCCGACCAGCGTGATGGACTGGTTCTGGCCGCCCCCGGCCAGCCGGGACAGCACGATGAGCTGCTCGGCCCCGCCGTTGGCGGACCGGCCCGCGTCGATGACCTTGCTGACCGAGGCGACCCGGGCCAGCCGGGCCTGCAGCGAGTTCACGGCAGACACGTCGGCGGGGGTGAGCGTGCCGCCGCTGCGGGCGGCGACCACGGTGACCGGGACCAGGCCGGCGGTGCCGAACGGGGCCGACAGGTCTGCCGCGTGCTGGCTGGGTGCGCTGGGCGGGAGGAACTTGGTGTTGTTGCTCTGGGTCACGCTGGACAGGGGCGGCAGCAGCGCGACGGCGGCGATCGTGCCGCCCACCCAGATCAGCAGGACCAGCCAGCGGAGGCGGACAGAGGAGGCACCAATTGCCCGGAATATGAGGTCTATGCGCACCCGGGGAAATATACGCGGCGTGCCTGACAGCTTGCTGATAGAGGGGTTACGGGGCGCTAACGCGGCCCGGCCCGGGCCCGGCCGGGACGCGTCTATGATTCGGGAGCCATGACCACGGAGGATGCATGACCGGGCCCGGCGGGCCGCCGCTGCTGAGCGTGGTGCTGCCGGTGGGCGGCGTGGAGGAGTACCTGCCGGCCTGCCTGGACTCGGTGCTCGGGCAGCCGGGCCCGGCCATCGAGGTGATCGCGGTCGACGACGCCTCCCCGGACCGGTGCGGCGCGATCCTGGACGCCCGCGCCGCCCGCGACCCGCGGCTGCGGGTGATCCACCTGCCCACGGCCATCGGGCCGGGCCCCGCCCGTGACCGCGGGCTCGCCGATGCCGCCGGGGAGTACGTCTGGTTCGTGGATCCCGACGACCTGCTGGCGCCGGGGGCGCTGGCCGCGGTGGCGGCGCGGCTCGAGCGCGACGAGCCTGACCTGCTGCTGCTCGACTACCTGCTGCTGCACCGGTCCGGCCGGACCGAGCACAGCCCCGGCGCTGACCTGCTGGCGGCGGCCGCGGGCACGGGCGGCGCCGCCACCCTGGCCGGCCGCCCCGGCCTCATCAACCGGACGATGACGCTGTGGAGCAAGGTGTTCCGGCGGCCGTTCCTGACCGGGCTGGGGATCGCGCTGGCGCCCGGGGTCCACGAGGACGTGCCGCTCTCCTGCGCTGCGCTGCTCAGTGCGCGCCGGATCTCGCTGCTGGATGAGGTCTGCTACCTGTACCGGCAGCGCGGCCGGTCGTTCCTGGCCACTCCCAGCATGGGTCACTTCAGCATCTTCAGTTCCTACGCCCGGGTGTTCGCGTTCCTCGCCGAGGACCCGTGGCCCGCCGCGCGCCCCCCGCTCACGCCCGCGGTCCGGGCGGCGGTGTTCGGGCGGGCCATGGAGCACTACACGACGGTGCTGGCGGCCGGCCTGGTGCCCCGGACCGCCCGCCGCGACTACTTCCACCGCATGGCCGCGGACTTCCGCCGCTACCGGCCGCCCGGCTACCAGCGCCCGGCCGGGGCGCGCGGGCTGAAGATGCGCCTGGTGGAGCGGGACGGCTATCTGGCGTATTCGCTGCTGGGACCGCTCAACGAGCTGCGGGTCGGGGCGCGGTCGGCGCTGCGCCGGGTGGCGCAGCAGCCGGGCTGAGGCGCCTCCAGCGCACCCGGCACCCGTATCCGGGCAAATCGCCACCTTGCCGGCGGAAGGGCCGCTTAGATAGGCAGGGGAGCGGTAACGCCCTGTGGGCGTTGACTAGCGGAATGGTGGTGATGGCATGCGACATCTGCTGGGACTTCTCCTCGCTGTCCTGGCGGCTGCGGCCCTCTTTTTCGCGGCCAGCTGGGGGTTCATGCAGCTCTCGGCCCGGCCTGCACCCGCGCTGACCAGCCCGCACGGGATGGCCGCGCTGGGCGCGCTGGCCGGCACCGGGCTGCTGCTGGGGCTGCTGCTGTGCGTGCCGGCGGTGTCGCCGCTGGCGGCCGGCCTGCCGGGGTTGCTGCTGCTGGGCCTGACCGGGGCGCTGGTGGGCAACGCGCAGCAGACGCTGCGTCATCTCCCGCTGAAGGGCAGCGGCTTCGGGGCCGGCTTCGAAGGGCTGCTGACCCACGGCGTGCTGGCGCTGGCCGGGCTGGCGATGATCGTCCCGTTGTTCCTGCCGTCGCGCTGGCGCCGCTACGCGCTGGCCGAGGACGAGGCGGACGACGATCTGACCATGGCGACGGCCACGGGGCTGCTCTCCTGATCCGCTCCGCAGCGTCCGCAGCCGGGCACCGCGGCTGCGGACGCACACCGGGCGGGACCGCGAACGGCCCCGCCCGGCATGGCTCCCAGCGGACGTCAGGTGGCGGCGGATCACCCCGCGCCAGGTGACGGTCAGTGTGCGGCGGTGAACTGCTCACTCTCGGTGGAGCCGGTCATCGCCCCGGTGGACGCGTCCGGGTTGATGGCCGAGGTCACCAGGTCGAAGTAACCGGTGCCGGCCTCGCGCTGGTGCCGGGTGGCGGTGTAGCCGCGGCTCTCGGCGGCGAACTCGCCTTCCTGCAGCCGGACGTAGGCCGGCATGCCCTCGGCGGCGTAGCCGCTGGCCAGGTCGAACATGGAGTAGTTGAGGGCGTGGAAGCCGGCCAGGGTGATGAACTGGAACTTGTAGCCCATCTCGCCGAGCTCCCGCTGGAACTTCTCGATCGTCCCCTCGTCCAGGTGCTTGCGCCAGTTGAACGACGGTGAGCAGTTGTAGGCGAGCATCTGGTCGGGGTACTGGTCCTTGATCGCCTCGGCGAAGGTCCGCGCCTCCTCCAGGTCCGGGGTGGAGGTCTCCATCCACAGCAGGTCGGAGTAGGGCGCATAGGCCAGGCCGCGGGCGATGCCGGCCGCCATCCCGTTGCGCACCCGGTAGAAGCCCTCGGCCGTCCGCTCGCCGGTGGTGAACTGCTGGTCGCGCTCGTCCACGTCGCTGGTGAGCAGGGTGGCGGCGTTCGCGTCGGTGCGGGCGATGACCAGGGACGGCACGCCCATCACGTCCGCGGCCAGCCGGGCCGCGTTCAGCGTCTTGATGTGCTGCGCGGTCGGGATCAGCACCTTCCCGCCGAGGTGGCCGCACTTCTTCTCGGACGCGAGCTGGTCCTCCCAGTGCACGCCCGCGGCGCCCGCCCGGATCATGCCCTTCATGAGCTCGAACGCGTTGAGGACGCCGCCGAAGCCGGCCTCCGCGTCCGCCACGATCGGCGCCAGCCAGTAGGGCTGGCTGCCGGTCTCCCCGCCGCTGGTCTCCGACCAGGTGATCTGGTCGGCGCGCAGCAGCGCGTTGTTGATCCTGCGCACCACCTGCGGGACCGAGTTGGCGGGGTAGAGGCTCTGGTCGGGGTAGGTCTCGGCGGCCAGGTTCGCGTCCGCGGCCACCTGCCAGCCGGACAGGTAGATGGCCTCCAGGCCCGCCCGGACCTGCTGCACTGCCTGGTTGCCGGTCAGCGCGCCCAGGGTGGGGACGTAGTCGCGCTCGTGCAGGAGCCGCCACAGCCGCTCGGCCCCGAGCCGGGCCAGGGTGTGCTCCTCGGTGATGGAACCGCGGAGCCGCAGCACGTCCCCGGCGGTGTAGGTGCGCTGGATGCCCTGCCAGCGGGGGCTGGTCTCCCATTCCCGGCGCAGCTGCTCAGCCTGCTGCTGCAGCGTGCCCGCCGGACGGTGCCCGTTGGCCTGGGGGGTGCCCTCGAGGCGACGTTCGCTCACTGTGTCCTCCCGACAATCTGTCGTCCCCTGGGTTGTTACTGACGAGTTTGCTTCCCGGGCACCGGCAGATCCTAGGAAAGCAGCTGTGAAGATCGTGCAGATTTCAGCTACGATGAATTTGTGACACAGTTCCTCGAAGAAGAAGCTGGATCGTTGACGGCTAGTGGTCTAGACCTTGCAACGTTCGGCCAGCGGCTGCGGCACCTGCGGCGCAGCCGCGGGCTGACCCTGGCCGAGCTCGGGGAGCGGGTCGGCCGGGCGCCGTCCGCGCTGTCGCTGCTGGAGAACGGCCGCCGCGAGCCCAAGCTGTCGCTCATCGAGACCCTGGCCAGCGCGCTGTCGGTGCCAGCCGAGGAACTCCTGCGCCACCAGCCGCCCAGCCGCCGGGCGCAGCTGGAGATCGCGATCGAGGAGGCGCAGCGGGACCCGCTCTACCGCGACCTCGGCCTGCCCTACCTCAAGGCCGGCGCCCGGGTGCCCAGTGATGTGCTGGAGCACCTGGTGGCGCTGTACGCGGAGCTGCGCCGACAGCGCACCCGGCCGACCGCCACCCCGGAGGAGGCCCGGGTCGCCAACGCCGAGCTGCGGGCGGCCATGCGGGAGCGGGGCAACTACTTCGAGCAGATCGAGCGGGCGGCGGCCGGCGCCCTGGACGCGGTCGGCTACCGCGGCGGCGCGCTGTCGCAGGGCATGCTGCTCGGGCTGGTGACCCACCACGGGTTCACGGTCCGCTACGCGCAGGATCTGCCGCGGTCTGTCCGTTCCGTCACCGACCTGCGCAACCGGCGGATCTACCTCAAGCAGGAGTCGGTCGGGGTCCACTCACCCCGCACCATCCTGCTGCAGACCCTGGGGCATTTCGTGCTCGGGCACGACACCCCGCGCGACTTCGCCGACTTCCTGCGGCAGCGGGTGGAGGCGAACTACTTCGCCGCCGCCGTGCTCATGCCCGAGCAGTCGGCGGCCCCGTTCCTGCTGGAGGCCAAGGAGGCCCGGGCGCTGTCCGTGGAGGACCTGCGCGACGTCTACTCGGTGTCCTACGAGATGGCCGCCCACCGGTTCACCAACCTGGCCACCCATCATCTGGGGCTGCCGTGCCACTTCGTGAAGAACGACGAGAGCGGCATCATCTACAAGGCCTACGAGAACGACGGCCTGGTGCTGCCCGCCGACTCCTCGGGCGCGATCGAGGGCCAGCGGATGTGCCGGCGCTGGGCCGGCCGTCAGGTGTTCGCCTCCGCGGACCGGTTCTCGCCTTATCACCAGTACACCGACACGCCGTCCGGAACGTACTGGTGTGTCTCGCACGTGGATCCGGGCCGGGAGCGCGGTTTCGCGATCACGCTGGGCACGCCGTATGAGCAATCGCGCTGGTTCCGGGGCCGGGAGACCACGGTCCGGTCGGCGTCGCGCTGCCCGGACGGCGACTGCTGCCAGCGGCCGCCCGCCGGGCTGGCGGGCCGCTGGGAGGGGATGGCCTGGCCGTCCGCGCGGGCGCACTCGCACATCCTGTCGGCGCTGCCTACCGGCAGCTTCCCGGGCGTGGACGAGTCCGACGTGTACGAGTTCCTGGACCGCCACTCCGCCGAGTGACATCCCGGCCGGGAATTCCCGCTGCAGCGGCAGGGCGCCCGCCGGGCCCGCGGCCGGTGCCGGCTGGCGCTACGGCCCGTCACCATCCGGGTGAGGGATGCAGTTCCGGGGGCGGCGCGAGGATGCTACTGTTGAGTAACTTAGGTGGCAGCCTCCCCCGAGGACCTCCCCGAGGAGCCAGCAGTATGAGCAGCGAGCCAGACACCCCGGTGGCATTCTCCCTTGAGCCCGGCCCGGACCTGCGCGAGATGCAGGAATGGGTGCACGGATTCGCGGAGAGCGTGATCCGGCCCGCGGCGGCCGAATGGGACGAGCGGGAGGAAACCCCGTGGCCCATCATCGAGGAAGCCGCCAAGCTGGGCCTGTACTCGATGGACTTCTTCACCCAGCAGTGGCTGGAGCCCAGCGGCCTGGGCATCCCGATCGCCTTCGAGGAACTGTTCTGGGGCGACGCGGGCATCGGGCTGTCGATCGTCGGCAGCACCCTGGCTGCCGTGTCGGTGGCCGGCAGCGGCACGCCCGAGCAGATCGGGGAGTGGATGCCGCAGATGTTCGGCAGCCCCGGTGACGTCAAGGTGGCCGCTTTCTGCTCCTCAGAGCCGGACGCGGGCAGCGACGTCGGCTCGATCCGGACCCGGGCCGTGTACCAGGAAGCCACGGACGAGTGGGTGCTGAACGGCACCAAGACCTGGGCGACCAACGGCGGCATCGCCGACGTCCACGTGGTCGTCGCCGCGGTGGACCCCGAGCTCGGCAGCCGCGGCCAGGCCAGCTTCATCGTGCCGCCGGGCACACAAGGCCTGTCTCAGGGACAGAAGTTCCGCAAGCACGGCATCCGGGCCTCGCACACCGCCGAAGTGGTGCTCGACGAGGTCCGCGTGCCGGGCCGCTGCCTGGTCGGCGGCAAGGAGAAGCTGGACGCGCGGCTGGCCAAGGTGCGCTCCGGCGGCCGGGCCGGCGGCCAGGCCGCGATGAAGACCTTCGAGGCCTCCCGGCCCAGCGTGGGCGCGATGGCGGTCGGGGTGGCCAGGGCGGCCTACGAGTACGCCCGCGACTACGCGAAGGACCGGGTGCAGTTCGGCCGGCCGATCGGCCAGAACCAGGGGGTGGCGTTCCAGCTCGCCGACATGGCGGGCGCGGTGGACGCGGCCCGGCTGCTGGTCTGGCGCGCCGCCTGGATGGCCCGCCAGGGCCTGCCGCTGGACGGCGCGCAGGGCTCGGTGTCCAAGCTGGTCGCGGGGGAGACCGCGGTGCGGGTCACCGAGCAGGCGATCCAGATCCTCGGCGGGAACGGCTACACGCGCGAGTACCCGGTCGAGCGCTGGCACCGCGACGCCAAGATCTTCACGATCTTCGAGGGCACCTCGGAGATCCAGCGGATGATCATCGGCCGGGCGATCACCGGCCTGGACGTCAGGTAGCTCTACCTGCGTCTTTACTGATCGGTACCCCGCACACGGGCTGTCCGGCTCCACGGGCCGGGCAGCCCGTTCACGTCTGCCTGCGCCGGCGGGACCATCGCCTCTGCCGGGGCCCCCCGGTGCCTGGGGAACCTGCTGCCGTTACATCAGGGTAGACGCATGTCCATATAGTGGTCCGTGCCAGGTGCCCGTCCCATGGGAGGTCCCGATGGTGATCAGGCCGCCCGGCTTCGGCCAGACCCGAGCGGAACAGCAGCGCGAGAAGACCCGTGACGCCGTGGTCGCCACCGCGCTGAGGCTGTTCACCGAGCGCGGGTACGTTGCCGTCCGCGTCGAGGACATCGCCGCGGAAGCCGGGATTTCGCGGGCCACGTTCTACAAGTACTTCTCCGAACGGGAGCAGATCCTCGGTGAGCTCTTCGCCCGGCTGCTCGGCCGCGAACCGGCGCCCCCGCCGCCGGGGCAGCCCGCCGATGTCGAGGGCCGGGTCCGCACCCTGCTGGTCGCGGCCGCCCGGCAGATGGCCGGCCAGGAGGTGCTGGCCCGGTTCATCTACACGTTGCCGGTCCGGCACGCCGCCCTGGCCGGTGAGGGGGCGCGCCCGCCCGTCATCGTCACCGTCGAGCAGCTACTGCGGGAAGCGGCCGGCGCAGGCGCCCTCCGCACCGACATCCCACCCGCTGACCTGGCGGGCCACCTGGCGCGCTCGTTCGAGGCGGCGATGCGCGACTGGGCCGAGGGCCGCGCGCCCGACGCCGCGGACCGGGTCGCTGTCCTGGTCGGCCTGGCCTTTCACGGGATGCTGCCACCCGGCTGACCGGCCGGGCCGACGTGAGCTGAGGTCGGCCCGGACGCTCGGCTTGCCATAGGTGTAGACACATGTATACCCTCCTGTTCAGGAGGCGGGCTCATGCTGGACGGGATTGCCGGATTCTCGGTGCGGCACCGGCGGCTGGTGCTGGTGGCATGGCTGATCGCAGTGCTCGGGGTGGCCCTGGCCCGGCAGCTGGCGGGCGGCCACTTCGCCAACGACCTGTCGGTGCCGGGCACGGACTCCGACCGTGCGTACCAGGTGCTGCACCAGCGGTTTCCCGCCCAGTCCGGCGACGCTCTCCAGGTCGTCGTGCGGACCGGCGATGGGGTGAGGACACCAGCGGTGAGGGCCGGGATCGCCAGCGCCCTGCAGCGGATGGACCACGTGCCCGGCGTCGCCGGGGTGGTCTCGCCCTACGCGCCCGGCGGGCTGGTCTCCGCCGACGGTACGACCGCGGTCGCCATGGTGCAGTTCACCCAGACCGCCAAGAACATCCCGCCCGCCTCGCTGCAGGCGGTGCAGACCGCGGCCGGACCGATCCGTGACACCGGAGCGCAGGTCGAGTTCGGCGGCCCCGCCCTGCAGACCCAGGAGCACCCGAACGGCGGCGAGGTCGCGGGCCTGGCCGCGGCGGTGCTGGTGCTGCTGTTCGCCTTCGGCTCGGTGTTCGCCATGCTGGTCCCGCTGGTCACGGCGCTGCTGGCGCTCGGTCTCGGGCTATCGGCGGTGGGCCTGCTTTCCGCCGTCACGCCGATTGGCACCGCGGGCCCGGTGGTGGCCGCCATGGTCGGGCTCGGGGTCGGCATCGACTACGCGCTGCTGATCGTCACCCGGCACCGGGAGGCGATGGCCGCCGGCCAGCCCGCCGCGCAGTCCATCCCGCGTGCGCTGGCCACCGCCGGCCGTTCCGTCTTGGTGGCGGGGTCAACTGTGGTTGTCGCGATCCTGGCGCTGTACCTGATCGGGGTCCCGTTCGTCGCCAGCCTCGGCCTCGCCACGGCGGTCACAGTCACGGTCACGCTGCTCGCGTCGGTGACGCTGCTGCCGGCGCTGCTCGGCTTCTTCGGCGGCCGGCTCGACCGGTACCGGGTCCGGCGCATCCGATTCGACCACCGCGCCGCCCGGCCGGACGGCCAGCCATCGGGCTGGCACCGCTGGATCCGCCAGGTGCAGCAGCGGCCCGCCCGGCACCTGCTGGCAGCCGCCGCGGTGCTGGTCCTGCTCGGTGTCCCGTTGCTGTCAATGCGGCTCGGGACCGCGGATGCGGGATCCAGCCCCACCACCGACACCAGCCGGCGGGCCTACGACATCGTCGCCGCCGAGTTCGGCCCCGGCTACACCGGGCCGCTCATCCTCACCAGCGAGTATCCGGCCGGCGTCAGCCCCGCCTCGGTGCACGCACAGGCACAGCAGCTGCGGCAGGCACTCGCGGCCACCCCTGGCGTCGCCGACGTCTCCCCGCCACGGATCAGCCCGGCAGGCCGTACCGCCGTGCTGTCCGTCATCCCCGCCGGGGCCCCGCAGGACGCCTCCACCACCCGGCTCGTGCATACTCTCCGCGACCGCGCCATCCCGCGGGCCACCGCCGGGCAGCAGGTACAGGTGCGCGTCGGCGGCGAGACCGCGATGAGCATCGACCTCGCCGACCGGCTGTCGGCCCGGATGCCCTGGTTCATCGGCTCCGTCGTCGCCGTGTCCGTGCTGCTGCTGATGGCCGAGTTCCGGTCCCTGTTCCTGCCGGTCAAGGCCGCGCTGGTGAACCTGCTCTCGGTTGGCGCCGCCTACGGCGCCGTGGTGGCAGCCTTCCAGTGGGGCTGGCTGCCCGGCGTCCAGCCCGGCCCGGTCGAATCGTTCGCGCCGGTGATGCTCTTCGCCGTGCTGTTCGGGCTGTCCATGGACTATGAGGTGTTCCTGCTGTCCAGGGTCCGGGAGGAATACCTGGCCACCGGGGACCCGGCCGGGTCGGTCGCGGGCGGCATCGCCGCCACCGCCCGGGTCATCACCGCTGCCGCCTCGGTCATGGTGGTGGTGTTCGCCAGTTTCATGCTGAACGACCAGCGCGTCGTCAACCTGTTCGGATTCGGCCTCGCCGTCGCCATCGCGATCGACGCCACTCTCGTGCGGCTCCTGCTCGTCCCGGCAGCCATGACGCTCGCTGGTCACCGGGCCTGGTGGCTTCCCGGGTGGGCGCGCCGCGTCCTGCCGGGCACCGAAC
This sequence comes from Gemmatimonadota bacterium, assembly GCA_050257395.1. GTDB lineage: Bacteria > Actinomycetota > Actinomycetes > Streptosporangiales > Streptosporangiaceae > JAIRTY01. Next base: position 35,162 of record JBLMWU010000243.1, on the reverse strand, counting down.
CGGGGCCGCCAGCCACCCCCGCACGCGTGCCGGGCGAGCCCGGCACGCCCCCGCCCGCCGTGGACGCCCGTGCCGGGACTCTGGGGTGAGGGCTGCCAGAGCCGCTCGTTTCCGCGGTCGCCCGCAACGGGGCGGCCGGCGGCCCGGCATAGCTGGTGCGGGCACCGCCCCCGCGACGGTGCCCGCACCACCTCCCGCTACCGGGGTGGGATCAGGAGAGTACGGCCACCACGGTCGCCGTCATGGTCGTGCCGTTCAGCGAGCCGAGCACCGCGACACGCGCCCCCTTGGCGACCGCGCTGGCGGCCGCCGGGCTGCCGGACTTCCGGTAGCTGGTGGACTGCTCGTGCACGGTGAACGTCTGCCCGCCGGGCGCCCCGGTGACCGTGAACGTTGCCCCGGACACGCTGCCCACCGTCCCGGCGATCACCTGGCCGAAGGGACTCATCAGCCGCGCATGGATGGCCCCGGGGGGAGCGATCACCTGGCCGGGGCCGGCGAAGAACATGGCGGGCCCCAGCCAGCCCGGCGCGGGGACCGCGATGCTCACCCGGCGGCCGGGGCCCATGCCGGAGATCTGGACCCGCTTGCCCCCGGGCACCACCTGGATCTGCGCCGGGCCCGGGCCGACCGCCGAACCGAACGGGCCCCGCATCACCGTTACTCCCCCTGAGGGGCCGGCGGCCAGCAGGATGGACAGCGCGACGACGGCTCCCGCCAGCAGGGTCGCCGCCACCCAGCCGGCCGCGCGGCTGGTGACAGCGGTGCGGACCGCGGCACCGCGGGCCGCCGGCCTGCTGGCCGGCGCCGGGGCCGCCGGGCCCGGCCCGGGCGGTTGTTCCTGTTCGCTCATGGATGACACCTTCTTGATCATGGTTGCGGGTAACTGCCCGCTGCCACAGCATGCCCTGGCGTGCTCAGAAAACCGAGCGCGCTCTGTGTGAATCCCGTGTGAGCGCTTACGCCGCCGGCCCGGCGGGGTGATGCTGTCAGGGAGAGGCCGCCGGGACAGCGGCCCGGCCCTCACAGCGAACTCGCAGGAAACCCACAGCCTGCTGCGGGAATGGCATGGTCGGATGGCGCAAATGAGCGACGTGGCTGCTGACCTGGCACAGAGCCTGCCAGCCGGGCACGGTGAGCTGCTGGTGGTCGACGACGAGCCGTTCCTGTGCGACGCGGTCGCCGCGTCCCTGCGGTTCCTGGGCTTCCGGGTGACCACCGCGCAGACCGGCGCGGCCGCGCTGCGGCTGGCTCGGGCCCGCCCCTTCGACCTGGTCGTGCTCGACGTCATGCTGCCCGACACCGACGGCTTCGAGGTGATCCGGCGGCTGCGGCGGGACGGCTGCCAGGTCCCGGTGATCTTCCTGACCGCCCGGGACACCCAGGCGGACAAGGTGAAGGGGCTCACCCTGGGCGGCGACGACTACCTGACCAAGCCGTTCGGGCTGGAGGAGCTCGCCGCCCGGATCCGCACCGTGCTGCGCCGGACCCGGCCCGAGACGCCCGGGCCGGTGCTGACGTTCGCGGACGTGGAGCTGGACCAGGACAGCTACGAGGTGCGCCGGGCCGGCCAGCTCATCGACCTGTCGCCTACCGAGTTCCGGCTGCTGCGCTACCTGATGCTGCACCCCGGCCGGGTGCTGACCAGGGCCCAGCTGCTCGGGCACGTGTGGGACTACGACTTCGGGGGGACCAGCACGGTGGTCACCACGTACGTGGCGTACCTGCGGCGCAAGCTCGCCGCCTGCGGGCCTGACCTGATCCACACCCAGCGCGGTGTCGGCTACTGCCTGCGGCTGCCCCGCCGGGACGGCCCGGGGGAAGCCGGCGATGCGCGGTAACCGCCGCTGGCGGGCCTGGCCGCGGCGCGGGGCGCCGCTGCTGCGGCCGCGCCGGGGCCAGCTGCGGGTCCGGGTGGTGGCCGGTGTCATGGCGGTCATGCTGGTCACCCTCGCGGCCTTCGACCTCGCCGCGGTCACGGCTTTCCGGGGGTACCTGTTCTGGCAGACCGACGCCCGGCTGGGCAAGGTCCTCACCCAGTTCCGGGGGCAGCGGCTCGCGCAGGCGCTGGAAGTGGCGCGGCGGATCCACGGCGGTCACCCCGCTCAGGTGTTCTTCCCGGGGCCGCCTGCCTTCCCTGGCCTGCTGGGCACCTACTACGTCGGATTCCTGACCGCTGACCACCGGGTCATCCCGCTCTACGCGATCAACCGCGGCCTGGCTCCCCGGGTGCCGCCCGGGCAGACAGCACAGGGTTCCTGGGCGTCGCCCAAGACCGTGCGGGCCAGCTTCGGCCCCGGCAAGGTACGGGTGCAGGCCGTGGCCGCCGACGCCGGCACCCTGGTGGCGAGCACCAGCCTGGACGGGGTCACCTCGACGGTCGGCCAGCTGGAGCTGATCCTCACCGTCGGCTCGCTGGCGGCGCTGCTGCTGGTCGGGGGCGGCATCGGGCTGGTGATGCGGCGCGGCCTGCGGCCGATCGAGGCGATGGCCGCGGACGCCGACCGGATCACCGCCGGTGACCTCACCGACCGGGTCGGCAGTCACGATCCGGCCAGCGAGGTGGGCCGCCTGGGCGCGGCCCTGAACGGGATGCTCGGGCGCATCGAGGCGGCCGTGCGGGAGCGGGAGGCCAGCCAGGAAGCCACCCGGCGGTTCTTCGCCGACGCCAGCCACGAGCTGCGCAACCCGCTCGCCTCGCTGCGGGCCAACGCCGAGCTGTACCAGCAGGGTGCCCTGTCCACCCGGCCCGAGGTCGACGAGGCGATACGGCGGATCGCGCTGGAGGCCCGGCGGATGGGCGTGCTGGTCGATGACATGCTCCGGCTCGCCCGCCTCGACCAGCAGCCTGACCGGCGCTGCGAGCCGGTGGACCTGAGCGCCCTGGTCAGCGGGTGCGCCGGGCGGGCGGAGGCGGACAGCCCGCAGTGGACCTGGAAGCAGGACATCGAGCCGGGCCTGGTGACCACCGGGGACGAAGAGCTCCTGCGCCGGGCCATCGACAATCTGCTGGCCAACGTGCGGGTGCACACCCCGCCCGGCACCGTCGCGGTGATCACCGCCGCCCGCCGGGGCGGTGAGCTCACCGTCGGGGTGAGCGACAACGGCCCGGGCATCCCCGCCGCGGACCTGCCGCGTATCTTCGACCGCTTCTACCGCGGCACCGCCCAGCCGGCCCGCAACGGTTCCGGCCTGGGCCTGGCCATCGTGACCGCCACCGCGGCCGCGCACGGCGGGACCGCGGTGGCGGCGCTGAGCCACCCGCACGGGCTGCGCATCACGATCACCCTGCCCGTTGGCCAGGGCCGGGCGCCGGACGCTCCTGCAGACGTCAGCTGAGCAGCGGCAGCTCGCCGCCGGGCGGCAGGTCCAGGATCAGCAGCGTGCGCCCGGTCCCGGCCGCCCACTGCTCGATGGGGTCCGGTGCGGTGCCGCAGCCGGGGCAGGCGGGCGGCTCACCCCAGGCGTCCGTCAGCCGCCAGCGCTCGCAGCCGGGGCAGAACCCCCAGCGTGCGGGCAGGCCGCCGGTCATGTCACGTCCGCGGGCCGGCGTGCCCGCTGGCTGGACACCTGCGGCAGGTCCGCCGCCCCTTCGGCCGCTGCCAGGTCGTCGAGGATCCGCCGGGCCATCACCACCGCGCCGTCGGTGCGGATGTGCACCTCGCGGTATCCGTCGTCCGGGTAGGCGAACATCTTCTGCTGCTCCTCGACGGCCCACCGGTCCTGCTCCACCACCGTGGGCGCGCCCGCCGCGATGGCCTCCGCCAGGCTCCGGCCGGGTGAGGCCGCCCAGCGGGCGCCCGCCCGGCAGCAGATGGCGCGCCGCCAGGCGTGGCTGGACCCGTCGCGGGGCGTGATGCTCTGGTACAGCACGAAACCCTGCTCGTCCGCGGTGCCGAGGCGGCCGGGCGGCGCCACGGTCACGACCACGTGGAACAGGCCGGGACCGACCATGGTGTGCTCCTGCACCTGGTCGGCGACCTCGAGGCCGAACCGGTCGCGGGTCATCGGCGGCAGGGTGAAGCGCGCGCGGCGGCGGATCGTCTTGAGGTAGGGCAGGCCGCCGGTCTCGCCGCGCTCGATCTGCACCGGCACCCGGGCATCGGCCAGCGAGCCGATGTTGCCGGCGTGCAGCGGGTAGAAGTGGGTCAGGTCGAAGAGGTTCTCGATGAGCAGCCGGGCGCTGGCGGCCACCTCCATCGGCTCCGTGCTGATCGTCTCCCAGCCGTCCGAGCCGATCTCCGGGGTGCGGGGCGGCGGGCCGGCCGGCTCGCGGTCGCCGGGCCAGAGCCAGACGACGCCGTCCTGCTCGGTCACCGGGAAGGCCCGCTGGCGGGCCGTGTGCGGGATCTTGTCGCCCTGCCCGTGCAGCGCCGGGATCGCCACGCACCGCCCGCCGGCGTCGTAGGCGAACCCGTGGTAGGCGCATTCGAGCACGTCGCCGTCGAGCAGCCGGCCCGCCCACAGCGGGAACCGCTTGTGCGCGCAGCGCGCGTCCAGCGCCGTAACCCGGCCGGCCCGGGTGCGCCACAGCACCAGCGGCCGGCCGGTGATCACCTGCCCGCTGACCGCGCCGGGCGCGAACTCGGCAGCGAAGCCAGCGACATACCAGGCATTGCGGATCATGGGCACTCCCGGGGGCGGACGCTGTGCCGACCTCCGGATTATCGCCCGGCCCGGCGCGGGGCCGCGGCTGGCGTCAGCGGATCGCCGGGTAGCCCACGTAGTTCTCGGCCAGCGAGGTGGCCGCGGCCCGGGAGCCGGTGACGTAGCGCAGCTGGGACAGCTGGAGCTCCAGGTCCATCGGGTCGGCGCCCGGGGAGGGGTGCAGCATGGTGGTCATCCACCAGGAGAAGTGGGTGGACCGCCAGACCCGCTGCAGGCACCGGTCCGAATAGCCGTCCGCGAGCGCGGTGTCGCCACGCAGCAGCAGGCCCTCCAGCGTGTCCGCGAGCACGGTCACGTCCGCCATGGCCAGGTTGAGGCCCTTGGCGCCGGTGGGCGGCACGATGTGGGCGGCGTCGCCGGCCAGGAAGAGCCGGCCGTGGCGCATCGGCGAGCTGACGAAGCTGCGCATCGGCGTGATGCTCTTCTCGAAGATCGGCCCTTCCTGCAGCTCCCAGCCGGGCAGCGCGAACCGCTGCTGCAGCGCCGCCCAGATCCGGTCATCGCTCCAGTTGGCGATGGACTCGTCGGGGGCGACCTGCAGGTACAGCCGGCTGATCTGCGGCGTGCGCATGCTGTGCAGGGCGAACCCGTCCGGGTGGTGCGCGTAGATCAGCTCGTCGGTGGACGGCGGCACCTCGGCCAGGATGCCCAGCCAGGCGTAGGGGTACTCGCGCTCCCGCACGGTCAGCAGGCCGCCCGGGATGGCCGGCCGGCAGATGCCGTGGAAGCCGTCGCAGCCCGCGATCACGTCACAGGTGACGTCGTGGCGGCTGCCGTCCGCCGTGGTGTAGCTGAGCACCGGCCGGTCGGTGTCCAGGCCGGTCACGGCCGTGTCCGTGATCTCGAACTCGATCGTGCCGCCGTCGGCGAGCCTGCCGGCGATCAGGTCCTTGACCACCTCGGTCTGCGCGTACACGGTGACCGAGCGGCCGCCGGTGAGGTCGCGGAAGTCGATGTGGTGGCGCTCGCCGGCGAACTGCAGGTAGATCCCGCCGTGCTCGAGCCCTTCGCGATCGAGCCGCTCGCCGAGCCCGGCCTCGCGCAGCAGCCGGACGGCGCCGTCCTCGATGATGCCCGCCCGCTGCCGGGCCTCGCAGTAGGCGCGGCTGCGGTTCTCCACCACCACCGACTCGATGCCGCGCAGGGCGAGCAGGTGAGACAGCAGCAGGCCGGCCGGGCCGGCACCGACGATTCCGACTTGAGTGCGCATGTGGTGCCCCGAGGGGGGTGTGGGGGTGGACGGGGGCTGCGGGACGCTGCCCGGTGCGGGCGGTGCCCGGTTAGCAGGGATAGGGGGCGATTTCCCGCCGCATCGTAATCCACCCCCATCCCGGTGAAGGCGCCGGTGCTGGCACTCCCGCCCCGTCCAGGAAGGTCACGGCCGGCTCCCTCGCCCGCTTGGTGCGACATATGAACAAACGTTCTTAACACGAACATGCCGGACCCTAGTGATGGCGTCACGCTGTGTCAACGCGGACGCGCGGCGCGCCGCGGACTGTGACGCGCCTCATGGTGTTATCGCGGTCTATGTTACGCATGCGATCACTCATCGTGACCGGGCGCCGGGCGGTGCCGCGAGCCGCCGCCCCGGGATGGCAATCCCCAGAGTGCGCTTTACGAACAAGCATCCTGTGCGCGAACATGGCGGACGACAGGAGGTGGTAATGGCTGATTTCCTGCGGACCGATGACGTGACCCAGGAAGACCGGTTCGCGCACTGGCGGCACTGGGTGTCCGCGACGTACGTGCCGCTCGAGTGCGCGCCGGTGGACCGTGAGCCGTTCCGCGGCGAGATCGCCTCCTGGGCGCTCGGCGACCTGCGGGTCTCGCGGGTGGCCGCCACCCCGCACCTGGCCTCGCGCACCCGGCGGGCGATCGCCCTCCGCGACGGCGACTACTACAAGGTCGGCCTGCTGACGCGCGGCTCCTGCCTGCTGATCCAGGACGGCAGGGAGGCGCTGCTGCGCCCGGGTGACCTGGCCATCTACGACTGCCGCCGCCCCTACACCATGTCGTTCTCCGAGCCGCACGACATGTCCTTCCTCATGTTCCCGTGCGGGCGGCTGCACCTGCCGCCGGGCGCCGTGGAGCGGGTGCTGGCCAGCCCGGTGTCCAGCGGCGACAGCACCGGCCTGCTGGTGGGGACGTTCCTGCGGCAGCTGGTCCGGAACCTGGAGGAGGCCGGCGGCTCGGTCAACCACCGGCTGGCCGGGAACGTGCTCGACCTGCTGGCGACTCTGTTCGGGGAGCGGACCGCGGTGGCGCCGGACGACCCGGCCGCGGCCCGCCACTCGCTGCTGCTGGCGGTGCGGGCGTGGATCGACGGCAACCTCAGCGACCCGGACCTGGACCCGGTCGCCATCGCCGGCGCCAACCACATCTCCGTGCGCTACCTGCACAAGCTCTTCCACGACGAGGGCACCACGGTGGCCCGCTGGGTGCGGGAACGGCGGCTCGACCGCTGCCGCCGCGACCTGGAGGATCCGGCGCTGGGTGCCCGCTGCGTGCAGGCGGTCGCCCGGTCCTGGGGGTTCGACGACGCCGCCCACTTCAGCAAGGTCTTCAAGGCCGCCTACGGGGACCCGCCCGGCGAGTACCGGCGCCGCTCCGGGCAGGCCCGCGGGCAGTGCGCTGCCGGCCAATAGCCGCGCACTGCCTGACAAACCACCAGCCGGCCTGCGCGCCCATCCTGCATAGCACGCATCGGCGCACAGGAGGTTACCGACGTGAGTCAGCAGGATGACAATGCCCGGCCAGCGGCCGGGCAGGCCAGCGCGCCAGGGCTGAGCCGCCGCACGTTCGTGCGCGGCGTCGCCGCCGGTGCCGCAGGGCTCGGCCTGGCCGCGTGCAGCAGCGGCCTGCAGGGCGGCGGCTCCAGCTCCACCGGCACCATCAAGATCGGCTTCATCAGCCCGATGACCGGCCCAGATGCTCCCTTTGCGACCGCCAACCCGTTCGTGCTCAAGAAGGTCCGCGAGGCGTTCGCCAAGGGCCTGACCATCGGCGGCAAGAAGTACAGCGTCCAGATCGTCACCGGGGACAGCCAGTCCAACGACTCGCGCGCCGCCCAGGTCGCCCAGCAGCTGATCACCCAGGAGAACGTCGACATCATGCTCACCACCTCCGCCCCGGAGACGGTGAACCCGGTGTCGGACCAGTGCGAGGCCGCCCACATCCCCTGCATCGGCACGATCGTGCCGTGGCAGTCCTGGCTGCTGGGCCGCGGCGGCAAGATCGGCTCCTCGCCCGCCACGTCCACCGTGTTCAGGTACACCTACCTGTACTTCATCGGGCTGGAGAACGAGCTGGCCGCGCAGGGGCCGGGCTGGAAGCTCATCCCGAACAACCACGTGGTCGGCGGCCTGTGGCCGAGCGACGCGGACGGCCAGGCCTTCCGCGGCGCGTTCACCAAGGCCCTGCCGGGCGAGGGCTTCAAGGTGTACGACCCGGGTCCCTACCCGGACGGCACCACCGACTTCACCGCGATCATCAACAAGTACAAGGCGCACAACGTCGAGATCGTCTTCGGCGCCCCGCTGCCGCCGGACTTCCTGACCTTCTGGAAGCAGTGCAACCAGGTCGGCTACAAGCCGAAGATCGCCGCCATCGCCAAGGCGCTGCTGTTCCCCAGCGTGGTGGACGCGCTCGGGCCGCTCGGCAGGAACCTGGTGACCGACGCCTGGTGGACCCCGACCGTGCCGTTCAGATCCTCACTCACCGGCATGACCGCGCAGCAGTACGCGAACGAGTTCCAGTCGGCCACGGGCCAGCAGTGGACCCAGCCCATGTCGTTCAACTACGCGGTGTTCGAGATCGCCGCCGCCGCGCTCAAGGCCGCGGGTGACCCGCACGACCGCGCGGCGGTGGCGCACGCCATCGGCCGGTCCAAGGGCGAGGTGATGACCGGGAAGTACGACTTCACCAGCGGGCCGGTGAAGAACGTGTCCAACCACCCCGACTACATGGCGCAGTGGCAGGTCAGCAAGGATCCCAAGTTCAAGTACGACCTGGTCATCGTCAACAACGCAGCGGACCCGTCCGTCCCGATCGCGGGCAAGCTGCTGCCGCTGTGACCATATTGGCGATCGAGGACGTGCACCAGCAGTTCGGTGCCCTCAAGGTGCTGACCGGGGTCAGCGTCGAGGTGCCGGCCGGCCAGGCGCTGGGCGTGGTCGGCCCGAACGGCGCGGGCAAGTCCACGCTGCTGGACATCGTGGCCGGCGGGCGGCGGCCCGACCGGGGCCGGGTCCACCTGGCCGGCCACGATGTCACCGGCGCGTCCGCGGGCCGCCGGGCGAGGCTCGGGGTCGGGCGCACCTATCAGGTGCCCCGGCCCTTCCCCGCCATGACCGTGTTCGAGAACGCCCTGGTCGCCGCCGCCCGCGGCGGCGGCCTGCGGCGGCACGCCGCCTACGACGCCGCCTACGCCGCCCTGGTGCGGGCCGGCCTGGCCGCCAAGGCGGACGTGGCCGCCCGCCATCTCACGCTGCTGGAGCGCAAGCGGCTGGAGCTCGCCCGGGCGCTGGCCACCCAGCCGTCCGTGCTGCTGCTGGACGAGATCGCGGGCGGGCTGACCGAGCCGGAGACCGACGCGCTCATCGCGACCATCAGCGGGGTCCACGCCGCGGGCACCACCATCGTGTGGGTCGAGCACATCATGCGGGCGCTGACCCGGGTGGTGGAGCGGGTGGTCTGCCTGGCCGACGGCCGGCTGCTGTTCGACGGCACGCCCGCCGCGATGATGGCCGACGCCCAGGTCCGGCGCGCCTACCTGGGAGGAGCAGTCGGGTGACCTCGCTGGCGATCCGCGGCCTGGATGCGGGATACGGCGACTTCCAGGCGCTGTTCGGCATCGGCCTTGACCTGGCCGGCGGCGAGACCGTCGCCCTGGTCGGGGCGAACGGCGCGGGCAAGACCACGCTGCTGGCGGCCATCGCCGGCGCGCTGCGGCCCTGGCGCGGCAGCATCACGGTGGACGGCCGGGACATCAGCCAGCTCTCCGACTACCAGCGGGCCCGCGCCGGGATCGTGCTGGTGCCGGAAGGCCGCCGGCTGTTCGGCAGCCTGACCGCGGAGGAGAACATCCTGGTCCCGTCCACCCGGCGGGCAGCCGGGCCGTGGACGCTGGACGCCCTCTACGACCTGTTCCCGATGGTGGCGGCCCGCCGCTCCCACCGGGCCGCGACGCTGTCCGGCGGCGAGCAGCAGGCGGTCGCCATCGCCAGGGCGCTGGCGGCGAACCCGGAGATCCTGCTGCTGGACGAGGTCTCGCTGGGGCTCGCGCCCGCGGTGGTGGACGCCTTCTACGAGCTGCTGCCGCGCATCCAGGCCTCCGGGGTGTCCATCCTGCTGGTCGAGCAGGACATCGACCGGGCGCTGGCCGCCACCTCCCGGGTCAACTGCCTGCTGGAGGGGCGGGTGGTCATGACCGCCGGCAGCGGCTCGGTGGACCGGGAGGCCCTGATCTCGGCCTACTTCGGCGCGCCCGGCGCGCCCGGCAGCGAGGAACCGGCGGTGCGCACATGACCTGGGTCAACGACGTCCTCCAGGGGATCTTCCTCGGCGGCGCCTACGCCCTGACCGCGGTCGGGCTGTCGCTGATGTTCGGGGTGATGCGGCTGGTCAACCTGGCCCACGGCGACCTCGCGGTGTGCGGGACGTACCTGGTCACCACCGTGATGGCAGCGCTGGGCGTGCCGCTGTGGCTCGCCATGGTGATCATGCTGCCGCTCGCCTTCGGCCTCGGCATGCTGCTCCAGGTGTCGCTGTTCGCCCGGGCCCTGCGGACCGGGCCGCTGGCCCCGCTGCTGGTGACGTTCGGCCTGTCCGTCATGATCCAGAACCTGCTGCAGCAGTTCTACTCGGCGAACACCCGCGGGGTGGACGCGGGGCGCCTGGACGTGGCCGCCGTGCACCTGGGCGGCCTGGTGCTGCCCTGGCTGGCCATGCTGAAGCTGATCCTGGCGCTGGCGGTGATCGGCGGCCTGTCCGCGCTGCTGCGCTACACCGCCTGGGGCCGCCGGGTCCGGGCCACCTCCGACGACCTGGCGGTCGCCCGGCTGCAGGGAGTGCGGGTGCGGCCGCTTTTCGCCTCGGTCACCGGGATCGCCATCGCGGCGGCCGCGCTGGCCGGCACCCTGAACGCGGTCACAACCGGCGTGTACCCAGCATTGGGGACTCTCACATTGATCTTCGCTTTCGAGTCCGTGATCATCGGAGGCCTCGGCTCACTGTGGGGCACGCTGCTCGGCGGCATGCTGCTCGGGATCACCCAGGTCCTGGTCTCGCAGGTGAGCGTGCCGTACGCCACGCTCGCCTCGCAGCTGCTGTTCCTGGTGGTGCTGGCTTTCCGCCCGCACGGCCTGCTCGGCAACGCCCAGGTCCAGGCCCAGGCAGCAGGCTGACAGGGAGGCATGATGACACCCAACCCGGCCGGCGCCCCGCTGGCCAGTCCGGTGATGACGGGCCCGGGTGCCGGCGTGCGGGTGACCCGGTGGAGCAGGTCCGCGACCGTGACGTCGGCCACCTCGGCGGTGACGGTGGTGCTGCTCGCGGCGCTGCCCTACCTCGCGGGGGTCGGCATCACGCAGGCGCTCATCACCCTGTTCCTGTTCGTCAGCATGGCCGCGCTGTGGAACCTGCTCGCCGGGTACGCCGGCATGATCTCCTTCGGGCAGCAGGCGTACCTGGGCATCGGCGCCTACCTCGTGTACCTGGTCGCCAAGAGCGGGGTCAGCCCGTTCCTCGCGGTGGCGGCCGGCGCGCTCGGCTGCGCGGTCGCCGCCATCCCGGTCTTCGCCCTGCTGCGCTCGCTGGCCGGCGGCTACTTCGCGGTGGCCACCTGGGTGGTGGCCGAGTGCCTGTACCTGTACGTCACCAACCAGCAGTGGCTGGGCGGCGGCACCGGGGTGAGCCTGCCGCAGCTGTCCGCGATGACGCCGGTGCTGCGCAACGCCTACACCTACTGGGCGGCGCTGCTGCTCATGGTGATCTGCGTCGCCGGGGTCTACCTGCTGGTGCGCAGCCGTTTCGGGCTGGACAGCAGGGCGACCCGCGACGAGCCCGCGGCCGCGGCAGCGGTGGGCGTGGAGGTCGGGCGCACCCGCTGGGCCGCCTATCTCATCGCGGCGCTCGGGTTCGGCGCGGTGGGCGGGATGCTGCTCATCAGCAGCCTGTACACCGACCCGGGCACCATCTTCAACATCAGCTACAGCGCCGACATGCTGTTCATGGTGGTCATCGGCGGCCTCGGCACCATGGAGGGCCCGGTCATCGGCGCGGTCATCTTCTTCCTCGTGCAGCAGGAGTTCGCCAGGTACGGCGTGTGGTACCTGGTCGCGCTCGGCGGGATGGCCGTGGCCGTGGTGCTCACCATGCCCGGCGGGCTGTGGGGGACCATCGCGGCCCCGCGCGGCTGGTCGCTGCTGCCGGTCGGCTACCGCACCGGGCAGGCCGCGGGGCGCAGGCGGGGGAGGGGCTGACGCCATGGCAGGCCTGCGCTACACCACCAGCGTCGCCATGCTGGAGGCGATCCGCGAGGCCGGCGCGCGGTACCTGTTCGCGAACCTGGGCAGCGACCACTCGGGCATCATCGAGGCCTACGCGCAGGCAGAGGCGGCCGGCGAGACCAGCCGCTTCCCGGAACTGCTGCTGTGCCCGCACGAGTTCGTGGCGCTGTCGGCCGCCCAGGGCTACGCCCAGGTCAGCGGGCAGCCGCAGGCCGTGCTGGTGCACGTGGAATGCGGCACCCAGAATCTCGGCGGCGCCGTGCACAACGTGTCGCGCGGCCGGGTGCCGGTCCTCATCGTGGCGGGCCTGACCCCGGCGACCCAGGAGGGGGAGCTGCCGGGCAGCCGCACCGAGTTCATCCACTGGCTGCAGGACACCGCCGACCAGCGCGGCATCGTGCGCGGTTATGTCAAGTACGACAACGAGGTGCGCACCGGCCGCAACGCCAAGCAGATCGTGCACCGGGCGATGCAGATCGCCCGCAGCGAGCCGGCCGGCCCGGCCTACCTGGTCGCCACCCGCGAGGTGATGGAGGAGCCGCTCGAGCCGCAGCCGGACCAGTCCGCGTGGTGGAGCCCGGTCGCCCCGGCGGCGCTCGCGCCGGCGGTGGCCGACGAGATCGCGGCCGCCCTGGAGAGCGCGGCCGCGCCGCTGGTGGTCACCTCCTACCTGGGCCGGGACCCGGCCGCGGTCGGCGAGCTGATGCGGCTGGCCGAGCTGGCCGCGATACCGGTGGTCGAGTCGGTGCCGATGCGGATGAACTTCCCCGCCAGCCACCCGCTGCACTGCGGCTACCAGTGGACCAGGGCGCAGAACCCGCTGCTGGCCGAGGCCGACGTGGTGCTGGTGCTGGGCAGCGACGTGCCCTGGATCCCGGCCGGCAACCGGCCCGCGCCCGGCGCCCGGATCTTCGTGGTCGACATCGACCCGGTCAAGGAGCAGATGCCGCTGTGGCACGTGCCCGCCACCCGCTACGCCCGCGCGGACCTGGCCACCGCGGTCGCGCAGATCACCGGCAGGCTGGCTGAGCGCGGCCGGCTGGACGCGGCCGCGGTCGCCGCCCGCGCGGCGCGGGTGGCCGCCCGGCACGACGCCCAGCGGGCCGGCTGGGACGCCCTGGAGCAGCCCGCCGGCGACGGCACGATCACCCCCGCCTACCTGGTGGCGTGCGTGCGGGACGCGATCGGGCCGGACGCACTCGTGCTCAGCGAGGCCATCACCAACTACGACGTCGTCTGCGAGCACCTGCGGGCCGGCCGGCCGGGCTCCCTCATCGGCAGCGGCGGCGGGTCGCTGGGCTGGGCGGGCGGGGCGGCCGTCGGGGCCAAGCTGGCCGATCCCGGCCGGACCGTGGTCAGCCTGGTCGGCGATGGGTCGTACCTGTTCGGGGTGCCCTCGTCGGCCCAGTGGATGGCGCGCCGCTACCAGGCGCCCTCGCTCACGGTCATCTTCGACAACCGGGGCTGGAAGGCGCCGTGGGTGTCCACGGTCGCCGTGCACCCCGGCGGCGAGGCGGCCGGCCGGTTCGCCGCCGGGTTCGCGCCCGAGGCGGACCTGCCCGGGGTGGCGGCGGCCGCCGGCGGGGCGCATGGCGTCACCGTCACCGACGCGGCACTGCTGCCGGACGCCCTCGTCACCGCCCTCGGGCAGGTGCGGGCCGGCCGGCCGGCGGTCATCAGCGTGCACGTGCCATCGGTCGAACACCACGGAAGCGCTCCGGGCCGGCCCGGGCAGAAAGAGGACAGGAATGCCCCGGCTAGCTGACAAGGTCGCGTTCATCACCGGCGGCGAGAGCGGGATCGGCCTGGCCACCGCCCGGCTGTTCGTGGCCGAGGGTGCCCGGGTGCACCTGGCCGGCCTGGCCAAGGACAAGCTGGTGGCCGCCGCGGCCGAGCTGGGCCCGGGGTCGGTGGAGTGGAGCGTGACCGATGTCACTGAGGAGGACCAGGTCGCGGGGGCGCTCGCGCAGGCCGCCGGCCGGTTCGGGCGGCTGGACGTGCTCTTCTCCAACGCGGGCATCGCGGGCGACATCAAGCCGATCACCGAGTACCCCACCGACGTCTTCCGCCGGGTGCTGGACGTGCACGTGCTGGGGGCGTTCCTCGTGCTCAAGCACGGCCTGCCGCTGCTGGCCGACGGCGGCAGCGTGATCATCAACTCCAGCGTGGTGGGGCTGACCGCCGACGCGGGCATCGCCGGCTACGCCACCGCCAAGCACGCCCAGGTCGGGCTCATGCGGGTGGCGGCCAAGGAGGCGGTGTCGCGCGGGATCCGCGTCAACACGCTGCACCCCGGCCCGACCGACACCGCGTTCCAGCGGGACATCGAGGTGACCGCCACCGGCGCGCCCGCCGAGATGGCGGCCCAGCTCTTCAACGCCATGATCCCGATGGCGCGGCACGCCCGCCCCGAGGAGATCGCCCGCTCCGTGCTGTACCTGGCCTGCGCGGACAGCTCGTTCGTGACCGGGATCACACTCCCGGTCGATGGCGGCATGCAGATCTGACCCGCCGTCACGCGCTGCACGGGGTTACGGCTGAGAAAAACCCGACGGCATTCGCGGTAGGCCGGTCAGGCCGGGCCACATTCTGCAAGGATGTCGGCGGATTACGGTGATTTGCCTGATATCAGAGCGGAGTTTTCGCGCATGATCGAAGTCCACAACTTCTCGTACGGGGTGCTCACGCCGCTCCTCGCCTACGTGATCTCGTTCCTGGGCTGTTTCCTCGGCCTGCGGTGCGCCACCCGTGCACAGGCGCACCAGGGCGCCGCCAGGGTGCGGTGGCTGCTGCTCGCCGGGGTGGCGATCGGCACCGCGGGCATCTGGGTCATGCACTTCATCGCCATGCTCGGCTTCACTATCCCGGGCGAGCCGCTGCGCTACAACGTGCCGGTCACCATCGCGTCGATGGTGATCGCCGTGGTGGTCGTCAGCGCCGGCCTGCTCATCGCGGGCATGGGCAGCGGCCTGCGCCCGCTGCTGACCGGCGGCCTGGTCATCGGCTTCGGCGTCGCGGCCATGCACTACCTGGGCATGGCGGCGATGGTGGACCACGTCCAGATCCGCTACAACATCCCGCTGGTGGCGGCCTCGGTGGCGATCGCCTGTGTCGCGGGCACCGCGGCGCTCGCGGCCGCGCTGCGGCTGCAGGGGCTGCTGGTCACCCTCGGCGCCGCACTCGTGATGGGCGTGGCGGTCAGCGCGATGCACTACACCGGCATCGCCGCGTTCAACGTCTGCGGGGTGACCCGGGCGCCCGGCATCACCGCCGCCGCCCCGCTCTCCGGGGCGAGCCCCACCTCCTTCCTGCTGCCGCTCATCCTCGGCATCAGCATCCTGGCGTTCATCCTGGCGGCGATCATCGCACTGGCGCCGACCAGCGAGGAGATCCGGGAAGACAACGCGCTGATGGAGCGGATCGCCGGCAACTTCCCCCGGTAGCCGCTGCCCGATGCCGCGCACCGGGCCGCGGCGCGGCGCTTCAGCCGCGGACCGAGCCCTGCGGCGCGAGCGGCAGCGACCGGAGCCGGATCCCGGCCGCGCTGAAGACCGCGTTCGCGATGGCGGGCCACCGCCACCAGCGGCGTCTCGCCACCGCCGGCCGGCGGCTCGTCCGGGCGGTCGAGCAGCACGGCCTCCACCTCCGGCACGTCCGCAAGCCGCGGGACCCGGTAGGCGGACAGGGACGCGTTCAGGATGCGCCCGTCCGCGAAGTCGATGTGCTCGAAGAGCGCCCCGCCGAGGGCCATCACGGTGGCGCCCTCGACCTGGTTGGCGAGGGTGCCGGGGCTCAGCACCGCCCCGCAGTCGAACGCGGTGACCAGCCGGTGCACCGTGAGCGCGCCGTCCGGGGCCACGCCGACCTCGGCCGCGGTGGCCACCCGGCCGCCCTTCTCGATGCCGCAGGCGATGCCCACGCCCCGGCCGTCCTGGCCGCCGGCCCGGTCCCAGCGGATGCGGCCCGCCGCCGCGCGCAGCACCGCGGTGAGCCGGTCGTCGCCGAGGTGGCGCAGGCGGAACGCGAGCAGGTCGGCGCCCAGCAGGTGGGCCAGCTCGTCCAGGTGCGACTCGCGCGCGAAGTGGTTCGCGGTGGCGGCCAGCGCGCGGTAGGAGCCCTGCGGCAGCGGCGAGCGGACCGGCTGGAACACGATGCGCTGCGCCCCGGCCCGGTACGGGGTCATGATCCCGGCCTGCCCGGAATTGATATTGGTGAACGACCACCCGGTGAGCTGGCCGGACTCGTCCGCGCTGCTCGCCACGTCGATGACGGCGGCCGGGCGCAGGTAGGCCCAGCGGAACTCCTCCTCCCGCGTCCACTGCACCCGGACCGGGCGGCCAGCGGCCCGGGCCAGCCGGGCCGCCTCCAGCGCCACGCTGGCTCCGTGCTTGCCGCCGAAGTCCGGCACGATCACCTGGATGTCCGCCTCCGGTACCGCCAGCACGTCCGCCAGCTCGCTGCGGGCCCGGAACGGGGTGGAGGTGCCGGCCCACACGGTCAGCCCGTCCGGCAGCGCCGGGAAGTACCGCCGCTCATCGGCGGGCACCTGGTCCCACGGCGGCCCCCCGGCGGCCTGCGCCGTGCCTGCAGCCGGTCCCGGCGTCCGCCGGGACCGGCTGCAGCAGCTCCGGCTGGTCCATCAGCTCGGCTGCGCGGTGCACGGCCCGCCGGATCCGCGGGTAGGTGCAGCAGCGGCAGATGTGGCCGCCGAGCGCGGCCGCGATGCGCTCGTCACTGGGGCGGGCGGTCCCGGCGAGCAGCGCGGCGGCCGCGGTCAGCCAGCCGGGCGTGCAGTACCCGCACTGCAGCGCGCCGGTCTCCAGCCACGCCTGCTGCACCGGGTGCAGCACACCGTCCCCGGCGAGCCCTTCCACGGTCGTCACCTGCTGGCCCGCCGCGTCCGCGGCCGGGACCGTGCAGGCGGTCACGGGCCGCCCGCCGAGCAGCACCGTGCACGCGCCGCACGCTCCCTCGCCGCAGCCGAGCTTGGGCCCGGTGATCCCCAGGTCCTCCCGCAGCAGCTCCAGCAGGCTCTGCCCTGTCTCCGGCGCGGCCTGGTGAATCTCACCGTTGACGGTGATCGTGATCTCTGCTCGCTCACTCACCGCGCCCCCTCAGGGCTTGCACGTCGCCGGCTGGCCACACGCCCATCTTGTACGCCTATCACCCCGGGAAGTGGACGCAACTGCACCCTGGTTCCTGCGGCTCCTGGCCGGGCCCCTCGTGTGTGGGGACAGTTTCCCGCGAAGTGTCAGCAAAGCCAGCGGAACAAGGCATCTGATTCGCTAGCATGTTCGTATATATCCGTGTTGCTGCTCCGACGGACCTGGAGTTGGCGACGCTCCTGAAGGGATACGGTGCGTGCAAGCTACGTCATCGGATGCAACCCAGCGCGCAGCAGGCCGCCGCGCATCGCCCGGCCTTACCGTGGCAGAGCGCCAGCAACTCGTTGACCGCCGCCATTGTCGGCCTGGCCATGGCGGTCATCGCCGTGGTGCTGGCGGTCTACGGCCGCCGTTCCCGCGCTGTGCCTGCTGGCCGCCCTTCCCGTGACCGCCTGCTCGGGTGCGACCGCGGCAGGCGGTTCCCCGGCCACGCGGGGCAGAGCTTCGGGGTTCCTGGACGCGTTCGCCCGGCCGGACGGCAGGGTGACGCGCCCGGATCAGGGCGGCGACACGGTGAGCGAGGGCCAGGCCTACGGCCTGCTGCTGGCCGAGGTCGCCGGGAAGCCCGCCGAATTCGGCCGGATCTGGCAGTGGACCCGCACGCACCTGCAGCTGCCCAGCGGGCTGTTCGCCTATCACGCCAGCGCGGCCGGGCGGCAGCTCAGCCAGCAGGCCGCCAGCGACGCCGACCTGCTCATGGCCTGGGCGCTGCTGCGCTACCACGGGCCGGATGCCGCCGCCCGGCACCGGGACGGCCGGCGGGTGGCCGCTGCCGTGCTGGCGCACGAGGTGACAACAGGACCGGGCGGCGTCCCGGTGCTGGCCGCCGGGCCGTGGGCCACCGGCCGCCCGGCCAGCCTCGACCCCAGCTACTGGGCGCTGCCCGCGCTGACCGGCCTGGCCCGGCTCACGGGCGACAGCCGGTGGCAGCGGCTGGCAGCCGGTGCCGTGGCGCTGGCCGGGCGGCTGACCGGGGGTGGCAGGGCGCTGCCGCCCGACTGGGCGAAACTGACCGCCGCCGGGGGACTGGCGCCGGAGCCCGCGCCGGACGGCAGCCAGCCGCAGACCCAGTACGGCCTGGACGCCCAGCGGACGGTCGCCTGGTTCGCGGCCTCGTGCGACCCGCGGGCCCGGGGCCTGGCTGCCCGCTGGTGGGCGCTGCTGCGCCCGGCCGGGCGCAGCCAGGCGCAGGCGCTGCATCCCGACGGAGCCGTGCTCGACCCTGCGCCGGCCCCGCTGCCGCTGGTGGCGGCGGCCGCGGCCGCCCGGGCGGCCGGCCAGCCGCGGGTCAGCCAGCGGCTGCTGCGGCAGGCCGGTCACGATCAGCGCAGCCATCCGACCTACTACGGCGGCGCCTGGGCCGCCCTCGGCCCGGCCCTGCTGACCGGCCCGCTCGGCCAGGCCTGCTGACCCGCCCCGCGGCCTCCGGTCAGGTGCCGAGGTCGCGGCGCCGGAAGGTGACGACGGCCACGGCCAGGCAGGCCAGCGTGGTCGCGGCGAGGGCGGCCAGGTAGCCCGCGTGCATGGTGCCGCGCAGGGCGTCGCCGGACGCGTACCAGGTGAACGGGGACAGCCAGCGCCAGGACTCCAGTCCTGGCACGATCCGGGCCAGCGAGGTCAGCAGGTAGCCAGCCAGGCCCAGGCCCACGGCGACCCCGGTGGCGGCCCAGCGGTGCCCGGTGGCGGCGCCCGCCGCCAGCGCGATCGCGGCATACACCCAGCCGAGCAGGACCAGGGTGGCGCACGCGGCGAAGATCCCGCCGATGCTGAGGCCGAGCCCGCCGGCCGGGGACCCGATGAGCAGCACGGCCGCCAGGGCCAGGCCGGCGGCCAGCACGGCCGCCAGCACGCCCAGGCTCTTCTCCAGCATCACCCGGGCCCGGCTCAGCGGCGCGGACAGGAGCCAGTCGATGGTTCCCCGTTCCTCTTCCGTCGCGGTCGCGCCCGCCCCGAAGCCGATCCCGATCGCCAGCACCACCATCGGCCCCAGGAACGAGAAGAACTCGGCGTCGAAGTATCCCGGCCCGGTGCCGAAGTCGGCGCCGAGCCCGAACATCGCCTTGAGCGCCTCCGGGTAAGCCTTGAGGACCTGCTGCATCTGGCCCGCCTGGCTGTGCACCGTGGGGAACACCGCCAGGTCCATGATGGCCAGCAGCGCCAGGGCGGCGCCCCAGCCGAGGATCCCCCGGCGGTGGTCACGCAGCGTCTTGGCTGCCACCGGCAGCACCATGACCGTCACCGCCCTTCATGTAGGAGAGGAAGATCTCTTCCAGGTCCGGCTCGTGGCTGATGACGTTGACCAGGCCCGCGCCGGCCGCCACCCGCAGCAGCGGGCCGACCGGGCCGGTCACCGCGCAGTTCAGGAACCGCCCGGCCGGGGCCGCCTCCCGGACCCCGGCGGCGGCCTGGAACGGCGCCGGGTCGGGCGCCGCGGCGAACTCGAGCTGGAAGCGGCGCAGCGCCCGGCGCTTGAGCGCCGCCACCGAGTCCACCACCACCAGCTCGCCCTCCCGCAGGATCGCCACCCGGCCAGCCACCTGCTCCACCTCCGAGAGCACGTGGGAGGACAGCACGACGGTCCGGCCGGCCGCGGCGGCCTCGCCGACGATCGCGGCGAACTCCTGCTGGGCCAGCGGGTCGAGGCCGCTGGTCGGCTCGTCCAGCAGCGCCAGCGCCGGGGTGTGCATCAGCGCCAGCACCACCCCGAGCTTCTGCTTGTTGCCGCGGGACAGGTCGTGCACGTGCCTGCCCAGGTCGAGCCGGAGCCGCTCGGCCAGCTCCAGGCCGGGCCGCAGGTCGGTGACCCCGCGCAGGCGGCCCAGCCAGCCCAGCAGTGCCCGGCCGGACAGGTTCTCGTACAGGGCCAGCTCCCCGGGGAGGTACCCGATGTCGCGGCGGATGGCCACGTCCCGCTGCGGGTCGCGGCCGAAGATCTCGGCCTGCCCGCTGGTCGGGCGGATGAGGCCCATCAGGCAGCGCAGGGTGGTGGTCTTGCCAGCGCCGTTCGGGCCCAGGAAACCGAAGACCTCGCCGTGCTCCACGGCCAGGTCCAGGCCGGAGATGCCGACGTGACCCCGTGGGTAGATCTTGGTTAGCGCGCTCACCTGCATGACGGACATGGCCGCTCCCGGGATCTGTGACACCGGCCGATCCCAGGCTCGTGCCAGCGGGGCCCGGCGGCCATTGCCGAATGGCCCGCTGCCCGGGGCCATCAGGCCCTGAGCCCGCGGCCCTGGCGGGCATTAGCGTCACAAAGGGGGATTTCTATGGCTACCAATACTTCCGGCGCCGGGGGCTGGCCGCCCGCGCCGGCCGCGTACCGCCAGCGCCCGGCCTGGACCGGGGGCCGCATCGTCTCCGTGGTGTTCGGCGCCGTGCTGGCGCTGATCTCGATAGGGCTGCTCGTGGTCGGCGGCGTCCTGCTGTGGGCCGACCAGAGCCAGCGCAGCGGCGATTTCCTGACGACCTCCAGCCGGCCGCTGGGGAGCGGCGGTTACGCGGTCACCAGCGACGTGGTCAACCTGGGGCCGGGCAGCACGGACTGGGCGGGCACCTCCTGGCTCGGGACGGTCCGGTTCCGGGTCACCCCGTCCGACCCTGCGCGCCCCGTCTTTGTCGGCATCGCGCCCGCCGCCTCTGTCCGGTCGTACCTGGCCGGGGCCCGCTACTCGACGGTGACCGGGTTCCCCGGCGGCCACGGGGTCACCTACCTCCAGCATGAGGGGAACGCGAGCCCGGCGGCGCCGCTGTCCCGGCAGATCTGGGCCGCCCAGGTGAGCGGGTCCGGCACGCAGACCCTGACCTGGCGCGCGCAGAGCGGTGACTGGATCGCCGTGGTCATGAACACCAGCGCCGCGCCCGGCGTGGCCGTGACCGCCGACGCCGGCGCGACGGTGCCGGCGCTGACCGGGATCGCCGTCGGGTTCCTGGTGGCCGGCGTGGTGGTGGCAGCCGCGGCGATCGCGCTGATCGTGATCCCGGTCCGGCTGGCCGGGCGCCGCCCGGCAGCCTGGCAGGCACCCGGCCCGCCAGCCGCGGGGCCGCCGCCCGCCGGGCCGCCCCCGGCAGGCTGACCGCACCGGCCCGCCGCCGGGAACGCCCCGCAGGCGGCACGGCAGGAAAGCGAAGCGGGGCCCCCGGGCGGGGGGCCCCGCTTCCCGGTCCGGGCGGAGCGTCAGACCGCGGCGCCCTGGCGGGCGGCGGACGGCTCGGTCTCGGCCGGGGTCAGGTCGTAGGCCACGGCACCCGCGCTGGTCAGGGCCGCGCGGGAAGCCCGCCAGTGGTGCCCGCACAGCCACAGGTCCACTGGGGGACGGGTGGCGCTGGCCGGCATGACGACCTTGACCAGCGGCCTTGCCGGGCAGCAGCAGGCCCGGTCGGGGTAGCTGGCAGGCGAGTCCGCCGGCTGCGGGGCACCGGAGGGCTGGCGGGACCCCTGCCCGGGGGCGGGGGTGGCGGAATGCCCGCTGGTGCCGCGGTGCGGGAATCTGAGGCTCATACGAGCAGATTCGCACGTCATCGGCGGCCTGAATAGGGACCTTCTGCACGGGCCCGGCGGGCCAACGGCCGGGCCGGCCGGGACACCCGTCCCCGGGCGGGACCATCGGCCCTGGTTAGCGGCGGGGCGCTCTGGTCGCCTGAGAGGAGCAGGGCGAGGGGAGGGGCGGACTGGTGGGGACGGCTATCGCGGTGGTGGGCGCCCTGTGCGCGGCCTGCTGCTTCGCCCTCGGCTCGCTGGTCCAGCAGGGGGTCGCCCGGGAGTCCGGCGAGCGGATCCTGCGCTTCCGGCTGCTGCTGTCCCTGCTCCGCCAGCCCCGCTGGGTCGGCGGGGTCCTGCTGGCCATGGGCTCGTTCGTCATCCAGGGCGTGGCGCTGGCGTTCGGGCCGCTCACCCTGGTCCAGCCGCTGGCCGCCACCGACGTGCTGTTCGCGCTGCCTTTCATCGCCCGCCGCAACCGGCGCGGCCTGACCCGGCGGGACGCTGCCGGGGCGCTGATGGTCACCGCGGGGATCGCGGTCTTCCTCGTGGTCTCCCCGCCCACCGGCGGCAGCAGCGCGCCCGGCCTGGTGGCCTGGATGCCCGTGTTCGCGGCCGTCGCGGTGCTGGCTGGCGGGTCGGCGGTGGCCGCGCTGCGGGTCCGCGGCCGTGCCCGGGTGATCTGGCTGGCCGCCGCGGCGGCCTGCTTCTACGGCCTGCTCGACGCGCTGACCAAGAGCACGGTCGACATCATCTCGGCCCGGGGTGGCGCTGTGCTGTTCGCCTGGGAGCCGTACGCCCTGCTCGGCGCGGCGATCCTGGGGGCCCTGTTCGGCCAGAGCGCCTACGGTGCGGGCGCGCTGTCGCTGAGCCTGCCGGTCATCGACACCGTGGAACCGGTGTCGGCGGTGGTCATCGGCGCCACCGTGTTCGGGGAGAAGCTGGCTTCCTCCCCCGGTCACCTGGCGCTCCAGCTGGCAGGCGGGGTGGTCGCGGTGGTGGGCATCGCGGTGCTGAGCAGTTCCTCCATCGTCCGGACCGAGACCCGGCAGACCCCTGGCGCGATGGAGCCGGAAGAGGTGCACGGGAGGGGCAGAAGCTGACCGATGGGGCGGAACCGGACAGTGGGTCTGGTGCGTCGAAGCGATCATCAACCCCGCGGAACGGAGTCCCCGATGCCGGTCAAGCTCTCTGTCATCCAGCGCTCGCTGCTGGCCGGCGCGGCAGCCGCCGCCCTGCTGATCGCTTCTTTCCTGCTCGGCGCGGGCCAGGGCAGTGCCGCCGCGGGCGGCGCCGCCCGCGGCACCGCCGGCGGCGGGACGGCCGCGGGCCGGATCACGGTCACCGGCACCGGCACCGGCTCGGGCACCCCCGACCAGCTGACGCTCTCGATGGGCGTGCAGACCAGCGGCGGCTCGGTGGCCGCCGCGCTGCAGCGGGCCAACCGGGCGGTGCGGGCCGTGACCGCCGCGCTGGGCCGCCGCGGGGTGCCGGCGTCCGGCGTGCAGACCTCCGGCCTGTCCATCCAGCCGCAGTACACCGGCAACTCGCCGGTGCCGGCCGGCTACAGCGTCAGCGAGTCCATTCAGGTGACCCTGCGTGACCTCGGGGCGGCCGGGAGCCAGATCAGCGCCGCGGTGCGGGCGGGCGGCAACGCGACCGTGGTGGACGGGGTCTCGCTCAGCATGAACGACACCAGCGCGCTGCTGTCCACCGCCCGGATCAGGGCGGTGCAGAACGCGAAGGTGAAGGCCGCCCAGGAAGCCCGGGCGCTGGGCCGGGCGCTGGGCCCGGCGATGAGCGTGTCCGAGGCCGCCCCCGCCCAGCCGCTGCCGGAGTTTCCCATGGCGGCGGCGGGCAGCCGGTCAAGCGTGCCGGTGTCACCCGGCACCCAGCAACTCAGCGTCACGGTAACCGTGGTGTTCGCGTTGGCCTGACCGGCCGCGTCCGGTAAGCTCGCCGCATGCGAGCCTGCCTGACCAGCCAGTGGTGGCGCCGCCGGTAGGCGGTTCCTGGCTCGCACGCACGCGTCATCCAGAAGCGACCGCCCGGTCACGGTGGTCGCTTCTGCGTTCACCGGCTGGCCGGGCCCGAGGCAGGGAGCCCAGGTGGACCCGGCAGCATCAGATCAGCAGACGCCAGCGGGGGATCAGCCCGCCCCCGCCCGCACCGCCTTCGTCACCCCGGCCGGGGTGGCGGTGACCAGGCTGGCCGAGCCGTTCCGGGCGGAGGACCTGGACGGCATCTGCGCTCAGGCCGACAGCCGCCGTGGCGGCGTGCTCAGCTCCGGCATGGAGTACCCGGGGCGGTACAGCCGCTGGCACCTGGCCTACACCGACCCCTGCGCGGAGATCGTCGCCTGCGGCAGGCGGATCACCGCCCGGGCGCTGAACGAGCGCGGCGGGGTGCTGCTGCCGGTGCTCGGGGCGGCCCTGCAGCGGGCGGGGCAGCCGGCCGGGACGGCCGTCCCCGGCGAGGTGACCGTGGTCATCCCGGAGCCGGAAGGGCTGGCCGCGGAAGAGGACCGGAGCCGCCGGCCGACCGTCTTCTCCGCCATCCGGGAGATCATCGCCGCGTTCGCGGCCGGCGACCCGCACCTCGGGCTGTACGGGGCGTTCGGCTACGACCTGGCCTTCCAGTTCGAGCCGGTGCGGCTGCGCCACGACCGCCCCGGCAGCCAGCGCGACCTGGTACTGCACCTGCCGGACGAGCTGTACGTGCTGGACCGCAAGCGGGAGACCGCCATGCGCTACCGGTATGAGTTCACCGCCGGCGGCCGGTCAACGGAGGGGCTGCCCAGGGTCACGCCGCCGTCGCCGGCCGCCGGCGGCGGCGGGCACCCGGCCGCGCCGGACCGGCCGGTGCCCGGGTCCTACGCCCGGATCGTGGAGCAGGCCCGGGAGCGTTTCGCCCGCGGCGACCTGTTCGAGGTGGTGCCCAGCCACGTGTTCCGGGCCCCGTGCCCCTCCCCGTCCGCCTTCTACCAGCGGCTGCGCCAGCGCAACCCGGCCCCGTACGAGTTCTTCTTCAACCTGGGGGAGGGGGAGTGCCTGGTCGGGGCGTCCCCCGAGATGTACGTGCGGGTCGCCGGGGACCGGGTGGAAACCTGCCCGATCTCCGGCACCATCCGCCGCGGCGCCGACCCGCTTGAGGACGCCGAGAACATCCGGTCCCTGCTCAACTCCGCGAAGGAGGAGTCCGAGCTGACCATGTGCACGGACGTGGACCGCAACGACAAGTCGCGGGTCTGCGTGCCGGGCAGCGTGCGGGTGATCGGCCGCCGGCAGATCGAGATGTACAGCCGGCTTATCCACACGGTCGATCACATCGAGGGCCGGCTCCGGCCGGGCCTCGACGCGCTCGACGCGTTCCTGACCCACATGTGGGCGGTGACCGTCACCGGCGCCCCCAAGACCTGGGCCATGCAGTTCATCGAGGACCACGAGGGCGGCCCGCGGCGCTGGTACGGCGGGGCGGTCGGGATGATCGGCTTCGACGGCGCCATGAACACCGGGCTGACCCTGCGCACCGCCCACATCCAGGGCGGGGTGGCGGCGATCCGGGCGGGGGCCACGCTGCTGTTCGACTCCGACCCGATGTCCGAGGAGCGCGAGACCGAGCTCAAGGCCCGGGCGCTGCTGGAGACCCTGGCGGAAGCGGCAGGCCCGGCCGCGGACGGCGCCGCCGCCACGGCGGGCGGGACCGCCGCGGCCAGCGCGGCGGCCGCGCTGCCGGGCGAGGGCATGCGGGTGCTGCTGGTGGACCACCAGGACTCCTTCGTGCACACCCTGGCGGGCTACTTCCGCGAGCAGGGCGCCGAGGTCACCACCCTGCGGGCCGGGCTGGACCCGGCCGTGCTCGACGGGTACCGGCCCGACCTCGTCGTGCTGTCACCCGGCCCGGGGCGGCCCTCCGACTTCGCGTGCGGGGAGCTGCTGGCCCACCTCGACACGAGGCGGCTGCCGGTGTTCGGGGTGTGCCTGGGCCTGCAGGCCATGGTGGAGCACGCCGGCGGCGAGCTGGGCCTGCTCACCGAGCCCGTGCACGGCAAGCCCGGCCGGATCCTGCGCACCAGCGAGGAGGGCGGGCTGCTCGGCGGGCTGCCCCCGGAGTTCATCGCGGCCAGGTACCATTCCCTGCACGCAGTGCCCGAGCAGGTGAAGGGCGACTTCGCGGTGACGGCCGTGACCCCCGACGGGGTGGTGATGGCGATCGAGGACCCGGCGGCGGGGCGGTGGGCGGTGCAGTTCCACCCGGAGTCGATCCTGACCGCCGCGGGCCGGTCCGGGCACCAGGTGGTGGCGAACGTGCTGCGCCTGTGCCGGGCCCGCGCCAGCGCCGGCCATTGACACCGTTTCCCGGGGCGGGATAGCAAGCAGGCGACCCAGACCCTGCCCGCGGTCAGCGTGTCCCGCCCCGCGGACTGGGTCTCGCTGACCTGGGCGCGGCCGCCGGCTGAGCCCAGCGCGCCGCCGCGGCCCCCGCTGCCGCCCGGCGCCGGTAAGGTGCCGTGGCAGGGGAGTCGGGCCACGGCGCGATGGCCTCATCCGCCGGATGGCCGGGTGACGGGAGGCTGGGCATGCACTACCGCGAGCCCGCGCAGCGGGAGCCGGACGGGCAGTACCGGGAGCTGCTGGAGCGGATCCTGGCCGGCGGCGAGCCGGTGCCCACCCGGCAGGGGCCGGACGCGCTCACCCTCATGCAGCAGACCATGCGGTTCGAGCTGGCCAACGGCTTCCCGATGATCACCGAGCGGAGCATGAAGTCGTTCTGGCGCAAGCCCATCGGTGAGCTGTGCGCCTTCATCAACGGCGCCACCACCCTGGCCGAGCTGGCCGAGTTCGGCTGCGACTGGTGGGAGCCCTGGGCCACGGAGGAGAAGACGGCCAAGCGCGGCCTGCCGCCCGGCTCACTGGGGCCGGGCTCCTACGGCGGCGCGTTCCGGCGCTTCCCGACCGGCGAGGGCGGCTCCTTCGACCAGTTCGCGCACCTGGTCGAGCAGCTCACCGAGCTGCCGGGCGACCGCACCCACTTCGTGTCCCCGTGGATCCCGCAGTACCAGGTCCGCGGCCGCGGCAAGACCCCGCAGACCACGATCGCGCCGTGTCACGGCTGGGTGCATGTCCGGGTGCTCGCCAGCGGCCTGCACCTGCACATGTTCCAGCGGTCCGGGGACGTGCCGGTCGGCGTGCCCGCCAACATGATCCAGTACGCGGCGCTGCTGCTCATGCTGGAGCAGCTCACCGGCATCCCCGCGGCCGCGTACTACCACACGATCTCCGACGCGCACATCTACACCGACCAGGTGGACAGCGCCCGGGTAATGGCGGCGCGGGAGCCGCGGCGGCTGCCCACGGTGCAGCTCAACGAGCTCGGGCAGAAGGTGGGCGACATCCACGACTTCCGGCCCGAGCACTTCGCCCTCAGCGACTACGACCCCCACCCCTCCCTGCCCGCGATCCCCGTGTCGCCGTGAGCCACTACTGCTTCGAGAACGTCCGCACCCAGGAGCAGCTGGCGGAGATGCGGTCACTGGAGGCCCGCGGCATCTGCCTGTTCTGCCCGGACGGGCTGCGCCAGCACGAGCGCCAGCAGGTCCTGCTGCGCACCCGGCACTGGGCCGTGACCCCGAACGAGTTCCCGTACGCCGGGACCGCCCTGCACCTGCTGCTGGTCCCGGACCAGCACGTGGGGGACCTGCTGGACCTGCCCGGCGACGCGCAGCAGGATTTCTGGACCGCGCTCGGGGCGGTGCGCGAACGCTACGGCCTGCGGTACTACGGGCTCGGCGTGCGCAACGGCGACTGCCGGTTCACCGGCGCGACCATCCGGCACGTGCACGCCCACGTCCTGGTGGGCGACCCGGGCGGCGGTGCGCCGCCGGTCCGGATGCGGTTCAGCGCCCGCCCGGCGTGACCGGATCGGGGTCCGCCACCCGGATCAGCGCCACCCCGGCGGCCCGCAGCACCTGCTCGCCGTCGAGCAGCGAATAGCCGCCCGCGAAGAAACAGCGCGCGAACCCGGCCCCGGCGATCAGGCGGGCGCAGCCGGGACACGGGAACGTGGTGGTGTACAGGTCGGCCCCGGCCAGCGCGGTGCCGTCGCGGGCAGCGGCAGCGATCAGCGCGGCCTCCGCGTGGATGGCCGTGGACAGGTCGGCCCGGACGCCGCGCCCGAAGCTGTCGCGCGGGTCACCGCTGAAGTACGGGGCGTACTCGGTCGGCAGGTGCCGGTTCCAGGCGCAGCCGAGCACCCGGCGCTCCCGGGCGGCCACCGCCCCCACCTGGCGCCACCAGTCCGAGCTGCGGGCCGACAGCTGCCAGGCCCGGCCCAGCAGCTCGCGGGGCAGGTCGGCGGTGGTGACCTCGGTGTCGAAGCCCGCAGGCGCCATGGCCCGGCTCCAGTCCCGGTCCCAGCGCAGGAAGGTCCGGTCGAACACCAGCGCGCGGTGGTCGCCGAGCCGGTAACGGGCCGCCAGGTCCCGCATGACCTCCTCGTCGGGCAGCACCAGCACCTCGCCGCGCACGGCGGCGGGCAGGTCGGCCGGCTCGGCGACCCGCACCGGCGGGCGGCCCGGGAGCAGGGCCAGGTAGCGCGCGGCCCGGTCCGGCGGCAGCGCCCGGATGTCCTTGGCCAGGCTGGGGTAGTGCTCGCGGAAGCCGGCGCCCAGCAGCAGAATCTCCGCGGCGTCCGGGTGGCGGGCGAGGAACTCCTCGTAACCGGCGTGGATCACCGGCAGGTAGAGCAGGATCTGCTTCAAGGGGAAGCCGGCGGCTCAGCCAGGCCAAGCTGGATCCGCCGCAGCCGGGCCGACGTGCTGACGGTCGCCATCCGCTCCAGCACCTCCACCCGGCCGCACCAGGCGGACTCGAGCTCCGCGATCTCGGCGGGAGTGTAGGTGTCGGCGGTGGCGACCAGCACATCCGGCCGCACCGCCCGGATCAGGGCCCACCGCGGGTGGTGCAGGTGCTTGAGGGTGACCAGCCCTACCCCGCGCTGATGGGTCACCATCCGCAGCCGCTCCATCTCCGGCACGGCGGGCCGGTGCGGCCCCTTGCGGGCCCGGATTTTCTCGTCGCTGTCCACGCCGACGATCAGGAAGTCGCCCATCCGCCGGGCCGCCTCCAGGTACATGGAGTGGCCCTCGTGGATGATGTCAAAGGAGCCGCTGGTGAGAACGACCTTGAGGCCGAGCGTGCGGAGCGCGCCGACGATGTCGGTGATCCGCTCGTAGTCCTCCACAAACCGCAGCTCGAAGTTGGACGCATCCGCGAACAGGCCGCTGTTGACCAGAGCAGGCGGGCCGGTCACCGTTCCCGGCAGCGAGTTGAGCCCCCTGGCCAAGGACATCCTCCCGACACGGCCTGCGAGTTCCGGGCGGGCCGTGCACGCAGCAGGCCCCGGCCCGGTACCGATGATAGCGGCGGGCCGCCCGCGGGCAGGGTGAACGGCGACCCGCGCGCCGGCCCGCGGCGGCCGGGCAGCAGGCACCAACGGCCCCGGCGGGCGGGCCCACCGGCCCTGACCGGGCACGGCCGGGGCTGGATCGGATGGGAGGAAAGCAACGAGGAGGGGGGTGAGACCGGTGGAAGCCGCGCCGATGATCCTCGATGAGCAGCTGCCGGTCTTCGACGTCAGCATCGCGGTGCACCAGGTGGTGGCCGCTGATCCGCTGACCACCTGGCGGGCAGCGCGGGACCTGGATTTCATGAGTGTGCACACACCGCTGACCGACCTGTCGATCTGGCTGCGCGGGCTGCCCGCCCGGCTGCGCCGTGAGCCGCCGCCCGCGCTGACGAGCCTGCGGCTGAGCCAGGGCGGCGGGCTGCCCGGCTGGCTGTCGCTGGGGGAGCAGGAGGGCTACGAGATCGCGTTCGGCGCGGTCGGGAAGTTCTGGCAGCCGTCGATCACCTGGCGCGACGTGCCCCGGGCCGAGTTCGCGGGGTTCGCCCAGCCGGGCTACGGCAAGATCGGCTGCAACTTCACGGTGCGCCCCTATGGCACCGGCCGGACGCTGCTGACCTATGAGTGCCGGGTCGCCACCACCGATCCGGCATCCCGGCGCAGGTTCGCCCGGTACTGGCGGCTGATCCGCCCGTTCGTCGCGCACATCATGCGCGCGGCCGCGGCCACCATCGCCGCGGACGCCGGGCGCCAGGCCGCCCGCAGGCAGCCCAGCACCGTCAGCTGATG
Source organism: Gemmatimonadota bacterium (assembly GCA_050257395.1). Classification (GTDB taxonomy): domain Bacteria; phylum Actinomycetota; class Actinomycetes; order Streptosporangiales; family Streptosporangiaceae; genus JAIRTY01. The sequence continues at coordinate 5,151 of JBLMWU010000243.1, read as the reverse complement.
ACCCGGCCCGCGTAGGGGCAGCCGCCGCCCGGCGGGGCGTCCGCGGCCGGGGCGTCCCCCGCCGCCGCCCCGGCCGCAGCTGCGGGCGGCTCCGCCGCGCCGCCGTCCCGGTCGCCGTGCCGCCGCCGGTCAGGCCGCCAGGGGCGCAGGCTGTCGGCGTGGATGCGGGTGCCAGGCGCCAGGCTCGCCAGCTGCCGGGTGACCGCCCGGACCATCCCGTCCGGCCCGCTCACGAAGATGTCGCTGGTGTCCGGCGTCAGGTGGGCGGCCGCGGCCGCGGGCATCGCCTCCCGGGCGGCAGCCGGGCCGCCGGGCGGGACGACGACCGGGACCACGGTGAGCCAGGGGCAGGCCGCCTCCAGCTGCCGCAGCGCTGGCAGGTCGTACAGGTCGTTTTCGTGGCGCGCCCCGGCCAGCAGCCGCACGGCCCGCGGCGCCGGGCCAGGCGCCCCGGCCAGTTCCTCGGCCAGCGCCTTGAGCGGGGCCAGCCCGGTGCCGCCCGCCACGCACAGAATGCTGCCCGGGCCCGCGGCCGCGGCCAGGGTCATGGCGCCCCGGGCAGGGCCCAGCAGCAGTGTGTCACCGGGCTGCGTCTGGTGGACCAGCAGGCTGCTCACCCGGCCCCCGGGCACGGCCCGCACGTGCAGGTCCAGGGTCCCGTCCGGGCGGGGCGCGCTGGCCACGGAGTAGCAGCGCCAGACCCGCGGCCACCGGGACACCTGCACGCTGATGTACTGGCCGGCCTGGTGGCGCAGCGGCTGGCCGGCCTCGGCCCGCAAGGTCAGCACGGCCAGATCCGGGCCCCGCCGCTCGTGCCGCACCACCTCGCCCAGCCACCAGGCAGGCTCGCCCGCCGCGGCGCGGGCGGCGTCGGCCATCTGCGCGGCCACGTGCTCCAGCATGGCCCGCCAGGCCGCTGCGGTCTCGCTGGTCCAGGCGCTGCCGCCGGAGGTCTGCAGGCTGGCCAGCAGTGCCTCGCAGAAGGGCTGGTACTGCTTGTCGGTCACGCCGAATTTACGGTGATCGCGGGCAAGGTCGCGCAGGTAGTCCGTGAGCGCCTGGTGCTGGCCGGCGCCCCAGACAGAGCGGGCGAGACCGTCGAACAGCCGTCGCCGCTGACCGTCCATGGCCAGCGGGAACATCGCGCGGAACTCCGGGTGCCGCACGAAGAGGCTGCCGTAGAAAACGGCCATTGCCTTATCTGATTGCGGCTCCAGCTGCGCGAAGCTCTTTTTGAGCAGCCGCGAATCGATTGGCCCGGCGGGACTTGCTTTCTCCGGCTCGCCGGGCTCCGGATCGGCCTCCGCAAGCGGCTCCGGCGCTGGCGCTAATGCCAGGGTGCCGCTCTCGCCGCCGGCTTCCAGAACGGGCTCGGCGGGCGGGGCTGAGTATGGCTGGCTTTCACCGGGACCGTCTGCGGCCCGCAGGTGCCCCCTTCTGGCTGGTGCTCGCTGACCTGCGGACCGCCTCCGTGCCGCTCCCTCACCGGAGCTGCCCAGCGCGATTGCCATGAGGCGATTGTTACACCGCCGGGCGAGGCAGACAAGTGTTTGTGAGAATCACAACACGGGAAATTCACGTCGCCCGGAAAATAGCGAGGCAACTACGATTGCATTTAGTAATAAACGCCGGCACTATGGTGATTAGCAGGATCGCTGGCGGGTACATCCGCTCAAATTAGTGCAACTCGCAGGCGCTGCTGGCCAGCGGCATTGCGCCCGGACCGGCCCACAATGGCCGCGGCAGGCCGCGTGCAGCCAGGATTTGCCCTGGCAGGACTGCCAGGGCCGCTGCGGCAGCGGGAGACCCGGGCCGGCGGCCGCCGGGAAATACCGCGATGCCCCCCGGCATGGCCGCCGCGCCATTCCCGGACGCCGGCAGCCGCCGGGTTTAGGATGAGCCGGTGAGTTCACCCGGATACCTGCGTTATCCCCATCTTCATGATGATTTGCTGGCATTTGCGGCCGATGATGATGTCTGGCTCGCGCCGGCCGGTGGCGGGCGTGCCTGGCGCGTCTCGGCCGACCGTGCCCCGGTGAGTCACCCGCGCCTCTCCCGGGACGGCGCCGCGCTCGCCTGGACGAGCTGGCGGGACGGCGACCCCGAGGTGCTGGTGGCCGGCATCGACGGCGGCCGCTGCCGGCGGCTGACGCACTGGGCCGACCCGGCCACCCGGGTGGCGGGCTGGACGCCGGACGGCGACGTGCTCGCCCTGACCGCCGCGGGCGCGCCGTTCGAGCGGTCCGCGTGGGCGCACGTGATCCCGATCGCGGGCGGCGCCGCCCGCCGGCTGCCGTTCGGCCCGGTCGCGGACCTGGCGGTGGAGGCGGGCACGGTGGCCCTGCTGAACGGCAGCGGGGGCCGGGATCCCGCCTACTGGAAGGGCTACCGGGGCGGGACGGCGGGCCGCCTCTGGGTGGCCCCGGCGGATCCCGGCAGCCGGACCGGGGAGGGCTTCACCCGGGTGCTGGCCGGCCTGCCGGCCCAGTTCGCCTGCCCGATGCTGGTGGCCGGGCGGCTGGCGTTCCTGTCCGATCACGAGGGCACCGGCAACGTCTACTCCTGCCGGCTGGACGGCACCGGCCTGCGGCGGCACACCGATCACGACGGCTTCTACGCGCGCAACGCCAGCACGGACGGCCACCGGGTGGTCTACCAGTGTGCGGGTGACCTCTGGCTGCTGGACAGCCTGGCCGCGGACAGCCAGCCCCGGCGGCTCGAGATCACCCTCGGCACGGCCGTCACCGGCCGCGCCCCCCGGCTCGTGTCGGCCGCAGACGAGCTCGGCAGCCTGTCCTGTGACCAGTCCGGCCGCGCCAGCGCCATCGAGGTCTGCGGCACCGTGCACTGGCTCACGCACCGGGACGGCCCGGCCCGGGCGCTGAGTGTGGCGGCGGACGCGCGCGCCCGGCTGCCCCGGGTCCTGGGGGACACCGGCCAGGTCATCTGGGTCACCGACGCCGGCGGCGCGGACGCGCTGGAAGTGGCGGCCGCCGACGGCAGCGGCGGCCGGCGGCGGCTGGCCGCGGGTGGCATCGGCCGGGTGAGCGAGCTGGCCGCCGCCCCGGACGGCGGCGCCGCCGCGGTGGCGGCCCGGGACGGCGGGCTGCACCTGGTCGACATCGTGACCGGCGCGGTCACCCTGCTCGCGCAGTCCGACGACGGGCCGGTCACCGGGCTGTCCTTCGCCCCCGACTCCCGCTGGCTGGCCTGGTCGCAGCCGGGGCCGCGGCCGCTGAGCCGGATCCGGCTGGCCCGGCTGGACGGCTCGCCGCCCGCGGACGTCACCGACGCGCGGTTCGCCGACGACGAGCCGGTGTTCAGCGCGGACGGGAAATACCTGGCCTTCCTGTCCAGGCGCAGCTTCGACCCCGTCTACGACGCGCACTTCTTCGACCTGTCGTTCCCCTACGGCTGCCGCCCCTACCTGGTGCCGCTGGCGGCCGCCACCCCGTCCCCCTTCGCGCCGCTGCCGGAAGGCCGCGCGGTGAACGAGGAGCAGGGCAGCGGCACCAGCGGCGGCCCGGGCGCGGGCCAGGGAGCGCGGGACGGCCAGGCGGGCAGCGGCCAGCCGGCCAGCGGCCAGGCGGGCGGCGCGCAGCAGGCCCCGGGCGAGGGGCAGGAACCCGCGCCGGTAGCGGTGGACCTGACCGGGCTGGGTGCCAGGGTCGTGGCCATGCCGGTGCCGGAGGCCCTGTACTCGTCGCTGAGCGCGGTGGCCGGCGGCTTCGCCTGGCTCCGGCACCCGGTCACCGGGGTGCTGGGCGAAGGGCAGGCCGACCCGGACGACGACCGCCCGCGGCCCGCGCTGGAGCGCTACGACTTCGCCCGGCAGCGGTGCTCCGAGCTGGTCGCCGAGCTGGACTGGTTCGAGGTCAGCGGGGACGGCAGCCAGCTGGTCATCCGGGACGGCAGCGAACTGCGGGTGGTGCCCGCCGAGCGCAAGGAGGAACCGGAGGACCCGGCGGTCACCCGGGTCGACCTGTCCCGGGCGCGGTTCCTCGCCGACCCGGCGGCGCAGCGCCAGCACGCCTTCGAGGAGGCGGGCAGGTTCATGCGGCACGACTTCTGGGTGCCGGACCTGGCCGACGTGGACTGGGACGCGGTGCTTGCCAGCTACCGGCCGCTGCTGCCCCGGCTGGCCACCGCGGACGACTTCGCCGACCTGCTGCTGGAGGTGTTCGGGGAGCTGGGCAGCTCGCACGCCTACGTCCGCGCCGCTGGCAGCGGCGCCGCCCCCGGCGCCCGGACCGGGCTGCTGGGCGCCGACCTGGAACAGGCGCCGGACGGGAGCTGGCGGGTGAGCCGGGTGCTGCCGGCCGAGTCCTCGGACCCGCGCGCCCGGTCACCGCTGGCGGTCGCCGGCGCGATGGTGGAACCGGGGACCGTGCTGCTGGCGGTGGACGGCCAGCCGGTGGACCCGGCCACCGGGCCGGGGCCGCTGCTGGCCGGCGCGGCCCGCAAGCCGGTGGAGCTGACCCTGTCCGCCGGGGACGGCGAGCGGCGGATCGTGGTGACACCGCTGGCCAGCGACCGCAGGCTGCGGTACCAGGACTGGGTGGCGGCGAACCGGCGGCGGGTGCGGGAGCTGAGCGGCGGCCGGGCCGGGTACCTGCACGTGCCCGACATGATGGGCGAGGGCTGGGCCCACCTGCACCGCGACCTGCGCGGCGAGATGGGCATGGACACGCTGGTCATCGACGTGCGGCACAACCGCGGCGGCCATGTCTCCGAGCTGGTGGTGGAGAAGCTGGCCCGGCGGATCATGGGCTGGGATCTCGGCCGTGGCCTGCGCCCCGCGACCTACCCCCAGGACGCGCCGCGAGGCCCGGTGATCGCGCTGACCGACGAGTTCGCGGGCTCGGACGGCGACATGGTGACCGCCGCCATCCGCATCCTCGGCCTCGGCCCGGTGGTCGGCACCCGCACCTGGGGCGGGGTCATCGGCATCGACGGGTTCCACACCCTGGTCGACGGCACCGCGATGACCGTGCCCCGGTACGCCATCTGGCTGGAGGGCTTCGGCTGGGGAGTGGAGAACCACGGCGTCGACCCGGACGTGGAGGTGGTGCTCACCCCGGCCGACTGGGCGGCCGGGCGGGACCCCCAGCTGGAGACCGCGGTCAGGCTGGCGATGGAGGCACTGGCCGC